>UQWT01000018.1 GCA_900544815.1 uncultured Bacteroidales bacterium | reverse complement strand
CTGGCTGAGATATCCATCTTTTCTATAACACTCATAAGATATTTTTTCTCCGATTCTGCCAAACGGCAATATTTTTTTACAAGAGGAGAGGGAATCTCTGAATTGGTAAAGAAATGCTCCCCTTTAAATCTCTCTAACTGAATCTCCCGAGCTTTTGCAACCCTCTCTGCAATTACAGAACTGGGTTCGGCTTGACTGTCATCTACGAGCAGGTTTTTTGGTACAGGTCTTATCTTTAACCTTATATCTATTCTATCTAATATGGGTCCCGACACACGGCTTCTGTATCTCTCTATCATATATGAGGTGCAGTTGCATTTTCCGCTCTCATCATCCAAATAGCCGCATGGACAGGGGTTCATTGCTGCTATAAGCATAAAAGATGCCGGATAGGTGATTTTTGAACGTACTCTGCTTAGCTGTATTATCCTGTCCTCCAACGGCTGTCTTAGCACCTCAATCACCGAGCGTGGAAACTCTGCAAATTCATCTAAAAAGAGCACCCCGCAGTGTGCAAGCGAGATCTCCCCGGGAAGTATATGGCTTCCCCCTCCGGTAATAGCCTGCAACGTTGATGTATGGTGCGGTTGCCTGAAAGGTCTCCTTTTTATGAGTCCCATGTGGGAGTTAAGCTCTCCTGCAATTGAGTATATGACACTGGTCTGAATACTCTCCTCCCTGCTAAGCGGCGGTAGTATGGATGTTATGCTCTTTGCCAATAATGTCTTTCCGCTACCGGGAGAGCCGGTCATTATAAGGTTATGCCCACCTGCTGCGGCAACTTCCAAACCCTTTTTGGCAAGTTGCTGCCCCTTTATATCTTTAAAATCATATTCATTGGTGCGGTTGATGCTTTCTGTTATTTTTAGCAACGGCAAACCGTTTTGGCCGTTTGCAGATATGAATTTGCCTGAGTATTCTCTCTCTATTCTCTGTTTTACAAGATATTGCTTGTTTCCTCCGTTAGATAGCAGAATCTCTATCACCTCCTGTAAAGTATTGGCTGCATAGATGTCGATGCCCTCTATCTCTATACCCTCGCAGGCAGAGGCGGTTGGAAGAATGATCCCCTCCAATCCGGTATCCCGCGCATATATTATTAGCGGCAAGGCCCCGTTAATAGCTCTTAGTGTACCGTCTAATGCGAGCTCTCCGGCAATAAGGTATCTGTTGAGTCCTGTAAGCTCCAATTGGCCCGATGCTGCCAAAATCCCAACAGCTATGGGGAGATCAAAGGCTGAACCCTCCTTCCTTACATTTGCGGGTGCAAGGTTTATGATGATCTTTTTGCCGGGTATCTTAAAGCCTAACTTCTGCAACGATGCGCTTATCCTTTGCTGGCTCTCCTTAACGGCATTGTCGGGAAGCCCCACTAAAAAGAAAGCTATGCCGGGGCTTACATCTACCTCTATGGTTACCGGAATAACCTCTATTCCGCGTGTGGCTCCGCAGATTACTTTACACAACATTTTTTTATTAGTTTTATTGCTTTGACCTTGGCCTTAGCCTCGACTTAGTTGAAAGTTTATAGTTTAAAGTGTATAGACAGCATTATAAAAGTTTATAGTTGAGAGTTTATAGCGTATAGAAAGTTAAAAGCTAATAGTAAAAAATTTTCACTTTAAAGCTATAAACTAATTAACTGACTATAAATTTTAACCATAAACTATAAATAAATTAGCCAACGCCAACGCTTATGCCTGCAAAAGAACGGAAAATTGGCTGTAATGGATTTTGAAAATGGAAATTTACCTGGATTTTACGTAAATGACGGCATTGGCTTGCAAGAAGTGGCGAATTGGTAAGAGTAAGTCAATATAAAGACGGCGAATATTGCAATGGCGTTTATGTATTTGACAAGTCCTCCGATATAGAAACGAATAATGACAATGCATTCAAATTCTTGGAGAAGATCTCCATCTACAGGATTGCAAATTCGGTAGATACCAAATTGTATGAGCCAATATATGACATGCCTGAGTTGGTAGTTACGGCAGAAAGGCCTAACAACCGACACAGAGATACAGCAGAGCAACTGCTCAATGCTTTAATTGACCGTGGAGGCGGCGGTGGTTCATACGATAATAAAACAGATTCCAAACCGGCCGGAAGAGGGTAAGAAATTAGACTACATCTACTATGCTCCTGATTTTAGGCCATAGCATAGGTATTTATTTCTATCAAAATGTTTTGAATTAGTGTAATGGTATAGCACAGAGCTGTTGATTGTTGTTTTATACCATAATATAGTGAACTGATAACAGATGGACGAAGTAGAAAGTTTATGGTTTATAGTGTATAAAGAAAAGTCTCTCTAAACTCTCAACTATAAACTTTAAAGGAGGGAGTACCCTCTAAGCTGCTTGGCTAATTCTTTCTCTTTGCCACCGCATACAGAGTCTAAAAGAGCATGAAACCGTGTTCCATGGTTCATATATACTAAATGGCAGAGCTCGTGGAGGATTACATATCTTATAAGATGTTCCGGCAGATTAACAAGATTAACATTAAGATTTATATTCCTCTTTATTGAGCAACTGCCCCAGTTGGAGACATTGTTTTTAAGAAAAAGTCTATTATAGCTGAAAGGGGACTCAACAACCCGTCCTTTTCCGTCTGTAATTTTTATCTGTCTGTTCATGCTTCCCGACAACTCCTCCAACAGTTTTGGCAACACGGCTCTTGCCCGGTTTATTGTCTCCTTGAGCGTATCGCTGCTTGCATGGTGTACAGACTCGCGGGCAGAGACCTTTTGTTTCAGCCGTTTTACCATCTCTGCTATTCGCCCGCAGTTCTGCTCTACAAACAGTTCGGCATCGTTATATGTGAAATATGTTGGGAGCGACACAAGCAATCCGCGATCTGCGCGAATGCTCACGCGTACAGACTTTGAATTTGGATTCTTTGCATAGATTATTTTCCCTAAAACAGGGTGGACTACCTCTCTTTTTAACATAAGACATATATACCGTTACGACTCGCAAAGATAGTCGTTTTTGTACAGGTATAGATAGCTCCGTATTAGTTTAGAGTTTATGGTGTGTATAGTCAGTTTATCAGCTTTGGCTTTGGCCGGTTTTGAAGGTATAGAATGTATAGAGATGGTAAGGTGAGAAAGGTAAAGGTTTTTGAAAAAAAACCTTTACCTTTGCTAAAGTAAATTTCAATGATATATAGTAAAGACAATATCATGCGTACATATAATAAGCTTATACTTCTATTTTTATTAATCTTTATGACTACTATATCTTATGCTCAAACGCATAGATATTATTGCGAAATAACAGGAACTTATAGAGACTTTGCTGATGAAATGAAAATAGTTTTTGATTTTGGAGATTGTTTTGTATACAATACGTGGGGAGGATTGAATTCTGATATGGTTTTTGTTGATAACAAAGGAGAAACAATCTATTTTAATTCCATGATTGATGCAATGAATTTCATGTCTGAAAAAGGATGGCAACTTCATTTAACGTATTCTTCTATCTTAAAAAATGGCAAAGTTGCTGAACATTGGATTCTATGTAAGGATGCTGAAAACAGAGAAAAAGCTCGTGAAGGAATAATGACTAAAGATTTATATAAACTAAAAGCAGAGCAAGAAAGAGTTAATAACTTATGATTTGCTTTGGGGCTATTATATAATGATCTATTTAAGTGAGGGTGTGGGGACGTCATACTTGCTACATATCAGTCATTGATAGTCCTTTTTGACTTACCGCATAGTCCTTAAATTTGTCGGTAGCACGAGTAAATACCCCAACTAAAATGCTGGAGAACTACCATTTTCAAGAATGGATAATTGCCAATTTTTGATAAACAGAATTGTGTATAAACAATCTTTAAAGATTTTTTTTATCTTTGAAAAAAATTATTCAAGATTGTTATGGTAACTATAGACTACTTGTATCTTATCTCTAATAGAAAAATAAACAAGATTTCACTTGATTACAAACGCCCTCTTTACTACAAGATTAATTGGAATAACAGGTTGATTGGGATACGAGGCCCAAAAGGTGTTGGCAAAAGCACCTTGATTCTCCAACATATAAGAGAGACATTTGAGGATAGAAGCAAGGTGTTGTATGTCTCTATGGATAATATATGGTTCAGTTCAAACAGTATTATTGATTTAGTTGAATATCATTATACACATGGAGGAACACATATTTTTCTTGATGAAGTTCATAAATATAAAGGATGGCAGGATTGTATTAAGAATATTTATGATGACTATCCCGATCTTCACGTTGTGTATACAGGATCATCTATTCTCAAATTAAAGTCGGGAGATGGCGATTTATCAAGAAGGTTACGTTCTTATGAGATGACAGGTCTGTCATTTAGAGAATATCTTTTGTTTGAAGGAGCTTTGGATTATAATGTTATAGATTTACAAGATATTCTTAAACAACATATAACAATGGCATCTGATATAAGTGATAAAATCAAAGTACTGCCATATTTTGAAAAATACTTAAGTAACGGATATTATCCGTTTTATAAAGAGGAAGGTGATGGATATCTTTCAAGAGTACAAGAGGTCATAACCCAGACTATAGATGTGGATATTCCGGCTGTAGAAGATGTTGAATATGGAACCCTTCAGAAACTAAAGAAGTTGTTGATGATCTTATCTGTTCAAGTTCCATTTATTCCTAAAATGAATCAGTTGTATCACGAATTACAGACCAATAGGGAACAAGGTTTAAAACTTCTTAACATTTTGGAGGATGCAAAATTAATTACCATGCTCAAGTCTCAGGTTAAGTCTCTGAAACATATTTCTGCTCCGGATAAATTATATCTTGACAACACAAATATGATGTTTGCGTTGTCAGATAATGTTCAGATTGGAACAATCAGAGAAACATTTTTTATGAATCAACTATCTCAGGTGCATGAAGTAACATTACCTTTAAAAGGAGATTTTAAAATCAATCAAATACATCTGTTTGAGGTAGGTGGTAAGAAAAAGACATTTGAACAGATTAAAGATGAGGCTAATAGCTATTTAGCTATAGACTCAATAGAGATTGGTAATGGCAACAGGATTCCTCTTTGGCTATTTGGCTTTCTTGGATGATTTATAAAACTCTTCCCGACAAATCATGCCACCAATTATCCCAAGCGGGTCTAACCATCGGAAATGAACGGATAGTAAAATGATGTAATATAAATCCACTTCTCACTAAAGGTCGTGAATGGATTGACAGAGAACAAGAACGGCGTCATCATAATCCCCAGATTATATTGGGACTGTTGGTCAGTATAGGTGGCTATCCGCTTGCATACTGCATCTGTTTCGTAGCCTTGAAAGTTTACAAGGAGTTGGAACGTCTACTTAAACTATCCGATATAAAAATATGAGTGTGGATAAGGTTCTTGAACTTGCAAAAACTATTGTTACTATACAGATTACATTACCTCAGAACAAACAGATCATAAACAGGACTATGCTCATGAAACGACATCAGCGCATCGCTCAATTGTTCTCAGAAAATTTTTGGGTGACACGTTGACGAATTCAGGAATTAGACTACATCTACTATGCTCCTAATTTTAGGCCATAGCATAGTTATCTTTATCAAATTAGTTTGGATTGAATAATGGTATAGCACAGAGCTGTTGATTGTTGTTTTATACCATAATTTAATGAACTGAGAACTGATAGATAGTTTATAGCGTTGGCATTGATTGAGTTTATAGTTGAGTGTTTATGGTTTATAGGGTATACTTTGCAATATTGAAAAATGGGGCAGACGGTTACAGTTTCTCTATTGTTGAGACTACTTTCCGGGTGGCGCCTATATTAGACAAAACATAGTTTTTGCAGACAGCACCTTTTTCTACTATTACAGATCTGTTGTTCACAAATTTATTTGTAATATCGTACAGGTTGGAGCAGTTCTCTATGCTTGTTGCGCCGCCAAGAGCAATGAGATCTCTTGCCTCTTTGAACTTTTTGTAGTTTGGACCAAATATTATTGGTATTCCGTATGTTGCAGCCTCTAAGATGTTGTGGATGCCAACCCCGAACCCGCCGCCAATATAGGCAACATGGCCATACTTGTATATAGATGAAAGTATGCCTATGCAGTCTATTATGAGCACCCTGCTGCAGGACAGTTGTTTGCAGATAGCCTCTCTCTCTTCACTCCCCTCGGCAGAGTTTACAAAACGCTCGTTAAGTTGGGTGTATCTAACAGGGTTGTATATAGAGAAGGTACGCTCTATTGCCGTTAGATGGTCTTTTCCTATCTCATGTGGAGCAAGAACAAGCCTTATCTTTGAGAAGTTTTCGAGAATGCGTGCAATTAAAGCCTCATCGGGCGGCCAGCTGCTGCCGGCCACAAGTATAAGACTGTTTGTAGTCTTGGTAGTTGTAACAGCTTGGGCAGCAGGAGTAATACCGGCAAAAGAGGATGGCATACCAACCCTTACAAAAGCGTCTACAAGCGGCAGATTATTTGAGCTTTTGGTAATCTTGTAAACACGGTCGAACCGAGTATCTCCGCTAATTGTAACATTCTCCTTTATACCAACTTCGGCCAATAGTGCTGCAGAATTATCATCCTGCACAAAGAGATGGCTATAGGTTCCGAGCATCTTTCTAAAAAGAGAACCGTACCATTTGAAAAACGGTTGGCTCCTACGGAATATGGCAGATACAATATAAACCTCCGTGCCAAACCTCTTTAAGGTTGTAAGGTAGTTGTACCAGAACTCATACTTTATGAAGATGGCTTTTTGGGGCTTTACAGCCTCAACAAAACGGCGAGCATTGCTGGACGTATCTATTGGGAGGTAGAAAACCCAATCTGCCATATCATAGTTCTTTCTAAGCTCATATCCACTTGGAGAAAAGAATGTTAGCAGAATTCTGTATTGTGGAGCGTTGGCTTTATACCACTCTATGATAGGGCGGGCCTGCTCAAATTCGCCAACAGACGACGCATGAAACCATACTATGGGAGCATCTGATTTTACAGTCTGCACAATGCGTGCAAGCAACCCCTTTCTGCCTTTACAGAAAAGCTTTGCCTTATCATTAAAGGGTGCTGCAATTTTGGCTGCAAGCGAATACCCTCTCATCCCTATGTCATACAGTAAATTCAAAATGCAGTGCATTAGCCGTTAAAACATGCGAATTTAGTAATTATTTAATGAATAAAAAAATGTGTAACTTGCGGTGTTTTTACAAGACCTTTTTTAAGGTCTGCTACAAGAGGAGATTTATGGGTGTTAAAAAAAATTTAGAACTTATAGGACAGTACTGGCTGCTTATGGAGAGGGTGTTTACCAAACCTGAGAAATGGTGCATCTTTAGAAAGCAGTATGTTACAGAGGCATATAAACTAATAATAGATTCACTTCCAATAGTTTCAATCATCTCTATATTCATAGGAGCGGTAATTGTGTTGCAGACTGCATACAATTTGGAGAATCCGTTCATTCCAAAGATGTATGTAGGATATATGGCGCGTGAAAGTTTGGTATTGGAGTTCTGTTCTACCATGGTTGCGCTTATTTTAGCCGGCAAGATAGGCTCAAACATTGCATCTGAGATAGGAAGTATGCGTATAACAGAGCAGATAGATGCAATGGAGATTATGGGTGTTAATTCAGCCAACTATCTTATTCTTCCAAAGATAGCCTCTGCCACCACTCTAAGTCCGTTTGTAATGTTGGCGAGTTTCATGATAGGTCTGCTTGGTGGCGCACTTATTGTTATATTCACAGGGGTCATTAATCTTGGCCAATATATAGACGGTATACAGTTTGCCTTTAAACCATATTATGTTTACTACAGTATGACAAAAATGGCTGTTTTTGCCTTTATCATAACCTCCGTATCCTCTTTTTACGGATATTATGCAAAGGGTGGCTCGCTTGGTGTAGGACGTTCGAGCACAAAGGCAATTGTAATAAGCAGTGGACTTATTTTGGTGTTTAACCTGCTTATAACCAAGATAATGTTGTAAATAGGAGAGAAAGATATGATAGAAGCCAAGCATTTGTACAAGGAGTTTGACGGAAAGGATGTATTAAAGGATATAAGCGTAACCTACAAGCCGGGGGAATGTTCTCTTATCATTGGCGCCAGCGGCAGTGGAAAGACGGTGTTGCTAAAAAACTTGGTAGGCCTTTTTATTCCCGACAAAGGAGATATTCTATACGATGGCAAATCTTTCATAAAGATGAATGCCGCAGAGAAAAAGAGACTCAGACAGGAGATGGGGATGCTGTTTCAGGGGAGTGCTCTGTTTGATTTTGCCACTGTGGAGGAGAATATAATGTTCCCTATGGATTTCTTTACAGACTGGTCCAAAGAACAGAAGTTGGAGAGAGTCAACTTCTGCCTTAAAAGGGTGAATCTTGAAAATGCCAACAAAAAGATGCCGTCTGAGCTTAGCGGTGGAATGCAAAAGCGAGTTGGAATAGCAAGAGCAATAGCCCTTAATCCAAAGTACCTGTTTTGTGATGAACCAAATTCCGGGTTGGATCCCACAACATCCATTGTAATAGACAGACTTATAAAGGAGATAACGCAGGAGTATAAAATTACTACGGTGGTAAACACTCACGATATGAACTCTGTTATGGAGATTGGAGACAATGTGGTTTTCATTTACAAAGGAGAGAAAAAGTGGGAGGGTAACAACAGGGAGATCCTTTCGTCCGAATGTAAGGAACTCAACGATTTTGTATTTGCATCCAATATGGCAAAGCAGCTTAAACAGTTTATGGACAAATAGGGGGATTTGTATGAAAAATATTTTAAAAACTATTGTCACGGCAATTTTTACAGGAATCTTTACAATAGCTGCCAATGCGCAGAACGAATATTATTTAGATGGGTTAAAATATTTTAATCTTAACGAGTATGCTGCGGCAAAAGCTCAGTTTATAAAGGCTTTGGAGGTAGATTCAACGGCAAAGAACGATGCCGCATTCTATTACCTTGCAAGAATTGCTATGACGGAGAGGTCATACGACAATGCAGAGAAACTGCTCCTTAGAGCTATAGAGAAAGATTCTGTAAACACAACATACAAGGAGACATTGGCGCAGATTTATCTTGCCAAGGACAACCTTGCAATGACCATAGAGATATATGACAAATTGGTAAAGGCCAACCCTAAAAAGATAAACTACTACTACACTTTAGCGGAGCTGTATATTGCGGCAAAGGACCTGCCGGCAGCAACAAGGCTAATTGAGAGGATAGAGCAGGTGCAGGGAAGGAACGAATCAACGGCATCGTTGAGATTCAAGATCTTTAGGATGGAGGATAATTGGGACGGAGCAGTTGAGTATTTTACAAAATTTGACAAGGAACAGCAGTCTGTCAACGTTGAGACTCTGCTTGGAGATCTCTATCTTGAACGATATAAAGATACCCTTGCGATGGAGTATTATGAAAAAGCGTTATCCCATCAGAAGAACTATATGCCTGCAATTTACGGTAAGTCTGAGGTATATAGGGTAAGAAGGGATTATCCCAACTTTTTTAAAACGGTAAAGGTGGTCATGGCAGATGATATAATGAGTCCGCAAGGAAAGGTTGCGTATGTAAGGAATATCCTGCAGATCCCGGGGGTTATGACAGCCTATACAAAGCAGATGGACAGCCTTATAACAACACTCAGAACAGCCTATCCTGCAGATACTCTTGTAAAACAGTTGGCTGTAGGGTATTATCTGCAGGGGGAAAGAAAACATGATGCTGCGCAGGTTATTAGGGACTATACGCTTAGTAACCCATCTCCGCAGCAGCTACTGGAGTATATAAGTTTTCTACTCTATGTTGAGGATTACAAGCCGCTTGAGAAGCTGCTTACCGGCAAAGAGTGCGATACACTTGTGAATCATCTTGAGTCTGTGAACCTTAATGACAGGTTAGATATTCTTGCTTTTGTATATTTTAAAGAGGAGAGGTATAGGGAATCAATAGAAACTTACAAAAAATTAGAAAAGGAGGCTGCAGCGGGGAGAGACAAGGATATGCTGCTGAAGACATACTCGCTTCTTGGAGATCTGAGTCATTTGGTAGGGGATGTTCCCGGAGCGTTCTCGTACTACAAAAAAGCACTAAAGATTAATCCCAATGAGGTTTCGGTGCTTAACAATTATGCTTATTACCTCTCTTTGCAGAAAAAGGATTTGAAGCGTGCATATGCTATGAGCAAGAAGACAATAGAGGCCGAACCTGACAATCCTACATACTTGGATACTTTTGGTTGGATACTGTTTCTTATGGATAAGCCTATTGAGGCAAAGTCTACATTCAAGCATGCAATGCTTTACGGAGGAAAGGAGAGTGCGGCTGTTTTAGACCATTATGCAGAGGTGCTTTATGCGTTAAAGGAGTATGATCTTGCCTTTATATATTGGAATCAAGCCAAAGCTATTGATACAGATAATGAGATGGATCTTGAACAAAAGATAAAAGAGCGCAGAGAGGCGGTCAAATAATCCAAGTGGAGATAACTTAGATAGATGAAAGAATCCAAAATATTGCTGTTGAGCGTTGTCCTGTTTTTTTCTGCGATTTTTTATTGCGGAAATGGGGGATTGTCTGCCCAAAACAGACAGGCGGATGACTACAAAAAGACCATAGATGCGCATAAACAGAGGATAGAGGCAATAGAGTCAGACATAGATTTTTTGGACAGGCAGATTTTTGAAACCAGTAAAAAGCACAGCAATACGGTTAACGGATTGGTGCTGCTCAGAAAAAAGATACAGACAAGAAACAATCTTATAGCGGAGATTGGAGAAACCCTTAAACAGCAGAGGGCGGAGTATAAAAGGGTATTGGAGAACAGCAACTCCTTAAAACGTACTTTGGATACTTTAGAGGTTCATCATAAAAAATTGCTGCTTAACGCCTATAAAAACAGAGATTCCCGCACATGGTTCATGTATATTATTGCAAGCAAGAATATAGAGCAGGGCTATAGAAGATGGGTTTATCTGAAAAACTTCTCGGAAAAGATAAACCGGCAGGGGCTTAAGATTATGGGGATGCGCGAGCAGCTGAGTCGTGAGATGGAGCGGCTTGCCGTGCTGAGCAATGAGACTCAAAATTCGCTTGACAAGCTCAGTACAGAAAGAAACAACCTTAAGAAGGAGGAGGTTTCTCTAAACAGATCGGCAAAAAAACTTTCGCAACAGCAGAGCAAGTTGAAAAGGGAACTGGCTCAAAAGAGGGCAGAATCGCAGCGGCTTAACAGAGAGGTTGAAAGGTTGATTGCTGCTGCAATAAAGGCTACAGGGGGCAATGATACAAAAAATAGTTCGTCGGGAAACAAAAAAGGATTGGACGAAATAGATATAAAGCTCTCTGCAGAGTTTGGCGATAACAAAGGGAAATTGCCGTGGCCTGTATCGCAAGGTGTTATAATAGAGCAATTTGGAGAGCATCCGCACCCTACGCTCAAGAATGTAAAACTTCCGTTCAACAACGGAGTTAATATATCCACAACTGCTGCGGCACAGGTAAAGGCAGTGTTCAATGGGGTTGTAAAGCAGGTTATAATTATTCCCGGTTATAATCACTGCGTGCTTGTTCAGCATGGTAAATTTTTTACATTCTACTGCAAGTTGAGCAGAGTGAGTGTAAAGCAGGGTACAAGATTAGACAGAGGAGATGTAATTGGTACTCTTGAGGTTAAGGATAACACCTCTGTGCTTCATTTTGAACTGTGGAACGGAACGGTAAAGCAGAACCCGGAGTTGTGGCTTAAGAGATAGCAGAAATATGAATTGATTATTATTTGGAAGTATGGAACAGGTTAATGTATATTGCAAAAACACAGACAGTTATTATGAGATAAATGTTGGTACATCTGTATTGGATCTTCTAAAACAGACAGGTTATAGCCCTAAGCGCAGGGTTTTGGCGGCATATATAGATAATCAGTTAAAAGAGCTTGATTATCAAATTTTTAGGGCGCATACAGTTACCTTTTTGGATATAACGGACGGAGACGGCAGACGTACATATATACGCTCGTTAAGCCTTGTTCTGCAAAAGGCTGTACATGATCTTTTCCCACAGTACTCTCTCATATTGGACTACAATCTTCCTCAGGGCCTTTACGGTGAGCTTAGAGAGAAGGAGTCCGGGTACATTGCCGGTAAAAGCGAGGTAATAAAGGCCATTGCCGCAACATCTGCAATGGTGGCGGAGCTGAAGCAGCGGATGAAGGAGATTGTTGCAGCAGACCTGCGTATAGTAAAGAGTAAGGTTACCAATGGGGATGCCATAAAGATTTTTGAGGAGCACTGCCAGTTCGAAAAGGCCATACTGTTTAAAAGCCTTGGTTTCTTCTTTGTTTCAATATACACCTTAGACGGATATTCAGATACCTTTTATGGTCCCATGCTCTATTCTACCGGATATATTGAACAGTTTAACCTTGTGCATTTTAAGGAGGGCTTTTGTCTGCAGTTCCCGGGAGAGCAACCCCCTTATACGCTTCCCGACGAAGTATTCTCTGCCAATGTGCAGGGGGTGGAGCTTCCGCCATGCTTTAGCGGTATATCAGAAGAGGAGAGAGAACATATTGAAAAGTATGCCCGTGAGAACGTAAAGCTGCACGATGTTTTTAAGGAGAACTCACACTGGTGCCAGATTATGGGAGTGAGAGATATAGGCACTGTAAATGCTGCAATACAAAAAGGTTATGGAAAAGATATTATACAGGTTAGCGAGGCTCTGCATGAAAGGAAATATGCACATATAGCAGACACTATCTACAGAAAGCGGGAGAATGTAAAACTTGTTTTAATTGCAGGCCCGTCGAGTAGCGGAAAGACAACAACATCCATGCGTGTAGCCTTGCAACTCAAGGTGGTGGGGCTTAATCCTGTAGTGCTTGGAATGGATGACTATTTTGTAGACAGGGAGCATACTCCAAAGGATGAGAACGGTAACTACGATTTTGAGTCTGTATATGCCTTGGATATACCATTCCTTAACAAACAGCTCAAACAGCTCTTCAACGGCGAAGAGATTGAGTTGCCAAAATTTAATTTTGAGACAGGACGCAGGGAGTTTCATGGTAAAAAGATAAAGATGGGATCCTCAGATATCCTTGTAATGGAGGGGATTCATGGCCTTAACCCTCTGCTCACCGCAGATATTCCAAACGAAAACAAGTTCAAGATCTATGCATCTGCACTTACCTCTCTCTCAATAGATGAGAACAACAGCATCTCCACAACAGATAACCGCCTGTTGCGCAGAATGGTAAGAGACAACAACTTTAGAGGTATAAAGGCAGAGGAGACATTAAGTCGTTGGCAGAGTGTACGTAACGGAGAGTACAAGAACATATTCCCTTTCCAGGAGAACGCAGATATAATGTTCAACTCAACACTCATTTACGAGTTGCCAATGTTAAAGTACTATGCAGAGCCTCTGCTAAGAAGAATCTGCCCGTCATCACCAAATTACGCAACTGCGTTGAGACTGCTTAAGTTCTTGTCTTACATAATAGAACTTAACCCGCAAGAGATTGCAACCATCCCTCCAACATCTGTAATGAGAGAGTTCGTTGGCGGCAGTTCGTTTACGTATTAGATTATTTTACCGGGGTAATATCTATGTGTAATACATCATTAAATAAGTAAAAAGCATTACTTTTGCGTATTATATGATAGGTTGATTATGTCAAAGAATACAATGGGAACCAACCTCCAATGTAATCCAAGCTATCTGAAACCGACCCATCCCATTTTCTTACGTAGTATTCGGTTGGTTGTCTTCTTGGATCCATAGGCCCGCTCTTTCCAACAATTGAAAAGCCATTATATCCTTCAATAATACTACCTTTTTTGTCGTGTATTACAACGGGATATGATTTCCATCCTGTTATCTTATTTTCCTCCAAAATATTCTTCATTCTATCAGAGATAAGATAAGCTGAAACATATCGCATATCCAAAACATCTCTTAATTTCTTTCCATTTTCAATTTGATGGAATATTAACGGAAATTCCAATCCAGACCAATCTCCTTTTATGATTTTATTGTTCATAAAATTAAATGCAGCATCACCCATCAGAGGTTTGCATAAATCCGGGAAAACAGATACAGTAGTTAAATACCCTTTGCTGTGAAAAGTATAAAAATCTTTCATTGATAGCTCCATAACATTATCTCATTTTATGTTTATAAATTTCGTCCATGGTCTGTTCCATGCATATTTGGGATTATTTATATCTATTCCGGCTTTGTCAAAATACATTATCGGATTTCCACCGCAGTACATGTAGGGAGACATGGAGGCGTATTTCTCTGCCAATGGGTCAGGAACGAACCATCTACCGGTGAAGTCATCATACATCCTTGCACCGTAGTCTGTGAAGCCAAGATTCCCAATTGTCTGTACCTCCTTGCCGTTGTACTTGTAGAGGTTGGTTGCAAGTTGCGGATAACTGTTGCCTGTTGAGGTTCTCATACCCAAAGGGTAGTAGTCGTTCCTCTCCACCACATTGCCGGTGTTCTGTTGGTGTTTGTATGTCAGTTGAATTTTCGTTTTATTCATATTTTTCCTACAAAAAGACCATAAGATTATTCTCTTTAGAATCATGTGTTAAATTCCAGCGTGTCGTGTTTGTATATGACACGCTGGAAATAACATACGCTATCTTACTCCATAATTAGATGTGTGATTCTAAAACAATGAAACACTGATGTTATCAATGCTTATAGAATCTTTTCCTGCTTCTTTTTCTGCCATCATGCCAACTTTTAAATATTGCAACTCAGGACTAGAAACCTCTACCTCCAAATACTCATAATTGCCATCCTTTATAAAAGAGAACTTAGGCTTATACTCTTTGGGAATAAAATAGAATGAATTTGTAAACTTCTCTAACTTGATTAACACGCTATTGATTTTTACAGAATCTACAATTCCACTTATCCCGCAGCTTGTCATCAAATCCCTCATTACAGCATACTCTTTTTCCGTTCCAATATTAAATTCATGAATATTGTCAGTCCTGTACTCCTTGACTCTATAATTTATCAATGGAATTAAATACAAGGTTAATAACACTATTAAAATCAAATACATTGTTTTTTTCATAATGACAGACACTTACTCTAATTTCAATTTGTCCGGAACACCATATTTTTTTCTTGCCGCCTCATATTCCTGTTTGTCTAATGGTCCCAACCCAAAATAATTCTTTACAGAAATAATCCAGTAAAAGGTATCTACCTCATCTTTATATAGATAATTTACATCATATAATATATCAAGAGGAAGTTTGGGCTTTTGTTTGGCTATAATAAAATCTCTATTATAATCAAAATCTATAACTGTTGGCGGAATATCTGGATTATGTGCCATTGATCCAAAGATCTCTTTCATATCGCCTCCTTCATCTCTATAAAAATAACCATTCCCAAAATATTCTGTATAATCGCAGTATTCGCAGTTCTCAAGTTTAAATATCAATACTAATAATGTGATTATAACAGACTTTGCTACAGTATTAAAATTATTAGTGTTTTTGAGGTTCCTTTTGCAGTTTTTTGCTTCCATATATATTTATTTCATATTTAGTGCCTTTCCCGGCATATATCCTCCCTATTATGGTAAAAATATTTCGCTTCAAGGTAGACCATTCCCAAGGATGCATTTCAAAATCGTATGTATCAGCATAGGCTCTAACATAATCATTAGGGTACTGTTTTATTGTTATTTTTCCATATACCAGTCCATCATTTGCTGATGCGCTACGATACAACAAATTAACTTTCCATTCTTTATCAATAGCTTTATCACCTTTTGAGTAAACGCCCGACATATCAATCTTTTCCAATGATGTAAATAATGGTTGTCCGTTTCCCTCTCTATACCATTCATTAGCTTCATTCAACGTCAGATAGCCATCGTAGTCGGGTCTATTAGGTAAATTATTATAGTGCTCCAAATACTTATTCTTTGCATCTTCAGATACAAAACTGTTATAACCTTTATGTTTAGACATAGATGCCTCTAATGCCATTCCTTGTTTAAAATCTGATCTATCCATTATAATTGCATCTCCTTGTAATCCCAAATCATTTGTACCTAAGAAATTGCCATAAGTATCATATACAGGATTATCTTTTCTTCCAGTAAAATCAATTCTATTTATAGGATTATTTTGGTTGAAAGAAAATGGAGATGACCATACAGTCTCTTCTGCCAACGGATCCGGAACAAACCATCTACCGGTGAAATCATCATACATCCTTGCACCGTAGTCTGTGAAGCCAAGATTCCCAATTGTCTGTACCTCCTTGCCGTTGTACTTGTAAAGGTTGGTTGTAAGTTGCGGATAACTATTGCCTGTGGCTGTCCTCATACCCATAGGGTAGTAGTCGTTCCTCTCCACTACACTGCCGCTGCCGTCCGTTATCACCCTCACACTACCCAAGTGATCCGTACCATAGTAATATGCCAAACAACTGCTATTGGCTGTGCCTATTATCCTTCCTCCGCCAAACCCTGTACTTGAGAGTGTATAGCCCTCTCCGCTCTTTGAGAGTACCAATGTCCCAAGATAGAGATAACCGTTACTGCCCGCTCCGTCTACAACCCTCTGCTTGATACCGTCCGCGCTGTAGAGATACTCCGCCTTTACCGCACCGTCTGCCGCCGTTGCACCCGTCTTCTCCACCACCTTGGCCGGCAGATTGAGAATGTTGTAGCTTATACCCAATCCTCTTCTGCCGTCATATAGCATGTTGCCACCTGCATCATAGCTGTAGGAAGCATTCAGCTCAGCACCTTGACTGCTGCCTGTAAGCCCAACAAGCCTGTTACCGTTGTAGCTGTAACTCAGATTATCCTCTACTGCGCTTGCATTAGAACCAAACCTCTGCAAGGTAACAATATTTCCGTTAAGATCATAATCTATCCCCCTCTCGCTGAGCATCCTTCCCCTTTGGTCATAGCTGTATACCGTTCCTTTTGTTATTGTAAGACTGCCTGCAGAATGGTTCTCGTTCACCGCAAGGATGTTTCCCCTGAAGTCATATTTTGTGCTTGTCCTGCTTATACCTCCTGTAGAGTTCTTCTCCACCACATCGTCTCCGTAATGGTCAAAGAGGAATGCGTTGCTCTCCTCAATGTAATCTGCCACCTTGTCTGCACTCATGGCAGAGTTGAACTCCACGGGTACATATATATCGTTTGCTGCTCTGGTAAAGTTATAGCTTCGTGCCATTGTCACTGTAACGCGCGGGATGTTCACCCTTATGGTATCGGCGGCAAAGGAAAAAAGAGGCACAAGGAGCATGAGCATAATAAGGAGTATTATGCTGTACAACGATTTATAAGCAGTTTTCATAATCGTGTGTTTATTTGAAGTAAATGAAAAGAAATGTTATCCACCGCTTCGGCTCACGGTACACTCCTTGTACCATTTGCAGTCTGCTCTTTGAAACTGTATATCTTATATACCTGTGAAGCAGGGTGCTGAAATGAGTAATCATTTCAAACTGTATCGCTTGTAAATGTATGAATTATTTAACGATTATGCAAATTTTGTTAAAAATCTACAATAAACGCTGCACCTCGGCATAATTAGCAAACAAGTTCGCAATTTTGCTATTCCGTTAGCTGTTTATTTTAATAATTGACGGAAAAAATTTAAAAAGGATAATACTTGTCATTTATACAGTCTATCAAATAATTACAGGCTTCAAACTGCAGTAGAGCAATCTGAAGCCTGTCGTAAATTTTTTAGTAATGTCTTGTTATTTTTTAACGTCTACTTAGTTAAGTTCGTTAATTCTCTGGAAGAGTTTTTCTACTCCCGACAAAAGTTCCTGGTTTACAACCTTAAAGAATTTCTTTGGCTCACCTTTGCCTTTTGGATAGTTGTTTACATCTGCAATAAGTTTGTCACCTAATGCTATTGCATCTGAGATGATTCCGGCAACGGTCTCTTTGTCCTTATTATTGTTAAGGTAAAGATAAACCCAACAGTCTGAAATAACCTCGTTAACAAGATAAACTATATCCTTTTTAACAGTTCTTAAATTATTCATATCTCTTTTAATTAAGTAAATTCAACATTTTTATTACTATATAAAAAGTGCAATTCTAAAGCTCTCTTTCCCCTCTCTACTTTCTATACTTTCAAAAATCGCCAACGCTAAAGCCAACGCCAAAGCTTAAAAAACTTTTGCGGTAGGTTCAACGCCAAGGCCCGGCTTATCGCTTAAGGTAATCTTGCCGTCTACAATCTTCATTCCGCTAAAGCAGTCGTTGGCAATAAGCAGGTTGCCGTCTAAGTCTGCCCACTGAGTCTTAGGAGCAATCTGAGCACCTGCAGAGATAGCGCAAGAGGTCTCTGTCATGCAGCCAACCATAAGTTTCATATCGAGAGCCTGTGCCAATGAAACCATCTCGCGTGCCTCACGCAGACCGGTACACTTCATAAGCTTTATGTTAATACCGGTATATGCACCATGAAGTTTCTTAATATCTGTGAGCCTCTGGCAAGCCTCATCTGCAATGATAGGAAGTGGGCTGCGCTCAGTAAGCCATGCAGTCTGGTCTAACATAAGCTTAGGCATTGGCTGCTCAATCATATTTACGTTACGCTCGTTGAGCCAGTTGATCATATCCAAAGCATAATGTTTATCTTTCCAGCCCTGATTTGCATCAACACAGATAACTGTATCTGTTACAGAACGTATTGTGTTAATCATCATCTTGTCCGTAGCCTCATCCCTTCCAAGCTTAACCTTTATAACCTTGTATGGAGACGCCTCTTTTGTCTTCTCCTTAACAACCTCCTCTGTATCCAAACCAACTGTGAATGAGGTATTAGGGCAGGTCGTAGGGTCAAAGCCCCAGATCTTCCACCAAGGCTGGCCAATCATCTTTCCAACCAAATCGTGCAGAGCAATATCAACGGCCGCTTTGGCAGCAGTGTTGTTTATTGCAATGGCGTCTACGTAGGTCATTATATCCTCAATAAGAAAAGGTGAACTGAACTGTGAAAGATTTACCTTCTTAAGAAACTCAATTACAGAAGCCTGTGTCTCGCCGAGGTATGGGGGCATAGCAGCTTCGCCGTAACCTGTATATCCATCGTAGGTTATTTTGGTAAGGACAATAGGTGTGGTTGTCCTTGACGAATTGGCAATGGTAAACACATGTCTCATCTGAGCATCGTAAGGAACAAAAGAGAGTTCCATCTTTTTGCTGCCATTCACCCTCTTTGCATTTGAAGGATTCTTCTGCGCAAAGATCTGCGAAGGGCTTAAAATAGCGGCAGCTGCTGTAAGCAGACCGGCCTGTTTAAGGAAATTACGTCTGTTATTCATAACTGTTATCTCTATTTAGCCTGTTGAGGCATACCGTATACCGAATTTTTAATAGTCTCTATACCCATCCCCTTATCCTCGTTTCCAAGGATTCTCTGAGCACGTACAAGGCGGGTAGAACCGCTGTAGTAGTCCTCTTCGTTTGGAAGCAGACTGTTAATATGTACAAAGCCTGCAGAGTGGATGAACTGTCCGTTCTCAATGTAGATTCCAACATGGGTTATGCGCTCTTTCTTCTCTGCAGTTGCTTTTCTTCCAAAGAAGACAAGGTCTCCCTTCTTAAGGTTCTGCAGTGCATCCATTGTGTAAAGAGAATCGTTGACATATTTTGTAATATCTACATCCTCACCTGTATAGCACTGCTGGGAAGCATCACGGGCAAGGATAATTCCGTTAAGGTAGTATACAGATTTTGTAAAGCCGCTGCAGTCCACAGCCTTAATAGATGTTGCACCCCACATATATGGAACACCCATAAACTGTCTTGCTGTTTCAATAATGGTCTCCGCTGTTGCGTTACGGGAATTAATCCATTTAGTATAATCCATTACGGAACTGTTGCTTACAAAACCTTTGCGTCCGTCGGGAAGTGAAACGGCTCTGTAACTGCCCTGAACTCCCAAGTCCAACATAACATCTCCCCAAACGGCATCGCTTACAGGATTCTTGCCTCCCGGAGTCTCCATTACAGAGATATATTTGTCTGTTACAACAACCTTTGGAGCTGCTGTATAGCTATCAAACTCCTCTTTGGTCATCTTTGCAATACCGGTGCCTCTCACCCAAGCAATATACCCCTCCGGAGTTACGGCTCTCACCCATCCGTCTGTCTCCATAAGAAGTTTGAGCGGCGCACCCATCATTGTCTGTGTGGCAGCCTCGGCATCATAACCAGGGCCTGTGCGGAAGTTTATTACCGAAAGAGTGGTAACACCATATATCTTCTCTCCCATTGCCGCAGCAGGAAGAACCTCCAAACTGTCTAAAGCTTTAATGCCGGCATCAGCCATCCCCTTAAGCAACTGCTCTTTGGCTGCAGTATTGGTAGTTACACCGCGCAAAACCAAAGCCTCACCCTTGTCGTCCAAGACAGGATCAAAAACCTGAACCCTTTTGTCGGGAATATTATCTGCTTTAACTTTGTCGCAAACCTCTTTGAACTTGGTTGCTGTCTGATTCCCACCGTTTCCTGCACAACCGACAAGTAAAAGCGCCGATACGGAAACCAATAATATTTTTCTCATAGAAATAGGTAAAATTATATTTAGTTAATATACCCACAAAAATACGGAAATAAATTATCTTTGTAACCCTTTTGGGATTTATTTTAATTAACAGAGGTAAAAAATGATATTAGATTCACTAAAAAGTTTTGAAAAGTACCAGACTTTGCAGGAGGGATTCGACAAGGTCTATCAGTTTATACGAAAGAATAATCTGCATACTTTGGAGGAGGGCAAGCATGTAATAGAAGAGGGCAAAATCTGGTGTACAATCTGTAGCGGCGAGCTTAAAGGTTATGATGATGCTAAGTTGGAAGTGCATGATTCCTACATAGATATACATGTTCTCTTAGAGGGTACCGAGACAATAGGCATAAGAGACAGGGCCTGTTGCAAAACAGAAAATTCTAAATATGACGAGGCTAATGACATAGCCTTTACAGATGATGAGCCAGAGAATTATGTCATTTTGGGTCCCGACAATCTGTCCATTGTTTTTCCTGCCGATGCTCATGCTCCGCTTTTGGGCAACGGCCATTACAAAAAGGCCATCTTTAAGGTTTGGATAAACAGAGGAGGTAATTTTGGCAAGATATAGGACATTTGCCGGTTTTTTCAAGGAGAAATATGGAAGCAGACTCCAGAAGATTGTTCTGGATGCCGGCTTCACCTGTCCCAACAGAGACGGTTCCAAGGGGCGCGGAGGTTGTACATACTGCAACAACGATGCTTTTCATCCCAATTATTCTACTCCCGACAAATCCATTTTCAGGCAGATAGAGGAGGGGATAGAGTTCCATCTTAACAGGTACAGGAGCGCCGAGGGATATTTAGCTTATTTTCAGCCATATTCAAATACGTATGCCCCGTTGGACAAACTAAAGAGGGTGTATGAGGAGGCACTGTCGCACCCAAAGGTAAAGGGGCTTGTGATAGGTACACGCCCGGATTGTGTTGATGCCGCAAAATTGGATTATATAGAGCAGTTGTCTAAAGATAAGATTGTTATAATTGAATATGGTATAGAGTCTTGCTATGACAAGACGTTGGAGCGCATTAACCGTTGCCACAATGTGCAGTGCGCGGTAGATGCAGTTAATGAAACAGCCGCGAGGGGCATTATGCAGGGTGCCCATTTCATATTGGGGCTACCCGGAGAGACAGTTGAGGAGATGTTGGCTATACCTCAATTTATAAACAGACTGCCATTGCACAGTATTAAGTTCCATCAGCTCCAGCTTGTTAAGGGTACGGCCATGGAGCGTGAGTTCAAGCGAGTACCCGGTGATTTTGTACAGTGGACGCTTACGGAGTACATAGATTTCTTTATTAAGATACTGGAACAGCTTAACCCTCAGTTTTATATAGAACGGTTCGCGGGGGAGGTCCCTCCAAGGTATGTAGAGAGTACTCCGTGGGGATTGGTAAGGAACCCGCAAATACTGCAGATGCTTGAGAAGAGGTTGGAGGAACTTGATACTTTTCAGGGAAGACTGTATAAAAATTTTTAAGAGAGTTTCATTGCCCGAGTCTGTGATTTGTAGGTAGGAAAAACAGCCATAATGAAAATATTGCCAATATATGGCGGATAGTTTTTTATGGTTTTGCTATTATTTCTTATCTTTGTTGGCTAAAAACCACGATATGCAATTTTTAGCTGATAGAATTATTCCGGAAGGTCTCACATTTGATGACGTACTTCTAATACCTGCGAGGTCTGAGGTGCTGCCTCGTGAAGTAAAAATCAATACAAAATTTTCAAGAGATATAGAGTTGCAAAGTCCTATTGTCTCTGCTGCAATGGATACCGTTACAGAGGCAGAGTTGGCTATTGCAATAGCTCGAGCAGGCGGTATAGGCGTTATACACAAGAATATGCCTATAGAAAAGCAGATGGAGCATGTGAGAAGGGTAAAGCGTGCGGAGAACGGAATGATATACGATCCTGTTGTGATTAAGAGCGATGCGCTTGTTTCAGATGCTTTGGCATTGATGAAAAGCAACAAGATTGGCGGTATACCTGTTGTAGATGATAACAAACATCTCATTGGAATTGTTACCAACAGGGATCTTCGTTTTGTAGATGATGTAAAGACCCCTATAAGCAGGGTAATGACAAAGGAGAATCTTGTTACCACAACAAAGGGGACAGATTTGGCGGAGGCTACGCACCTTTTACAGAAATATAGAATAGAGAAGCTGCCTGTTGTAGACAATAACGGGGTTCTTGTGGGGCTTATCACGTATAAGGATATAACCAAGATTAAAGATAATCCAAAAGCAAGCAAAGACAGCAAAGGCCGTCTGCTGGCGGCAGCTGCTGTTGGTGTTGGCGCAGATACCATAAAGAAGATAGAGATGCTCTCATCTGTAGATGTAGATGCGGTTGTTGTAGACACTGCGCACGGGCACTCTGTTTTTGTTCTCAAGACAATAAAGGCAGTAAAGGAGGCATTTCCTCATCTACAGGTTGTTGCCGGAAACGTAGCTACAGGGGAGGCGGCTCTTGCCTTGGCTGAGTGTGGTGTGGATGGAGTAAAGGTTGGTATAGGCCCGGGCTCTATCTGTACAACACGTGTGGTTGCCGGTGTTGGTATTCCTCAGCTTACAGCGATTATGTTGGCATCCGATGCACTTAAGGGGACCGGTATTCCGGTTATAGCAGATGGAGGAATAAGATATTCCGGTGATATTGTAAAGGCTCTTGCTGCCGGGGCATCAACGATTATGGCCGGATCTTTGTTTGCAGGGGTTGAGGAATCTCCGGGAGAGACTATAATCCTTAACGGAAGAAAGTTTAAATCATACAGAGGAATGGGCTCGTTGGAGGCGATGCAGCAGGGCTCAAAGGACAGATATTTCCAGGATATGGAGGAGGATATAAAGAAACTTGTACCTGAGGGTATTGTCGCTCAAGTTCCATACAAGGGAAATCTTGCAGAGGTGGTATATCAGTTAGAGGGTGGACTGCGAGCCGGTATGGGATATTGCGGTGCTCCGGATATAGAGGCGCTAAGAAGCGCCAAGTTTGTTAAGATAACCTCTGCCGGTGTTATTGAGAACCATCCTCACGATGTTACCATCACCCGCGAGGCGCCTAATTACAGTAGATAATGTAGCTTTGGCGTTGATTGAGTTAAAAGTGTATAGTTTATAGAAAGTTTTAAAGCTATAAACCAATTAACTGCCTTTAAACTATAAACTATAAACCATAAACTTAATAGGTTAAAGCTAAAGCAGATAAACTAACATGGCGTTAGCGTTGGCGATTTTTTGAAAGTAAAGAGAGTAATTAGCTAAAGCTAAAGTAGATAAACTAACATGGCATTGGCGTTGATTGAGTTAAAAGTGTATAGGTTATAGTGTATAGAAAGTTTTTTAAGCTAATAATAGCAGTAAAGCTTAAAGTAAAATCTAATATCTTTAAAACAATAAACTAATTAACTGACTTTAAACTATAAACCATAAACTTAATAGGCTAAAGCAAAAGCCATAAAAAAATAAAATATGAAACACTTTGGTCTGTTGCCTATATTTTTAATAATATCAGTACTTGCTTCCTGCACCCTTATAGACAGGTTTGCAGGGAGGGAGGCAATAGCCAAAGTAGGGGATAAGACTCTGTATAAATCTGAAACAGATAAGATTATACCAAAGGGTATAAGCCCGGAAGATAGTGTTGTGTTGGTACGCCGTTATATCAACTCATGGGCTGTGAAGCAGCTCAAAGTCTTAAGGGCGGAACAGGAGTTGCCAAAGCAGGAGTTGGATGTGGAGAGCCAGTTGGAAGATTACAAGAATCAGTTGCTTGCATTCAGGTACGAGAACATGTATATAGCCCAAAGGTTAGATACACTTGTGTCGGAAAATCAGATGAAGGAGTACTATGAGGAGCATAAAGAGATATTTACTGCCACAGAGGGTATAATGAAGGGCAGAATGTTAAAGTTAAGCAATAACTCACCCAATCTAAAGGTCATCTCAAAACAACTTCTAAAGAAAGAATCTGTTTCGGAGACCGGAGACGATGATATGGAGGAGTTTGCAAGATCCTCTTCATACGCATACGACAATTATAACAACGGCTGGGTTGGACTAAATACGGTGGCTAAGGAGGCGGGCGCAGATTTGGACAAGCTGACAGAAACGTTGTCAAAAGGGATGATATATAATCAAAAAGATTCCTTGTACACCACTATGGTACAGAGTTTGGAGTTTGTTGCCCCCGGAAAGATAGCTCCATATGAGTTTTATAAAGAGAAGATCAAAGAGATTATCATAAGCAAAAGAAAACAGGCGATAGAGGCCGCTCTGCAGAAGGATATTCTCAACGATGCGTTGAACAGTAAAATTTTTAAAATTATAGATAATGAAGGTAAATAGATCTGTTGTTCTTTTTGCGCTCCTTGTTCAGGTGCTTTTTTGCGGAAGACTGTCTGCTCAAAGATATGACGGGCTTATAGACAAATCTGTGGCAGTTGTCGGGAATGAGATAATACAGCTCTCTACTTTGGAGGCAGAGGTCCAGATGATGATTGCAAACGGATATATGGGGTCTGAGCACAATCTTAGGTGCAATGTTCTGGAAAACCTTATGGTTCAGAAGCTATACCTTAATCAGGCAAAGTTAGACAGCCTTAGTGCAAAGGAGGAGATGGTGGAGATGATGCTTCAGGAGCGTTTATCCGATATAACAACCCGTCTTGGCGGAGAGAGGGCTACGGAGGAGTACTTTAAGAAACCGCTTCACAAACTCAAACAGGAGTGGAGAGATATTCTTAGGGAGCAGAGCCTCACTCAGCAGATGCAGCAGAAAGTGATGCAGAAGGTTGAGAAGATAACCCCGGGCCAGGTGGAGCAGTTCTACAAAAGGACAGACAAAGATAGCCTTCCTATCATATCAACAGGCTATAAATTGAGCCAGATTTGTATATATCCCGACAAAAAAGACCCGGTTATGAGGGTTAAGGAGCAGTTGCTAAGTTTTAGGGAAAGAATCCTTAAAGGGGAGAAGTTTTCAACCCTTGCCACCCTGTATTCAGAGGATCCGGGAAGCGCAGTGAGGGGTGGGGAGCTTAGAATGGCCTCAAAGAACCTCTACTGGCCGGCATTCTCAGATGCTGCAATGGCTCTAAAGCCGGGGCAGATTTCGCAGATAGTTGAGACCCCGGATGGCTTTCATCTCATACAGATGATAGCAAAGGAGGGGGAGATGTTCAATGCAAGACATATATTGCTAAAGCCAAGATTCACAGCTGAAGACAGAAACAAAGCCTTTAAGTTGTTAGATAGCCTCAGGCACAAGATAATGGTAGACAGCCTTGAGTTTGAGACTGCTGCAAGGTACTATTCAATGGATTCAAAGACAGCAACCAACGGTGGTCAGATGGTAGACCAATATTCCGGTTCTATAACATTTGAAAAAGATCAGCTTCAGCCGCAGGACTATGCAGAACTTAAGAATCTTAAAGAGGGTGAGATATCGGAGCCTTTTGAGACATTGGATACAGAGGGAAGAGGCAATACAGTCTATAAGATTATAAGATTGGATAAGATAATTCCATCCCATACGGCAACGTACAAGGATGACTACATAATTATGCAGAACATTGCCGAAGAGCAGCTACGGAAAGATGCCATTGAAAAATTCATAAAGGATAAGATAAAGGTTACTTATATAAGGATAGACGATCTTTTCAAGAACTGTCCGTTTGAGAGAGAAGGCTGGATCAAATGAGAATGAGATTCAAGATAGTCCTGGCGGTAATGTTCTCCTTTGTTGGAGCAATAATCTACGCCGGAGAGAATTTTACGGTACAAACTTTCGGCAATATGTGCAATGCCGAAAGTTTTGCTGTTTCCGGGGATCAGCAAAAGGATAATGACTCCCTTGTAACACTTATTCAGGCAAACTCTGCCAAGTTGGTAGAGATAGATGGCAAACCGTACAGAGAGATTACCGGAGATGCCACATTCCTACATAACAATACATATCTCAAATGCGATGTTGCCTTATGGGATGTAACGGAGAATATAATAAGGGCATACGGAAATGTTCAGGTGATTCAGGAGAACACCTTCCTAACAGGCGATAATATAGACTATATTGTAGACTCCAATCTTGCAAAGGTAACCGGAAATCTTGTAGAACTTTATGATAAAGAACATAATATTCTAAGAACCAATGCAATAGATTACTATACAAAAGACAGTGTGGGGTTCTTTTTTGATGGCGGCGTAATGCAGAGCAGTGATGGGAATATAATGGAGAGTCGTAAGGGATACTATTATGGCAAGGAGAAGAGATTTTCGTTTCAAGATGCCGTTGAGGTCTTTGTGGATTCAACATTCATTGTGTCTGATATAATAGACTACTATACAGAGACGCAGCTTGTAGAGTTTGGCAAGGCTACAACGGGGTGGAAAGATGAGAATATGCTATTTGCCAACAGAGGAACATACAACAGAGGAACAACCGTTTTTAACCTCACAAAAGATGGATACATAATATCTGCAGAGCAGGAGGTGAGAGGAGATGATATTCTGTATAACAGAACATCGGGCTATGCAGAGATAAACAGAAATGTTCAGATTACAGATACAGTCCAAAGAGTTATTATGCTTGGCGACCTTGCAATATTGGAGCGTCAGCCATATACAAATATAATCCTTACAAAGAAACCTGCAATTGCAATGTATTCTGTAGAGAATGGTAGAAGAGACACCCTATTTATGAGAGCGGATACGCTCAAATATTATAAAAAGCCGCTCTCCATGATAGATAGTGTAACTATTGCCGCATCTGCAGAGAGAAGAAGACTTATTAATATAGATCCGCTAATAGATATAGATAAACAGGCTGCGCTTATGAACCCTAACAGAAAGAGGGATAATTCGTTAAAGCCGCCTGTAAAAAAAGAGGAGACATCATCAGGGGCCGGCGGCGGCCTTGAGATTGAGCAGGTGGGTGTTGCAAAAGAGATTGCAGACAGTGTGTCTGTGCATATTACAGATAGTACAACTTTACAAACTGCAGATAGTGTAAAGATGCATCGGGCAGAGATGAAGTTTTCAGACAGTCTCAAAATACAGCCGTCCGACAGCCTTAGTGCGTTGATATCAGACAGCTTGAGCATTGCAGACAGTACTGTAATAGAGAAAGATACTGCCCTTGTAACATTTGTTGAGGCGTACCATAAGTTGCGCTTGTATAGAGGCGATATTCAGGCAGTTGCAGATTCGCTTATATACACAAACTTAGATTCGATAGCCCGGTTTTACGTAAAACCAATCTTGTGGAGCGATATAACCAACCAGGTAACATCGGATTCCATGCAGGTACTTGTTGTAGACAACGCACTTAAGAAGGCAAATTTTCTCTCAAATGCCTTTATAGCAACGCAGGAGGATACGGTACATTACAACCAGATAAAAAGTACCGAGATGATGGCTTACTTTAGTAACGACGATATCTATCGCTTCGATGCCCTTGGCGGGGTGACATCTGCTTTTTATCTTCAGGAGGATTCTATATTCACATCCATAAACATAGAGGAGAGCAAGCTGATGACAGCAAGATTCAAAAACAGGGAGTTGCAGCATGTGCGTTCTATATCTGATGTAAAGAGCGATGTAAAGCCTCTTTTCAACCTGCCGCTTTCGGAGCAGAGACTTAGGGGATTTGAATGGTATGATACATTAAGACCCAAAAGCAAAGCTGAAATTACGACAAGAGTGATATGGGGATTAAACGGTGATTATCTGAGGGCAACCCCGTTTCCGGCCTTTAACTATACAAAAAAATATTTTAAAGAGCGCCGAGATTCAATATTTGCATATAAGCATAAGTCAGACTCTCTCATAGCTGCAAAGAGAGCTGCAAAGGTGGCAGAACGTTTGCAGAAGCAGGATAGCTTGGCAACGGCAGACAGTATAAGGCTGTCTATGGCCGATACATTGAATATTAATGAAAAAATAGAACAGAAAGATACCATTGTAGACCAACTTTCTAACAGTAAAGATTCTGTAGGCATGCCGGTGCTGTCTGAAGCGGAGAAGGCCAAAATGTCCAAGAGAGAGCTTAGGGCATACGAGCGCAAACAGGCAAGGCTTGCCAAGAAGCTGAAAAGAGAGGAGAGAAGGAGGCAAAAAGCCATTGCCCGGGAGGAGAGACGCAAACTTAAAGCTCTCTCCCGCGAAAGGAGAAAAGCTGAAAAGAGTTTATAGAAGGCTTTGGCTTTAGCGTTGGCTTTGGCCGTTTTGAAGTAGAGAATGCTTTAGCCTTGGCTATCAAAATTAAATTAGCCAAAGCTAAAGCTGATAAACTGACTCTAAACAATAAACTTTTTAGATTACATCTAAAAGAATAGTGTATAAGGCATCATCAAAACCGTCTTTGTAACTTCTTGAATTGCATAAAATAACAGCATTCTTCCCGTTATTGCCTCTTACCCATAAGACACCTGTGCCGGCAAGATTGCCGCTGTGATACGATGCCCAATGGTTATTCACCGGGTAGTTTACTCTCCACCCTTTAGCATATCTTGAATATGCCGCAGATGGGGTATACATAAGATCTAAGGTTTCTTTCTTCAATATGTCGGGAACTTTTGTACCGTAATCTACACCGCACATTAGTTTCATGAGGTCTGTCCCAGATGCAATAAGTCCGCCGGCTGCAGCAATAACCTCCATATCGTTCCCGTATCCGTTTGTACCGTCTTGAGAGTAATAGACAACCTCATCTGCTCTTTTGCCGGATCTGTCACCTCCTACGTGAATGTTTGTAATGCCAAGAGGAGCATGAATCTTCTCTTTAAGGAATAGTTCGTATGGCTGCCCTGAAACCTTCTCTATGACCTTTCCTAAAATGCCGAATCCCAAGTTGTAATACGAGTACTTGGTCCCGGGCTGATATGTCTGTTTTACGTTGCCTATTACATATTTGATTCTCTCGTTCAAGCTCTTGCCGTAAAACCTTTTATCACTTGTGAACATTGGATCGGGGTCTGATTTCCAGCCGGATGTATGCTCTAACAGGTCTTGAATTGTTACTCTGTCTGCTCCGGAAACATAAGGACCGGGGAACTCATCCTTCAAAATGCCGTTCTCTCCAAATACTTTGTCTGTTATTGATAGTCTTCCATCTTCAATCAGTTTCATTACGCACATGGAGGTCTGGCACTTGGACATGCTTGCCAACCGGAATAGGTGGGTAGGCAGTGTCCTTACCCTGTTTTCAACATCGGCATAGCCGTATCCTGCAGAGTATGACAACTCCTCGTTTTCCGTTATGCAGAGGCTGACTCCCGGAATGGAGTAATCCTTCATAAGCTGGTAAACTGAATGATCTATCCTTGTATCTCCCTCCCTTACAAGCAGGGTGTATTCGGTGGTGGTGCCGTCCGGGGCAACAGATATTACAGATGAGTTGTCGGGAAGCGTAGTCTCATCTATTCCTGACAGGATCTCTCTTTGCCCTATAACTAAATGGCTGCCGTTGCCATTGTTGTAGGTTGGCACGAATTTTAACGAGCTCTGCCCTTGCGGGACGGTAATATAGATTATGTTCCCGCATATGACGCCATAACAGGACTGTTTGAGCTGTGGGTTGTTTGATATCTGTATGTCAAAGGATTTTAAAATGTTGTCCGAAGAGAGCAGCTCCTCATCCTTTTTAGAACAACTTACAATAATCAATGCCGCAGTAAATGTTGCAACTGCAATTTTAAATAGGTTAAGGATCTTTTTCATAGTTTACTTTAATTATTGATGTAAAGATAATTATATTTTAATATATGGAAATTTTTTATTATTTTCCTTAATTGGGTTGTTTTTGTTTGAAACTGGTTAAAAAATATCTATTTTTGTTACATAAATCGGAGTAAAAAATTATACGCTTTAAAATAATTAAATTTATGATATTAGATATCGACCAGCCTTTTCATTCGTTAGAGGAGATAAAGGGGATTCTTAGCCATGATACGCATATCCATCTTGGCGAAAAAGCAAAAGAGAGAATTAACAAGTGCCGTAACTATTTAGACAACAGGATGAAGTCTCAGAAGGAGCCAATCTACGGAATAACAACCGGTTTCGGCTCTCTGTGCAATGTCTCTATTGGTAAGGAGCAGTTGAGCCAATTGCAGAAAAACCTTGTAATGTCCCATGCCTGTTCACTTGGTAACGAGGTTCCGGAGGAGATAATAAAGCTTATGTTGGCCTTTAAGATAAAATCCCTTTCATACGGTTATTCTGGTGTGAGATTGGAGACGGTAGAACGCCTTGCAGATTTCTTTAATGCAGGGGTGTATCCAATTGTATATGACCAAGGCTCGCTCGGAGCGTCGGGAGACCTTGCACCGCTTGCCAATATGTGCCTTCCTCTGTTGGGCTTGGGTGAGGTGAGATATAAAGGTGAGAAGTATACAGGAGAAAAGATCTGTAAAAAGATGGGATGGAAGCCGCTGCAGCTTGCATCAAAAGAGGGATTGGCTCTGCTTAACGGAACTCAATTCATGCTGTCGTTTGCTATTTACAATATCATAAAGGCAGAAAAACTGTCTGCTTTGGCGGACAAGATTGCGGCAATATCCATAGATGCCTTTGATGGAAGGATTGAACCTTTTACAATGGGGGTACACGCCATACGTCCGCATAGGGGCCAGATGGAGACCGCTACTGTTATTTACGACTATCTTAAAGGCAGTGAGATAATTGCAAGGCATAAGGAGCATGTACAGGATCCATACTCGTTCCGTTGTGTTCCTCAGGTTCACGGAGCAAGCAAAGATGCAATAAAGCATATAGAGGAGATTTTTGTAACCGAGATGAACAGTGCAACGGATAATCCCACTATTCTTCCCGACGAGGACAACATTGTCTCTGCAGGAAATTTCCACGGCCAACCGTTGGCTATTAACTCAGACTTCCTTGCAATAGCAGTTGCTGAACTTGGAAGTATTTCTGAAAGAAGAACTTATCAGCTCATAGCGGGAAAGAGGGGGCTTCCGTCATTCCTTGTAGCAAAACCGGGGCTTAATTCGGGATTCATGATTCCGCAGTACGCTCAAGCCAGCATAGTAAGCCAGAACAAGATGCTCTGTATGCCTAACTGCGTGGATACGATAGATTCTTCGCAGGGGCAGGAGGATCATGTAAGTATGGGTGCCAATGCGGTAACAAAATGCTACAGGGTGATAAACAATGTGGAGAAGATATTGGCCATAGAGCTGTTTAATGCGGCGCAGGCATTGGAGTTCAGACGTCCGTTAAAGAGTTCACCTGTTTTGGAGGAGTTTGTTTCTGAGTATAGAAAGTATGTTAACTTCATAGATGTAGATGAGGTTATGTATTCAAAGATAAACGAAACAGTAAAATTCCTGCAGGGTGTTAACCTTTAGACTAAGCTTTGGCGTTAGCTGTTTTTGTGTAAAGAGAGTATAGAAAGCTTTAGCCAAGGCTAAAGCTAAAGCAGATAAACTAAAATAAGATTACCTTAATGAAAAGCAGACTTATCATAAATATAAAGGAGTTGCTTCAGGCCGAGCCTGACAGGTCTATGCGCGGTGTTGCTCCGGAGATAAGGAAAGGGGTGGCTCAGGGTTTTGTTCCGTCTGTAAGGAATGCCTATCTGCTTATAGAGGATGGCAGGATAGCAGACTACGGGCAGATGCATGAACTTGATTTGTCGGGAAGCAGATATAAAAATATAGAAATAAGCGATGTTGCCGGCTCTATTGTCCTTCCGGCATTCTGTGACGCACATACTCACATTGTCTATGCCGGAAGCCGCGAACAGGAGTTTGTTGACAAGATTAATGGCTTAAGTTATAAAGAGATAGCTGCAAGAGGAGGGGGAATACTCAACTCCTCCGCGCTGTTGCACAATACATCTGAAGATGAACTATATCTCTCTGCAATGAAGCGAATAGGGGAGATTAAGGCTCAAGGTACGGGTGCGGTTGAGATAAAGAGCGGCTATGGTCTCAGTGTAGAGGACGAGCTTAAGATGCTCAGAGTCATAAGGCGCATAAAGGAGACTGCCGGAATCCCTGTAAGGTCTACATTCTTGGGAGCGCATGCTTATCCAATGAGATATGTAGATA
>UQWT01000017.1 GCA_900544815.1 uncultured Bacteroidales bacterium | reverse complement strand
AAGTATGACAATATTTCTCCCGACAATACCTATCCTCAGCTCGGAGGTGGAACACCCGATACCCCTCCGTCTGTTGTTGGGAACTTTACCCTTATATGCAAGCTCTCACAGACAAGGTTCGGTGGTGGGGTGTACCGCACGGCATCCTCCACTCAGACATCATCCTTTACCGTTCCGTCTTATCTTGCCTTCTCGCCTGTGAGCGGTGTGGCTGAGAGTGCAGACTTGGATAATGTGAAGGTAATCGGTTACAAACTCTATGAGAAGATTGCACTGCTTGACGGAAGTGAAAACGGCAATACAGGCAGCGGCAACACAAGCTACATAGAGAGGGCATTCCATTATGACAGGAAAGGAAGAGTGATGCAGGTGGTGGAGAAAAACTCTACGGGCGGCATAAGCAGGACAAGCACAAAGTATGACTTCAGGGGAAACATCCTTGCGGTGAACGAGAACCACTCGGCAGGCAGTCTTACAATAATAAAAGGAACGGTATACAGCTATGACCAAAGGGGAAGGATGCTCAGTGAGAGGGTATCAATCAACGGAGTGGAGAAAGCTACGGTAAACTATAGCTATGATGCTCTTGGCAATCTTACGGGAAAGAGTTACGGCAACGGGGTGACGGACAACCTGCAGTACAACATTCAGGGATGGGGAACGGTGTCGCAAACAGTGAAGGGAAGTGAGATGCTGTACAGCCAAAGGCTGAGATATTATGATGCGGAGAAAGGGAGCGGACTGTATAACGGTAACATCTCAGAGTGGAGGATACAGCAGGGAACAAACGCTGCAAGCACATACAGGTACGGTTATGACGGATTGGGCAGACTTACGGCAAGCAGCAGATATGTAGGAACAACATCAAGTGCAACAAACAGCTGGTGCGAGAGGGGGATAGATTATGATCTTAACGGAAATATTGTTACCTTGCAGAGGTTTGGCAGCAGTGCAAGTGCAGTGGAGGATGATCTGAGCTACAGCTACAACGGTAACAGGCTTGTTGGGCTTGCGGGTAGTAGTCAAGGAGCTGAGCTGAGTGCTTCCTACAGCTATGATGCAGGTGGCAACATGCTCTATGACGGCAGAAGAGGATTGGGTATAAGCTACAACATTCTCAATCTGCCGGCCAAGGTGGTGGAGAAGACGGGTGCAACGGCGGCAGACGGTGCGGTAAAGGCTGAGTATCTCTACAGTGCGGACGGTACCAAGCAGAGGGTTGTAGACGGAGCAGGCAGTAACGGTTATCTCTATCTTGGGACATTGGTACTCTCTAAGAGCGGAGAGAGCTATACACTCTCAAGTACAGGGTTTGGTGGTGGGAGGATAATAGGCACAGCCAATAACAGTTGTTTGGCATATTACTACGGTACGGATCACTTGGGCAGTGTGAGGGTGATAACGGACGGTAGCGGCAGTGTTGTGGAGAGGAATGATTACTACCCTATGGGTATGAGGACAGCCACAGGCAACAGCTACCCACAGCTTACGACCAACCTCTACAAGTACAACGGCAAGGAGATGCAGACTGTGGGAGGTCTTGGCTTCACAGACTATGGCGCAAGGATGTACGACGACTTCACCGGCAGATGGTTCGTTCCGGATCCGTTAGCTGAGAAGTACGCCTCCATGTCTCCTTACATGTATTGCGGTGGAAATCCTATTAGCATGGTGGATGTGGATGGAAGAGATTGGTACCAAGGTAAGGTAAAGGATGGAAGAATGGGGATTGAATGGAAAAATTCACAAGACCTTACAATTGAAGATGATGCTGGTATTACATGGACAAATATAGGAGAGAATTACATTAAAGAAAATCTTGGAATAATTACTCTTTATACTCAAGGCAAGGATAAAGACGGAAATCTATACAAACAAAGTTCTTAATATTATTTAGATGATGAAAGCAGTATGGCTGATCTTAATTCTAAGGTTGCTGACCTTTCGTCAAAAGGTTCTGCTATTGCCGGCAGTATTGGATTATTAGCGAAAAAAAGTAATGCTACATTTAGGCTGACAAACAGTAAAGGTTTATGGAAACCAAAATTCTATAAAAACGGATGGCGTGGCAATCAGTGGGTAACGCCATACTCAGTTTCAAAACTAGGTAAGGGTGTAGATTATTTTGGTAAAACTTTAGGAATTATTGGCATGTCTGCCTCTGGATTTCAGTTTATGCAAGCATCGACATTGGAGGGCAAGGTAGAACATGGTCTTGATTTTTTTATGGGAGCTATAGGTTTTGTGCCTGATATTGGAATAGGTATTTCTCTATATTGGTCGTTCGGAGGTAAAGAGTTACATTATATGTATGTGGAAAGAGTATTAATTCCACAAGTTAAGATGGGAATTAATCCTGGTTTACCTGTTTATCAACCGTTTAAATAATTAAGCCATGAAAGATTTAATTTATTATGTTTTCTATAGAACTTCCAAATTCTACAAGCTGTGGGGAGAAAAAAACACTTATTATATCTCTGGAAAATTTTTATTATTCCTTGCCATTTGTTCTAATATTTTAACTTTTATAGGTTTACTATGCATTGTATTGGGGACAAAATATGGTATAAACATTATTTATGGACTTTGCTTTCTATTATCCATATTAAGTTTATTTGTTCTTAATGAAAAAAAATACAAAGAGTTAGAAATAAAATATAAAGATGAAAAAAATAGAATAGTAAAAGGCTGGCTAGTGGGTTCATATATTATTGGGTCTGTGATTCTATATTTTATTTCGTTGTATTATATGTAATATTTCATTATGCAATACTTTTCTTTATTTATTATCAGCTGTTTAGTGACCTTTTTTACACAATTCCTATTGCTTAACCATTCATTTTTGACAATATTTCAATGAGCTGTTATATGTTTGCTGAGCCTGCTTTGGCCGGCTCTATGTTTATTTTTAAAATATCGGTAAAAATTTACCGAAGTATTGTTATGATTTATCGGGAAGAAAATATGAATAAAATGAAAATACAACAGAAATACAAACACCAACAGAACAGCGGAAGTGTGGTGGAGAGGAACGACTACTACCCTGCGAACAGCCACAGGCAACAGCTATCCGCAGCTTGCAGCCGGCAAAACAACGCCTTAAAGTAAATCTTCGTTTATAGGCGTTAGCAGGCATAAAGAATAAAGCATAGGGGACAATAAACCTTTGAATTTGTTTAAAATGAATAGATTTAAATTAATTGAATATGTGTATTACAGAATGATTTCATTTTACGACTGGAGTCTATTTGAACCTGTATACCATCCAAAAAACCACAAAATACATGCAACCGGTCTTTTTGCTTTATGTTTGTTTTTCAATATCTTATCAATAGCTTATGCCATAGCATTATTATTCCGCATAAAAGAGTCGAAATTGTTTATTGATTATGCATTCGCTATTTCATTTATCTTGGCTTGGGCTATTTCAATAACTGTTAGTGTGTTATATGATAAAAAATACAAAATACTATGCAAGAAATATAAAAAAGAAAAGAATAGAAGTTCAAAGGGGTGGTTTATAGTGGTTTATTGTATCTGCTCAATATTAATATTTTTTATTTTAGTGGTTTTGCAAAACGCATTTTTCAATGATGTTACAAATTCTCGTCTTTAAGAAATATCATAAAAAACAAATGTGTATCTATGTAAAAAAGCATGCAGTCTTTTTTGAGGACTGCATGCTTAAATTTATATAATATTTAGATGTAACAATATTATTTGGTTACGCGCTCAAGCCATTTAACCATTCCAAACATAACTCCCATAGATACCAAACATACTACAAGGAATACACACCAGCACTGCCAGATAGGAATCTTGTTGAACATAAGCGGACCTAACCACAAGAACAGGTTTCCTATAGCTGTTGCGCCAAGCCACAGACCCTGGCACAAACCCTGAATATTCTTAGGTGCTACCTTAGAAACAAATGAAAGTCCGAGTGGAGAGATAAACAACTCTGCAACTGTTAAGAAGAAATAAGTAACAATCAGAACCCATGGAGCTGCTTTCAAGCCGGCTTTTGCAGAATCTGCCATTGCCTTGAAATCTGTACCAGAAGGGTAGTTCATTACAAATGAAAAGATTGCAAGGAACAAGAAAGCCGCACCTGCTATACCCATACCAATTGCAATCTTCTTAGGGGTTGAGATCTCTTTTCCCTTCTTTGCAAGTGAACCGAACAGCAACATAATGATAGGGGTAAGCACAATTACAAAGAATGGGTTTACAGCCTGCCATACCTCCGGAGCAATACTGTCTGTGTTTACAAAATCACGAGCAAAGATAGATAGTGAAGCACCGTTCTGGTGGAATGAGAACCAGAAGAATATTACTATTCCAAGTACTGCAAACAGAGCATACATACGCTGTTTGATCTCTTTTGCCATTGCCTGCTTCTCCTCTGCTGTATATGTAACAGACTCGGCCTTAGCCTTTTTACCTGGAGTAGGGAATACCTTTTTACAAGCAATGAAGATTACAAGTGAAATAAGCATTGCTACAACAGAAGCTATGAATGAGTAGTGGATACCTGTGTTGAATATATCCAAATATTGTGTACAGAAACCTGTAAGATCTGCGGTAGAACCGCCTACCTTATTTACAAGCTCGTTAAGGTTAGATGCGTCTGTTGCATCCATCCCTGTACCAAGGTTAAGGTATTTGTGACATAGAGCAGGAAGATCTGCATTATATACCAATGAGTGAACCTTTAACCACCACTCTCTAAGAAGAGGGGCAACGAAAGGTGCAATAAGACCGCCAACATTAATAAACACATAGAAGATCTGGAAACCGGAATCTCTGCGGCTCTTTGCAAGAACCAATGCCTCAGGTCCCTGTTTCTCTGCCTCTTTTTCGTAATTGTCATACATCTGACCAACGATAGCCTGCAAGTTGCCTTTAAACAGACCGTTACCAAATGCTATTAAAAACAGCGCAAAACATGTAAGCGGAAGTAACCAGCTTGTGTTTTGAGCGGTTGCAAGAATTGGAATAGAGAGCAATGCATAGCCTGAACACATAATAATCAAACCAGACATTATGGTTCCCTTGTAATTCTGATACCTGTCTGCAATAATACCGCCTACAAGGCTTAATACATATATTCCACAGTAGAAAATTGAATAGATAAGGGTACTTTTCTCGTCACTAAGACCAAACTTTGAGCAGAGGAACAGTACCAATACCGCGTTCATGATGTAGTAGCCAAAACGCTCTCCCATATTGGAGATTGCTGCAGCTAACAATCCTTTAGGATGGTTTTTAAACATAAGTTGCTTTAATTTATTTTAAGGTTAATATTTCTTTATAATTTCTCAAAAGACCTACAAAGTTATTAAAATTTAATATAAATCAAAATGTCCCATCTTAACTCATATAATTTGGATAGCAAAAAGTACATTGTCAGTTAAAAAACATATAGAAAACGGTGAAGCCAAAGAAATATAAAAAAAAACTCCTATATTTGTTATTTGTCATTGATTCCTGCCGGGATTAGCGATATAGACTAAATGTTAATGGGAAAACTGTTGTTAAATATAAGGTGGTGTTTGCTGTATATGATCTCTTTGTTGCCGCTGAGATTCCTGTACGTATTGTCTGATATTGCCGCCTTTTTGTTCAAGTATCTGCTAAGGTATAGAAATTCTGTTGTCTATATGAATTTGGCCAGAAGCTTTCCTGACCTTAAGTATGGCGAGATAAAAAAGATAGCGGGAGAGTACTACAGATACATGTGTGACATTATGTTGGAGGGTATTTGGGCTATCTCGGCCTCCCCCAAGAAGATGTGCAAGGTTGTAACCGTTGAAAATAGGGAGGTAATTGCAGATATTACTCAGCGTCATAATATTGTGCTTACGGTTATGGGGCATAGTGGAAACTGGGAGATGATAGGATCAATGTTTGGAGACCCCGCTTCCCGACAAAATGATAATTTTTCAAACGGCAAATATGCCTTGGCCTACAAGCAGCCGCATGAAGGTTCTGCAGATTCAATAATGAAGATGATGCGAATGCACCAGTTCAAAAAATTTAAAAAGAATGGCGGAGTGGTGGAGTCGCAAAGGATAATGAGACATATTATTGCCAACAGAAAAGAGACGATTCTGTACACATTGATAGCGGACCAGAACCCTATTGGTAAGGATAAGATGATAGTTAAATTCCTTAACCAGCCAACCGCTATGTTGGGAGGACCTGAGTATATAGCTGCAAAGCTTAACCTTCCTGTTGTCTTTCTACATATATTCAGAGTAAGAAGAGGCAGATATAGCATAAGATTTACGGCCATTACAGAGGATCCGTCAATGTTGGAAGAGGGGGAGATAACAAGGAGATATGCAAGGTTATTGGAGGAATCCATTAATAAGAACAGATACAATTGGCTGTGGAGTCATAAACGGTGGAAACGTGAACTTAGCAGGGAAGAGAAAGATACCTATAATAATATATTGTTATCACAGTTAAAGAACCCTTTCCTATAGACCTGTTTGGCGTTGGAGTTGGAATTTAGTGTAAAGAGTGTAAAGAAGGTGTAGAAGGCTAAAGCCAATGCCAATAAACTTAAATTAGCTAAAGCCAATGCCAAAGCTAAAGCCAATTACGAGGAAAGGTTAAACGAAAGCGAACAATACGAGCTGTTATATGCTTTAAGATATAATTTTATTATGAATGTAAAACTTACGGTTATGAATAAAAAGTTTATTTGTTTAGTTACAACTGCATTGCTGTTTGCAACATGCGGTTATTCTCAAGTGCTTAGACCCGGGGAGAATGCTCCAAGCGGAACAGTGGTGTATTCGTTGCCAAGTACAACAATAGGTCTTAAGGTTGTTGCAGACCACGAGTCTTTTGTGGCCGGCCCTTACGCCAAATATGCAGAAAAGTATCTTGGTAATCCGGCAAGGTCTGCCAGTGGGGAGTTCTATACGATAAACAGCATAGAGATGATCCCTTTTGTTGAGGCAGACCCTAACTTTAGTATGGCAATCAATTTGGGTAACATAAAGAACGGACAGGCAAATTTCCTTGGATTTTCAAGCCAAGGGCTTATAGTTACGTCAGATGGTAATGTGGGTAAATCCAACAGCTGGAGATTTCCATCCTACGCAAACAGCGCAACATTTGCAGAGGCAGGTGTGTCATCTAATTTAACAACAGAGACAACAACCCTTTATAAGACAGTCCAGACAGCAGAGGGGCTTGAAAATGTACCTGTTCAACAGAAACAGATTGTTGAGAAAAGTATAGAGAAGAAGGCGGAGGAGACTGCCGGGATGATTTTGAAGCTAAGACAGAAAAGAATAGATATTATTACCGGAGATACGGATGCTACATATAGTGGAGAGGCAATGGGTGCGGCTCTTAACGAACTCTCTAAATTGGAGCAGGAGTATATGAGCTTGTTCTATGGCAAAAGCGTAAAGGACCAACAGACAATGCTGTTCGATGTGGTGCCAAGAGCAGATATGGCAAAACAGATGTATATTGCCTTTAGAATATCGGATACTCAAGGACTCCTTCCTGCAGATGATATGGGTGGGAGGCCTGTTGTAGTTGAACTTTCGCAGGAGGCAGAGCCAATATCACCAACAATGGTAGAACAGATTGGTCAGATTGCAAAGAACTCCATTGTTTATAGAAAACCTGTAACAATGAATGCCAAGATAATAGATGGCGCAAAGGTCCTTTTGCAGACAAGGATACAGGTTTACCAGTTTGGTAAGATTGTCTCGTTTCCAATGACGTTATTGGTAAAATAGGACTAAACAGATTGAATAAGATAAAAACACTTAAATAATATTATTATGAAACAGATTACAGATTTGAATCCTACAATTGTATGGAAGAACTTCTATGAGCTAACAAAGATTCCTCGCCCATCAAAACATGAGCAGGCGGCTGCCAAGTATATTTATGAATTTGGCAAGAAGTTGGGCTTGGAGAGCATGATGGATGAGATAGGCAATGTAATTATCCGCAAACCTGCAACAAAAGGGATGGAGGATAGGATGGGGATTATTCTTCAGGCTCATGTAGATATGGTCCCTCAGAAGAATGCAGATGTTGAACATGACTTTCAGAAAGATCCAATCAAAACAAGAGTTGTGGGTGATTTGGTATATGCTACCGGAACCACACTTGGAGCAGACAACGGTTTGGGTTGTGCAGTCGCAATGTCTGTATTGGAGGATAAAGAATTGGTTCATGGTCCTATAGAGGTGCTTATCACTATAGATGAGGAGACCGGTATGACAGGTGCTCGTGCATTAAAACCCGGACTTTTAAAAGGTGATATTTTGGTCAATTTGGATTCAGAGACAGAGGGAGAACTTTATGTTGGTTGTGCAGGTGGTTTGGATGCTTCTGCAACAATCAAGTATAAAACAGAGGCTGTTGCAAAAGACAACAAGACTGCTGTACTTACATGCAACGGTATGGTTGGCGGCCATTCAGGTATGGATATAAATCTATACAGAGCAAATGCAAATAAGGTTATCGCCAGAGTATTGCTTCCTCTTTTAAGAGATTGCGGAGCTCAGCTTATCTCTATAGAGGGCGGCAATATGCGTAACGCAATTCCAAGAGAGGCTGTCGCTCAGGTTGCTATCCCTGCAGCTAAAATGGCAAAGGCTAAGAAGGTTATTGCACAGAAACTTGCAGAACTTAAAACCGAATATGCTGCAACAGACAAGGATCTTAACATAGAGCTTAAAGAGGAGAAGATTACAGCAAAAGCTATAGATTCTGCAACAGCACTTAACGTTGTCAAGGCTCTTTATGTTTGCCCTAACGGCGTGGAAAGGATGAGCAATGCAATGCCGGGACTTGTTGAGACATCAAACAATATGGCTATTGTAAAATCTGGTGATGGTAAAGTTATGGTTCACTCTCTTATGAGAAGCTCAGTTGATTCAGCAAAGGATGATTTGGCAGAGAAGATGCGTTGCGCATTTGAACTTGCAGGCGGTAAGGTTACTTTCAGTGGCGGTTACAGTGGATGGGCTCCAAATATGGACTCACCTATTCTTAAAGAGATGAAGAAGGTTTACAAGAGCCTGTTTAAGAAAGAACCTGCTGTAATGGCTATCCATGCAGGTTTAGAGTGCGGTATCCTTGGCGGAACGTATCCAAACTGGGATATGGTTTCATGCGGACCTACAATCTTTTCTCCTCATTCACCAGACGAAAGAGTTAACATTGAGAGTGTTGAGAAATGGTGGAAATTTGTTAAGGAGGTGCTAAAGGAGGCTCCTAAGAAATAAATAGAGAGATTTTTTTAAAGGCAACTACAGCAGGTCTTGTATTTGCACTTTCTATTTCTTGAAGTTAGAGAGGGTGACCCCAATTATACGGTTGCCCTCTTTCTTTTTTAATCTGCTTATTTTTTACTTTGTCGGGAAGAGGAGTATTAGCTATATTTGTACACAATATAAATATGGGATGGATAAAAAACTAATAAATAAATTAATATTCTCTAAGACAGGTATATTTGTAATGCTGTCGCTTTTGGTTGTGGTTTTTGTCTGTGTAATGGAGTGGGGGACCTCGTCCAATAAGGGAAGACAGGGAATATTTTCAGATAACAATTCCGGTAAGGAGGCCGTAAAACATTTTAAAGAGGGGGAAAGGTTGTTTAAAAAGGGGGATGACTATATGGCCATGGAGGAGTTCTTAGAGGCCGAAAAGTATTGCAATAATATTAAGAATGAGTTACTTAAAGGAGGAATAAACTGGTATAAAGGAGAACTGTATTATAATAGGTTGGATTTTACCAATGCTCTTAATATGTATAATCTCTCTAAAGATAGCTATTTGCAGTGTGGAAGAAAAGAGGAGGTGATGCGTCTGTATGGCAAAATTGCAGAAATACATCTTAAGAACAAAAATTATGAGGAGGCGATCCTCAATTATGGAAAGGCAAGAGCCATTGCCATGGAGCTTACGGAGAAGGAGCGTTCCCTGCTAAAGAAAGGAAAAACAGATTCTACATTGTTTAAAAAATATGAGACTCAGTCTTTGAACTACTCAACATCTCTGTTGAGCGGCTATTTTGGAAAAGAATCCTCTGTAGATGAGACAATAAAGGATATAAAAGAGGTTTATTCCCGATATAACAGAGGTAATGATAACCCTGAGGATTACCTTTTTATGGCGTATGTGTATTCTTATAAAGGGAATACTTCAATTGCTTCTAAATATATAGACAAGTATGTTGAATGGAGATATTCGCCGGCATCACCAAAAGGGGCATTGAGTGGTATTGAGAAGGCCGGGATCTATTCTTTAAAGAGTGATATTGCAAAAAAAGAGAACAGCTATAAGTTGGCACTCGAATATAAAGAGAAATATTTTGTTATAATAGATTCAATTGCAACCGTGGAGAGAACGCAGTCCATAAGAGATATTGAGAATGCGTATTGGCAAAAAGATCTTACACTAAAGAATATTCAGGCTGACCAGAAAAGCAGATACATGATAGCAATTTATACGCTGATATTGCTTATTTCTATCTTGATTATTGTGGTTGTGGTTGTTTCATATAAAAGGAGAATAGAGAGAAAAAATGCAGAGATAGAGAGCTATATGCAGTCTCTTAAGATGATGGATGAAAAACTATCCTCTTCTGAGATGGGAAAGGCCAGGATATTGCAGCAGTTGGATGTTCATAAAGAGAAGGAACGCCACCTTAAGGAGCTGTTGGAGGGGCGTTTTGCAGAGGTGAGGGAGTTGGTAAGGACCTATTATGAGACAGGAAACTCCAGAATGTTACAAAAAAAGGTAGAAGATCTGCTTAAATTAAAGTTGAGCGGTGATAACTTTGAAGTTATGGAGGAGGTTGTAAATGCAAAGAATGACAATATCATTAAAAGGATGAGAGACAAGTATCCTCAATTGAAAGAGGATAATGTAAAGTTGCTTAATTTGGTTTATGCAGGATTTTCCGCTCAGGAGATAAGTGTTATTCTAAATGATACTCCGCAGAATATTTATGTGCGGAAGAGCAGGCTTAAGAAGATGGTATCTGAGATGGGTGATTGTATTGCTTAAATTTAGATGTGGAATGTGTACAACAGAATAGGGCAGGAAATCAAATCCTGCCCTATTCTGCTATTTACATTGTTCAATATTTTCTTCTTTCTTACACTGCAAAGGTATGGATTTAATGAAAGAAAGAGCTTTTAAACGAAAAATCTATCTTGCAAACATAATTTTTAAATTATTTATTATTAATACTTTACATAAAACAGTTCTTTCTAAAATCTTGCAAAACGCTTTCAAAGGAATTTAGACCAAAGCCAATGCCAACGCCAACGCTAACATAAATTTGGACAATGAATTTTTTATTGTACCTTTGCAGCCCTAAAGGTCTGACCATGCAGATGCAACTGCACAGACTAAGGTAATTATTAATCATTAAAATTTTAACTGAAGATGTTAAAACAGTACGAGACCGTTTTCATTGCAACTCCCGTTTTATCTGACGCTCAGATGAAGGAAGCGGTTGCCAAATACATCTCTTTTATACAGGAGAATGGTGGCGAGGTTGTATATGATCAGGATTGGGGCCTTAAGAAATTGGCTTACCCTATCCAGAAGAAAACTACAGGTTTTTATCACCTTATTGAGTTCAAGGCAGAGCCGGCATTTATTGAAAAGCTAGAGACTCAGTATAGACGTGATGAGAGAATTATTCGTTTCTTGACCTTTGCAATGGATAAGCATGCTATTGCTTATGCCGCAAAGAGAAGAGCTAACCAAGCAGAACAAAAATAATTGAGGAGGGAATAACTATGGCAAATCAAGTAAACAATGAGATTCGTTATCTTAATCCTCCTACAGTAGAGGTTAAGAAGAAAAAATACTGCCGTTTCAAAAAAGCAGGTATTAAATATGTAGATTATAAGGATGCTGAGTTCCTTAAGAGATTCCTTAATGAGCAGGGAAAGATTCTTCCACGCAGACTTACCGGTACATCTCTAAAATTCCAGAAAAAAGTTGCTCAAGCTGTTAAGCGTGCAAGACACTTGGCACTTCTACCATACGTAACAGATTTATTGAAATAAGGAGGAGTTAAGATGGAGATCATACTAAAACAAGATGTAAACAACTTGGGTCACAAAGATGATATAGTAGTTGTAAAGAATGGTTACGCTACCAACTACCTTATTCCTCAGGGTTTTGCAATTATGGCAACCCCATCTGCAAAGAAGGTACACGCAGAGAATCTTAAACAGAGAGCTCATAAAGAGGCTAAACTTAGAGAGGATGCTGCTGCTCTTGCTGCTAAATTGGAGGGAGTTGAGGTTACAGTTGCTACCAAGGTAAGTTCAACCGGCAAGGTATTTGGTTCTGTTAACAATATTCAGATTGCAGAGGCTCTTGCAGCTAAGGGCTTTGAGATTGACAGACGTAATATAACCGTAGCAGATGACAAATTGCAGGAGGTTGGAGTTTACGACGCAACAGTTAAGTGCTATAAAGACATTAAAGCAACCATTAAAGTTGCTGTTGTAGCTGAATAGTTGGTTATTAAAAATATGTATGAGTGGCCCGAGAGTTTCTTTGGGTCACTTTTTTTATATAAAGGAGCAAACAAATTGGCACTATTTTGGTTTAATCACTAAAAATAAATTTTAGATATGAGAAAGATTATAATGTTGCTGTTTGTTATTTTTTTCTCTTGTGCATTATACGCGCAAAAAAATATTGCTTCTAAGATAGTTGGTATATGGATAACAGAGAAAAAAGATTCAAAGATTGAAATATATGAACAAAACGGGGCATATTTTGGAAAGATTGTATGGACGTTACCGCAGTTTGAGCAGTATATAGGCAAAGATGTTATGAAAAACGTTACTTTCAATGATTCTCAGAATAACTACAACTGTCCGTGGATATGCTCGCCAAGACTTAATATCACAGCTCATGCGATAATTACCGTTGATGGTGATATTTTAAAAGCCAAGGTTACAAAGGGGATAATAGTTACACACCAGATTTTTACGAGGTCAAAATAAAAGGGTGCGTAGTAAAAATTACCTGTGCACCCTTTTGCATAAACACAAAAACAATAATCAACCTTTATATACTCTACTTAATCTCAAAACGACAAGTCAAGTTTACGCTTAATGTGGTCTTCCTAACATCAAGCCCGTATGATTCCTCCTCTATAGCGGCATTATCTGTTGCCATAAGGGCTTTTGAATACATTACTCTTGGGGCATATCCTACATTTACGTTTGGCTCATAGAAGTTTATGTATATACATTTGCCAAGTTCGCTTCCAACAGATTCTGCTAAAATAGTTGCATTTGCTTTGGCTTTATTGCCTGCCTCTGTCATAAGTTCCTTTATAACCTGCTCCCTAAGCCCTTTTGATATTCTCATCTCCTCCAATGAGACATCAGAGATCTTGAGATCGTTAAGCACCTTAAGAGCAGCGGCTGCTTTATCTGCTGTTGAAACCTTCAGCCTGTAGTTCTTGCTTGCAAGAATGTTGTCTTTTCTTAGGAACATCTTTTTAAGATCGCTCTCCATATCGGAAATCGTAAGATCATTCTTTACATCTATTTTAATCCCTGTAAGTGCCTTTACCACCTCTTTTTCACGCTCTGCTAATGTTGCTTTCCCTTTGCCGGCTTCCTCTTTAATCTGGAATTGAATGTAAATCTCGTCCGGGGTAATCTCTCTATCTGCCTTTGATGAGATCTGAATATAATTTTCCGAATAATTGTTGTTTTGCGCCACTGCATTGTTAAAGGTGCAGATGGTAAGCAGCATAACTATAGCTGCGTAGTAAGTCTTTCTCATAATAATATTGTTATTAGTTTATAATATCATTGTTTGCTTGTATAAACGCTCAAAGCTTAAAAAAACTGCAAGAAAAATTTAAAAATCCCTAAATACTATCCTTCCCGACAAATATTAACCACACATGCCTAAATACAAAGCGTATGCCATATACAGCTTTGGCTTTAGCCTTAGCTTTCTTTATCCTCTTTACACAAAAGGCCAACGCCAAAGCCAACGCCAACGTTAACGCCAAGGCCAAGGCCAACGCCAATGCCAACGCTAACGCCAAAGCCAATGCTATATTAATGAAAAGGAATAAATAGTTTATGAAAAACAATTAATATTTATTGTTTTTCAATAAAAATATTATACCTTTGCGCGGTCATTAAAGGATACACGCAATGAATGCAAAGAAATTATACCTGCTATACTCCTTCTTAGTTATTTTTACCCTTGCCTTGGCGGCGGTAAAAATTATTCAGTTTGCAGACGGTGTAAATGAGGGAATTAAGCTTGTAGGTGAAAGCACAGATCTTGACCAACCCTCTTTGGTAAAGGTTCCTGCTGTATTTTGCATTGGCAATATCTCCAACGTAAAAATAAAACAACAGCCGGGCAGTGTTTGCAACGATAATGCAAGATTGGAACATGATGGTGGTGGGGAACCTATAAAGTATTTTTATAAGGATAATTCAGAGGCAGAGAATCTTGTAACGGTAGTACCAAACGGATTTGATGTTCAGGTGTCAAATATATTGGAATGCAACAACAGTATTTTAATCTACTTTATAAGTACTGTTCTGTTATCGTGGGGTATGGTGATAGTGTATATCATAATAATAATGTTTCTTTATAAGCTATTTGCCAGACTTAAGAAGGCTATACAGTTAGAGCAGATCTTTTACATGCCTCTAATAAAGGCTTTGAGGATTCTTGGTTTGTTGCTTATAGTGGAGAATATTTTAGAGTTGATGCTTATTTGGACAAATGGCAGATGTGCGATAGAGATGTTGGCTATAGACGGGTTTGAGTGTGAAACAATCTTAAGTTTAGATGTTATCCTTGGCATATTTGGTATATCTCTTCTGTTTATAGCACAAGTGTTTAAGGTTGGATATAAGATTCAGGAGGAACAAAAGTTAACCATATAGGAGGCGCTGCATATGTCTATAATTGTAAGATTGGATGTAATAATGGCCAAGCGCAAAAAACCTCTTGGTGAGCTTGCAGATGAATTAGGGATAACAATGGCCAATCTTTCTATTTTAAAAACAGGAAAGGCAAAGGCTGTAAGGTTCTCAACGCTGGCAAAATTATGTAAGATATTAGATTGTCAACCAGGAGAATTGCTTGAATTTGTGGATGATGGGGTAGAGGTGAAAGAATAGTTTTTTTAATCGTTAGTTTTTTATTAGTTATTTTTCTTCCCGACAATTTTTCTTATTAAGCGTAGGTGATGTGATTTCCATGTCGGGAAGATAGACTGAAAAAAGAAAGTAATTATATATATTAAATTAAACTTTATGAAACGTTTATTTCTTGCGGCCGCACTTATAATGGTATCTATGGTTGCGGCTGTAGCTCAGCAAGTTGAACAGCTTGAGCAAGATAAGGATGTTAAGGTTGGAAAATTAGACAACGGCCTTACATACTATATAAGGCACAATGAGAAACCTGCAGAAAGAGCAAGTTTTTACCTTGTTACAAATGTTGGAGCAATTCAGGAAACACCGGCACAAGATGGTCTTGCCCACTTTCTTGAGCACATGTGTCTTAACGGAACAAAGAATTTTCCCGGCAAAGGCATCATCTCATACATGGAGAGTATAGGGGCAAAGTTCGGTTATAATGTCAATGCAGCCACCGGTGTTGAACAGACAGCGTATATGCTTATGAATGTTCCTCTTAATAGAAAGACCGTTGTAGACAGTTCAATTCTTATACTTCACGATTACTCTCATTTTGTAACCAATGATCCTGCAGAGATAGATGCGGAAAGAGGTGTTATAATTGAGGAGTGGAGGACAAGAAGAGATGCCAATCAGAGAGGCAGAGAGGCTCTTTTTTCTGTGTTATATAAAGACTCCAAATATGCAACATGCAATATCATAGGAACAAAAGAGAACTTAGAAACCTTTAAGCCCGAGGAGTTAGTAAATTTCTACCAGACATGGTACAGACCGGATCTGCAGGCAGTCATAGTGGTTGGAGATGTAGATGTAGACTATGTAGAGGGCAAGATTAAGGAGTACTTTAACCAAATACCTAAAGCAGAGAATCCTAAGGCAAAAGATGTGATAAAGATTCCCGACAACAAAGAGCCGCTTGTTTCCATCTTTACAGACAAGGAGCTTAATACAACAGATGTAACACTCTTTATAAAGAGCGAGCCTATGCCCGAGGCTTACAATGCAACGAATATAGGATTGTTAACATCTTTAATGAAAGATCTTATTACCAATATGTTAGGCGAGAGATTAGACGATATGTCTAAATCTGCTAATGCCCCTTTTATAAGTGCAAGTGCCGGATTTGGAAAACTCTGCGAGACTCTTGAAGCCTTTGTTCTGGGTGTTACAACCAAGGATGGAGAGGGATTGAAAGGATTTGAGGCAGCATTGGTGGAGTTGGAGCGTGCAAAGAAATTTGGTTTTACTCAGGATGAATACGACAGAGCCAAGACAAATATCTTAAAGGCTTTGGAAAACAGGAAAAACAATGCAGACAGCAGACAAAATGAGCAGTTCTGCAGAACATATATGAGTAACTTTGTGGATAACGAGCCATATATGACCCCCGAGTACGAGTATAACATTACAAAGCAGTATTTGGATATGTTGCCTGTAGCTGCTGTAAACCAAACATTTGGGCAGGTAATTACCTCAGATAACAATGTAATATCATATAGCGCTCCTGCAAAAGAGGGGGTAGCTGTTCCTACGGAGAAAGAGCTTACAGATGCTTTGGAGACAGCCAAGAATGCAGATATAAAACCTTTGGAGAGTGCCGTTTCAAACGAACCTCTGATGGATGCTTCTGTACTAAAGGGCTCAAAGATCAAAAAAGAGGAGAAAGGAGAGTTTGGTTCAACTGTATTCACATTGTCCAATGGAATTAAGGTGATAGTTAAGCCAACAGACTTTAAGAAAGATGAAATTAGAATCAAGACAGTTGCAAAGGGTGGTACATCATTCCTTCCGGAGGAACTTCTTCCATCAATGGAGAGAAATGTATTTAGTGTTTACGAGTCTAATTCCGGTATATCCAAATTTCCTCAAACACAACTTAATAAAATGCTTACAGGCAAGATAGCCTCTGCAAGCTATTACATTGGAACAGACAGGCATGGAGTAAATGCGTACAGCTCTCCTAACGACCTTGAAACAGCAATGCAGTTGCTCTACCTTTCTTACACAGAACCAAGAGTAGAGCAGCAGGAGTTGGAGGTTGGTCTCAGCCAGTTAAGAGCATTGGTTCCTAACCTTGAGAAACAGCCTAACTTTATCTTCTCAGTGGCTATACAACAGGCAATAGCCAACTCTCCAAGAAATGTTAAAATCAACAGCGATTTGTTGGAAAAGGTAAATGCAGAGAATATAAAGAAAGCATTGAACATCCTTTACGGAGATGCAGCCGGAACAACTGTAATAGTAACAGGAAATGTAGATATGAATACTTTCAAACCTCTAATGGAGAAATATATAGGTTCTATCCCCGTTAAGGCAAAATCCGGAAGAGATGCAATAGATTACAATATGGTTCCTGCAAAAGGATTTGTAGACAATACCTTTGATGTTGCAATGGAGACCCCTAAGACATCTGTGGCCATTCTTTATTCAGCATACGACATAAAGAACAATCTTGAGAACAGGGTAGCTTTAAATGTGCTTCAAGGTATTTTAGATCAGCTATATACCAAGACTATAAGAGAGGACGAAGGTGGTACATACGGAGTTAGCGTACAGGCAATGGCTATGGGAAGCAAAGATATAAAGGACTGTGCAATTTTAGCTATGATATTTGATACCGACTATGCCAAATCTCTAAAACTAATCAAGTTGGCTAAGGATGGGCTTAAGAATATTGCAGTAGAGGGACCTAATGAGGGGTACCTTGCAAAAACAAAAGAGAACCTGCTAAAGAACTTCCCTGAAAATCAGATTCAGAACGGTTACTGGGAGTCTGTACTGAATAGCTATTATGTAGAGGGCGTTGATAACTTTACAACATATACAGATGTTGTAAACAGTGTAAATGCCCAGACTATAAAAGCTTTGGTTGAGAAGATTCTAAGTGCGGGCAATGAGACAGATGTAATAATGAATCCTGCAGAAAAGTAAACCGGCCAAAGTGTAGTTCTCAAGAGGATTGGAACAACGATATTTTGTCGGGAAGAGAGGATAAGTATATATTTTGCTTATCTCTTTTCCCGACAATTTTTGTCTGTAAATATAATTATTCGGCTGTCTGTATATGCGGATTTAAGCCGTTTACTATAGTTCTCTCTCACGATGAAAATCTTTGATATCAAAACTTGGACGAATTAATTTCAAAGATTTTCATATTCGGTTTCATACTCTTTGTGAACCAAAACTAATATGGAGTGTTTTTTGCAGGTAAATGGGGGCTTTTGTCAAAAAATAGTTTTTAATAATTAATTTTGTAACTTGCGAAGTTTAATATATAAAAGGTGTTCGCGAGGTTTAAATAAGGCGCATTTTGGAACATCTGCTGTTTTATTATATACGTACTTTTGTGCCGTTTAAAAGGCGTTTAGATATGACAATAATTATTATAGGTTATGAGACAATATAGAATTTTTTTAATTGTTGGAACATTGTTCCTGCTGTTGTCTGCATGCAAGAATGACAATAACCAGACAACAAAGCCCAAAACCGTAAAGACAGAGGAGGTTATATTCTCGGATGAGACCTTGGAGATGCAATATCCCGGAAGGGTGAAATCCTCTATGGATGCAAGTTTGTCTTTTAAAGTGAGCGGTACTTTGCAGAGAATCTTTGTTAAAGATGGACAAAAGGTAAGAAAAGGACAGTTAATAGCAGAATTGGATCCTATTGATTATCAGGTGCAGTTTGATGCTACAGAGGCAGAGTACAGACAGATAAAGGCAGAGGCGGAGAGAATTATTGCATTATATAAAGATGGTGGCACAACCCCAAACAATTACGATAAGGCTGTATATGGGTTAAAGCAGATAACTGCCAAATATCAGCACCATAAAGACCAGCTAGCTTATACAAAACTATACGCTCCGTACGATGGCGTTATAGAGAAACATTATTTTGAGGAGCATGAGATTGTAGGGGCAGGAATGCCTGTGTTGAGTCTTGTAGGTGCAGCTACCCCTGAGGTTGAGATAAGCCTTCCTGCTCAGGATTATGTAAAGAGAGACATGTTCAGGGCATATACCTGTACATTTGACGTCTATCCGGGTAAAATCTATAGGCTTGAGCCAAAGAGCATATCGCCAAAAGCAAATGCTAACCAGCTGTATACAATGACATTCAGATTAGTGGCAGATGGCAATCCTGTTCCGTCTGTAGGAATGAACACAATGGTCACAATAGCTGCTGCCCAAAACAACGAAGTTGAAACATACGTAGTTCCAAGTACAGCTGTTGTTAATACAGACGGTATTTCGCGTGTATTTGTGTATGATGCCGGCAGTTCAACAGTAAAAGCTGTGGATGTGAATGTTACATTCCTTAAAAGCGACGGCAATAGCGAAGTCACATCTGCTTCGCTTAAAAGAGGGGATCTTGTTGTCTCTTCCGGCGTACATCATATTAAGGATGGAGAATCTGTAAGACTTATTACAACAACATCTAAAACCAATGTTGGAGGGTTATTATAATGGATATTTCAGGATGGTCATTTAAGAATAAGAATCTAATCTACTTTCTTATTGCTGTCCTTGTTGTTGGCGGTGTTTTCTCTTGCTATAAGATGAGTAAGTTGGAGGACCCGGAGATCAAGGTTAAAAATGCAATGGTAGTTACAACATATCCCGGAGCGTCTGCCCATCAGGTGGAGCTTGAGGTGACGGATGTGTTGGAGAAGAGTATAAGGAATATGGGCAATATCAACAATATTGAGAGCTACTCATATAACGATTTGTCTATTATTCAGGTGGAACTTACCACAACAACAAAAGATGATGATGTAGAACAGTGTTGGGACAAACTAAGACGTAAGGTCTCCGATGCAACCGGCTCACTTCCCGAGGGTGCATATACTCCAATAGTAAAAGATGACTTTGGAGATGTTTACGGAATGTTCTATGTGCTTACAGGTGACGGTCTTACAGATAAGGAGATGTCTGATTATGCAGAGCTTATAAAGAGAGAGGCAACAGAGATAGATGGTGTAGACAGGGTTGAAATATATGGGAAAAGGCCTGAATGCATTAACATCTCCCTTCTACAGGACAGGATGGCGAATTTGGGAGTAAAACCTGCGGAGGTTCTTGCTACCCTTAACGGACAGAACAAAACGACGTACAGCGGTTATTTTGATAACGGCACAAATAGAATACGAGTTGCCATAAGCGACAAATTTCAGACTGTAGATGATATTGGGAATATGCTCATACAGGGGCATGATGACGACCAGCTTAGGGTAAGAGATATAGCGGTGGTTGAAACAAGCTACGAAAGCCCTGTAAGAAACCAGTTGCTTTACGATGGTGAACGTGCATTGGGAATCCTTATTGCTGCATCGTCAAGCTCAGATATAGTAAAGGTTGGAAGAGAGGTTGATAAAACTCTTAAACAGTTGGAAGAGACCAGATTGCCGGCAGGAGTAGAGTATAACAAGGTCTTCTATCAACCGCAGAGAGTTAGCGATTCACTTGGAACATTTATCATAAACCTTATAGAATCTGTTATCATAGTAGTTGTGGTTCTTATGATAACAATGGGATTCCAAAGCGGACTTATCATAGGTATAAGTTTGGTTGTAACTGTATTCGGCTCATTCCTCTTTCTGCAGAGCGCAGGAGGAACAATGCAACGTGTCTCTTTGGCAGCTTTTGTGTTGGCAATGGGTATGTTGGTTGATAATGCCATAGTTATAATAGACGGCATACTTGTAGATCTTAAATCCGGCAAGCCACGCATGCAGGCTCTTACAGATATAGGCAAGCAGACTGCAATGCCGCTTTTGGGAGCTACGCTTATTGCAATCATAGCATTCCTTCCAATCTTTATGTCGCCCGATACTGCAGGCGTTTATACAAGAGACCTGTTTATAGTTTTAGCGGTCTCCTTGTTACTCAGTTGGGTACTTGCACTTGTACATGTGCCGCTTATGGCGAACAGAATGTTAAAGATAAAGGCCGACGATGTAAAGCCGGGCAATGGCAAGAGGGAGTATAACGGAAAGATCTATGCAGCCCTCAGAGGGTGTCTCAGATTCGGGTTGGCACACAGAATCTCATCTGTTGTGTTTATGGTTATCCTGCTTGCACTATCTGTGTGGGGTTATAAGTTCATGAAACACGGCTTCTTCCCGGATATGGAGTACGATCAGCTCTACATGGAATACAAACTTCCTGAGGGAGCCAATTATACTCAGGTAGAGAAAGACCTTGCAGAGATTGAGGCTTATCTCAAGACCAGAAAGGAGATAACACACGTTACAACATCTACCGGAGGGACTCCTGGCAGATATAATTTAGTGCGAAGCATTGCATATCCGTCTTTGTCTTACGGAGAGCTTATTATAGACTTTACAAGCCCAAAGGCACTTGTTGCAAATTTGGATGAAATACAGGATTATTTGTCGGAGAACTACCCTCAAGCATACGTAAAACTTAAGAGATATAATCTTATGTTTAAGAAGTATCCTATTGAGGCTCAGTTTACAGGCCCGGATCCGGAGGTGCTTCACAACCTTGCGGCTCAAGCAACAAAAATTATGGAGGAGTCTCCGTATGTTTACCTCATAACAACAGACTGGGAGCCAAAAGTGCCGTATCTGTCTGTTGAGTATGACCAGCCTGCAGCCAGAGCTTTGGGCCTTAGCAGAAATGATGTGAGCATATCGTTGCTCTCTGCAAACGGAGGTATTCCAATAGGTTCTTTCTACGACGGCATACACAACAAGAAGATCTATGTAAAGTGTCTTAACGAGAAGGGTGAGCCCATAGACAATATGGGAAACACGCAGGTTTTCTCTACCCTCCCAAGGGTTAACGGGTTGCTCTCTCAAGAGACAATGGTAAAGTTCAAGTCCGGCTCGCTAAAGAAGGATGATATTATTGAGCAGCTTATGGGAAGTACACCTCTTAAACAGGTTGCCAAAGGGGTAGATATAAAGTGGGAAGATCCTGTTGTTCCGCGTTATAACGGTCAGAGAAGTCAAAGAGTGCAGTGCTCGCCGGTTTCCGGGGTGGAGACAGAAAAGGCAAGAGCAGCTGTAGCGGAACAGATAGAGGCAATAGAGCTGCCGGAGGGATACTCTCTTAGCTGGCAGGGTGAGAAGAGCGCAAGCGACCAATCTATGAAGTATCTGTTCAAGAGTTTTCCGTTTGCCATAATACTTATGATAGCAATACTTATAATGCTCTTTAAAGATTACAGAAAGCCAATAATCATATTCTGCTGTATACCGTTTGTGATTGTTGGTGTAGTTGCTGTAATGCTGCTTACAGGGCAGGTATTCAACTTTGTAGCTATTGTAGGAACGCTTGGACTTATTGGAATGGTGCTTAAGAATGGTATTGTGCTTATGGATGAGATTACACTGCAGCTTAATAATGGAGTTGAGCCTATAACCGCACTTATAGACAGTGCCCAAAGCCGTTTGCGTGCAGTAAGTATGGCCGCATTGACAACAATCCTTGGAATGATTCCGTTGCTCTCAGACTCAATGTTCGGGTCGTTGGCTGCAAGTATCATGGGCGGACTAACCTTTGGAACACTCATAACACTTATCTTTATTCCAATACTGTATGCGTTGTTCTTTAACATTAAAAACGATAGAAAAGATGAATAGTATAAAATCATATATGGCTTTATGTGCGGCCTCACTGCTTTTTGCACCATCGGTGCTGTTTGCCTCTGTGGGGCAGGAGAGTGTTGGCAATATTCTTACTTTGGAGCAATGTCGTAGTTTAGCTCTGCAGAATAATAAGGATTTGGCATCTGCTTCCCGACAAAAAGCTGCTGCGGAATATACATACAAAAGCTACAGGGCCAATTTCTATCCCAATATATATGCTCAAGGCATGGCCGGTTACAGCAATGCAGACGGTACCCTTGCAATTGCCGGAGGTAACCTGCCTGTTTTAACCCCTAATCCTGCAACAGGAACACTTGTGCCAAACGGGAGCTATGCATATTTTCCCGGATTAGACCTAAAATACAAGACAGAAATGTTCTATATTGCAGGTGTAAGTTTGGAACAACCTGTATATATGGGAGGTAAGGTAAGGTCTGCCTATAAGTTGGCTAAGATTGGAAGGGATGTTGCGGGAATGAACGAATCTCTTACTGCAACAGAGGTAATCGTTAAGACAGAGGAAGCGTATGTACTATTGGTAAAGGCTCAGCAGATGAAAGAGGTAGCGATAAAGTATAATGCTGTTCTTAAGGAACTTATGGAGAATGTGGAGAGCGCATGCAAACATGGTCTCAAGCCTCATAATGATCTCCTTAAAGTACAAGTCAAACTCAATGAGAGTGAACTTGCAATAAGAAAAGCAGAGAATGCCATGCGTCTTGCCATGATGAATCTTTGTCATTATATTGGCAAACCTCTTACAAGCAAGATTACCGTATCTGACAAACTCCCTAATGTAACAGGAGAGGTTACTGTTACAGATATTACGGAGCGTTTGGAATATAGTATGCTTAATAAACAGGTTGAGGCAGCAGACCAGCAGGTGAAACTTGCAAGAAGCGAGATGTTACCGCAACTTGGTATTAAGGGGATGTATAACTATATGAATGCTCTAAAGATTAATGATTCAAAGCTTTTTGACGGCTTTACAGGTGCGGCAATGGTAAGCCTAAAGGTCCCTATCTTTCACTTTAGGGCGCAGCACAATAAAGTAAAAGCAGCCAAAGAGCAGTTGGCTTTGGCCGAGGCTGAAAAGGACAGTAAGGATGAACTTATGTTGTTGGAGCTTACAAAAGCAATAAATGAATTGACCGAGGCGCAGTTAGAGCGCGAAATAGCGGATCGTTCACTTGCTCAAGCAGAGGAAAATATGAAACTAAGCAAGAGCGGTTACAGCAACGGGCTTGAGACGCTGTCTGACTATCTGGAGGCGCAGGCACTATGGCAAAGTGCATACGCAACAAAGGTGGATGCATATTTTCAGCTCTACCTAAAGAACCTTTCATATATGAAGGCTGCCGGACTGCTTAACAGATAGCTGTGCACACATAGATTTGCAAGCGTAAAATCTGTTTATGTAATTTTTAATTCCTATAGTGTAAAATAATAGGTCGATCAAATTTTTGGTCGGCCTATTTTCTCTACTTTCTCTACTCTCTCTACTCTTCAAATCGCCAACGCCAAAGCCAACGCTTCTCTCTATACACTATAAACTTTCATATATTAAGAAACAGTATTTCTCTCCATGTCAATCAACTGCTATTGCCTTCAATCAGTTTGAAACGGCTAAGTCGTCCCTTTTAGTATGCTTTGCATCCTAACGGTCCTTCAACAGACGCAGTTTCCTATAAGCTGTTTTCGGTAACCGCTCTTCCGCTGATTGACAAGTCGTTCATTACTGTTTTTTAATAATATGTTATTCATTTGTTATTTTGAGCGAAAGCATCATTTGGTACTATAAACTCAATTAACACTAACGCCAAAGCCAACGCTTCTCTCTATACACTATAAACTTTCATATATTAAGAAACAGTATTTCTCTCCATGTCAATCAACTGCTATTGCCTTCAATCAGTTTGAAACGGCTAAGTCGTCCCTTTTAGTATGCTTTGCATCCTAACGGTCCTTCAACAGACGCCGTTTCCAATAAGCTGTTTTCGGCAACCGCTCTTCCGCTGATTAACAAGTCGTTCATTACTGTTTTTTAATAATATGTTATTCATTTGTTATTTTGAGCAAAAGCATCATTTGGTACTATAAACTCAATTAACACTAAAGCCAAAGCCAACGCTAACGCCAACTATAAACTTTTATAGTGAATATATAAATTGTGGCAAACAATTTGTTTTTCATTTTGTTGCATAGGATAGGAAGTTGAATAGTGTAATTAAAGTATTGAATACAAAAGAGATGATTACTATACCCTCAAAGAAAGTTGTTAAATTCAGGACCCAAATTTTAGATTAGATCTGCTATTGAGTGTTACTTGTTAATTTTGAGAGGAGGAGGGTGCCAAATTTTTTGGCATCATCTTGTGTTTTATTTTTTAGTAGTATTTATAACTACTGTGTTATAAATGTAATTATTTAATATTTCTTTTTTTTATATGCTCTATAATTATCCGAATGATATTTTATAATCTAAACAGTACTTTATGCTGTTAACATAATGAATATGTAATTATTTGATTCATATAAATATATTAATGGAATAATTAAAATTCGTTTCAATTTATCCATGTTCTAATTAATACAAACGTTATGCGAAAAAACAGCTGTATTATTTGTAATTTTTTTTGCAGACGAAAAAAATGTTATGAGTTTTGTTGGAGTTTAAAATAATTCATACATACCTTTGTATTGCTAAGGTGATCCATTAGAGTACTTCTATATGGATTGAATAGGGAATCCGGTGGGAATCCGGAACTGTCCCCTCAGCTGTAAGTTCTTATAGAGCGTTTTGCACTCATTTTGTCACTTTAAAGTATTAAGGGAAGACAGCGGAACGTAGAACAAGTCAGAAGACCTGCCTTAACATTGGTACTCTGTATTCCGGGGAAGAGGAATATTGAAGTTACTGGTTTTTACATTTTTTTACAGAAAAGAGAACACTGCTACGGTTTTGTAGCATGCTGTCTGTACTTACGATTATCGCAGTCTTTATTACAAGATGTGGTGTATCAAGTGCGTATGCCTGGCATATTGGGGCTTTGCGTGGTTGGTGCTTGCTCCTTGTTGTCTTTAGTGAAACATGTTGATCCGGTTGGTTTGCAGTTTAACGATTAATCAATAAAATATCTTGTTATGATGACGAAAAAAGAATACGTAGAGAGCTTACGCAAATTGAATCTTAAAGTTTACTATATGGGTAAGCTTATTGAAAATCCTGTAGATCATCCAATGATTAGGCCATCAATGAATTCCGTTGCAAAAACTTATGAATTGGCCGAAGACCCTCAATACCAAGATATAATGACAGTATATTCACCACTTGTAGGGAAGAGAATAAACAGATTCTGCCATTTGCATCAAAGTACAGAGGATCTCGTTAATAAGGTTAAAATGCAGAGACTTATGGGGCAAAAGACCGGAGCCTGCTTTCAACGTTGTGTTGGAATGGATGCCTTTAATGCTATATTTTCAACAACATACGAAATAGATAAAGCATTAGGTACAGAGTATCATAAACGATTCACAGAGTATATGAAATATGTGCAGGAGAATGACCTTACGGTTGATGGTGCTATGACAGATCCTAAAGGGGACAGAGGGCTGTCTCCATCAAAACAAGATGACCCGGATATGTATATGCATGTAGTTGAGGTTAGAGAGGATGGAATTGTAGTCAGAGGTGCCAAGGCTCATCAGACAGGTGCTGTCAATTCTCATGAACATCTTATTATGCCTACTGTTGCAATGAAGGAGGAGGATAAGGATTATGCTATTTCATTTGCTGTACCATCTGATGCTCCGGGTGTATTTATGATTTATGGACGTCAATCATGTGATACCAGAAAATTAGAGGAGGGTGCAGATATGGATTTGGGAAATTCTCAGTATGGCGGTCATGAAGCACTTGTTGTTTTTGATAATGTATTCGTCCCAAAAGAGAGAGTGTTTATGTGCAGAGAGTATCAGTTTGCCGGCATGATGGTTGAACGTTTTGCAGGTTATCACAGACAATCGTATGGCGGGTGTAAAGTTGGAGTCGGTGATGTCCTTATAGGAGCTTCGGCTTTGGCAGCTGAGTATAACGGCGTTCCAAAGGCAAGCCACATTAAGGATAAACTTATAGAGATGATGCATCTCAACGAGACTTTATACGCTTGCGGTATTGCTTGCTCATCTGAAGGACAGAAAATGCCTGCAGGTAATTATCAGATAAATCTTCTTTTGGCAAATGTCTGCAAACAGAATGTTACAAGATTGCCGTATGAAATAGCCAGACTTGCAGAGGATATAGCGGGTGGATTAATGGTAACGATGCCATCTGAACAGGATTTTAAAGATGAGAAAATAGGGCCATTTGTAAAAAAATATCTTCAGGGCGCAACCGGAACATCTACCGAGAACAGAATGAGAGTACTGAGACTGATTGAAAATCTAACCTTGGGAACTGCAGCTGTTGGATATAGAACTGAATCTATGCATGGCGCAGGTTCGCCTCAAGCTCAGAGGATAATGATTTCAAGACAGGGTAACTTGGAGGAGAAAAAACAGCTTGCCAGAGCTATTGCTAAAGTAGATGTATCCAAAGATGCGGCTAAATAGTGTGAATTTGCTCAATGATGTTAATGATTAAAGAGTTATGATTTTAAATAATCGTTATTGTAATAGAATTGTTGATGTGTGTAAGGCGGTACGGGCTATTGAAAGCAGAGACAGAGTGGTATTCGGGCATGCGGCCGGATGCCCTCGGCTCGTGCCCAAAGAGATGCTTAATCAATTAGACAGATTAAAAGATATACAGATATATCACATGCTTACTTTGGGCGCAGATGAGCATCTCAGACCCGGGACAGAGGGACATTTCAGACATGTTACGAATTTCGTAGGTGCAAATTCAAGGGCTGCCATAGCAGAAGGAAGGGGCGATTTTTTACCGATATTCTTTTATGAAGTTCCGTCTTTGTTTACAAATGAGTATCCTGTTGATGTTGCTGTAATTCAGGTTTCTAAACCAGATGAAAACGGAAACTGCAGTTTAGGCGTTTCGTGTGATTATACTAAAGCAGCGGCTGAAAAGGCTAAATTGGTAATAGCAGAGATGAATGAACAGATGCCTTTTGTGTACGGTGATAATTTTATACATGTGTCAAAATTGGACTGTATAATATCTTCGGATATGAAATTGGCGAATATTAATCTCCCGACAATTACTGATGTAGAGAAGAAAATAGGGGAGCATTGTGCTTCATTGATAGAGGACGGTTCTACATTACAACTTGGAATAGGCGCTATACCGGATGCTGTGTTAATGTTTCTCGACAGTAAAAAGGATCTTGGAATACATACGGAGATGTTTTCCGATGGTGTTGTTGACCTTGTAAATAAAGGTGTTATCACAGGTGCAAAGAAGACATTATTACCCGGTAAATTGGTTGCAACATTTCTCATGGGAACCGACAAACTATACAACTTTGTAAATAAAAACAAAGATGTTGAGATGCGCCCTGTAGATTATGTTAATGATCCAAGAATAATAGCTCAAAACGATAAAATGATCTCTATTAACTCATGTATAGAGGTTGACCTTATGGGGCAGGTAGCATCCGAAACGATCGGCCTAAGACAGTTCAGCGGAACAGGTGGGCAGGTTGATTATGTTAGAGGTGCTGCCTGGTCTAAAGGTGGTAAATCTATTATGGCAATGCCATCTACAGCCGTTGGTGGAAAAGTTTCAAGAATTGTTCCATTCTTGGCTCATGGTTCGGCTGTTACAACATCCCGGAATGATGTGGATTATGTTATAACAGAATATGGAATTGCAAAACTCAAAGGAAAGACCTTAAAGGAAAGAGCCAGAGCTTTAATAGAGATTGCCCATCCTAATTTTAAGGAGATGTTGGAGTCTGAGTTTTATACCCGTTTTAAAAAATAATTAATAACATAATGCAACTATTTAAATTAAAAACAAGATTATGCAAGTTCGATTCTTTTGCCGATTTTGCAAAAGAGTATCAACTGAATGAAAATGACTTGGTCATTACAAATACATTTATATTCGAACCGTTCATGAAGGTACTTAACCTTCCGTGTCATTTTGTAATGCAGGAGAAATATGGATTGGGTGAACCTTCGGACATAATGATGAATAATATACTTAACGATCTTAAAGGTGTTGAATATAATAGAGTTATTGCAGTAGGTGGAGGTACAGTAATAGATATTTCTAAAATATTTGCCTTAAAGAATGTTAGCAATGTGGTAGATGCTTTTGAAAGGAAAATTCCAATTGTTAAAGACAAGAAATTAGTAATATTACCAACTACTTGCGGCACAGGTAGTGAGGTTACAAATATTTCAATTGCGGAAATTACCTCAAGACACACTAAAATGGGCCTTGCAGATGATGCTATCCTTGCGGACGATGCTGTTTTGGTACCGGAATTGGTTAAAGGTCTTCCTTTTAAATTTTATGCTTGCAGTTCAATAGATGCTTTGATTCATGCAACAGAATCATATTTGTCACCCAAATCAAATCCATATACAAAAATCTACTGCGAAGCGGCAATAAAGATAATATTGGATGTTTTTACCAAAATTGCGGAAAAAGGAGAGGAGTATAGATTTGAGAGATTGGATGATATGCTTATGGCAAGCAACTTTGCAGGTATCGCTTTTGGAAATACGGGAGTAGGAGCTGTCCATGCTCTTTCTTACCCGCTTGGCGGAAATTATCATGTGCCTCATGGAGAGGCTAATTATCAGTTCTTTACTGCAATCTTTAAATTATATAATGATAAGAACCCTAACGGTGTTATCAAAGATCTTAATAGCTTTTTGAGAAAAGAACTGCACATTGGAGAGAATGAGTGCCCGTACGACACAATGGATGCATTGTTAGGGAAACTTATTTCTAAGAACAGATTAAGATCATATGGTATGAAAGAGAATGAGATACAGGGATTTACTACCAATGTTCTTGAATCTCAGCAGAGGCTGTTGGCAAATAATTATGTTCCTCTGTCAGAGGAGGAGATTAGATCGGTTTTTGAGCAATTGTATTAATTAATGTATTTTTTATAGATAGTTATGGAGATTTCAGAAATGGTAGCAAGAGCCAGAAAGGCTCAAGAGCAGTATTACCGTCATTTTGACCAAGAGCAGGTTGATATTGTAGTTAAAGCTGCAACTAAGGTTATTTATGATAATGCAGAGGAGCTTGCATTGTTGGCTGTTGAGGAGACCAATATGGGGGTTTATGAGCATAAAGTGGCTAAAAACAGAAATAAGTCAAAGGGTGTATATTTTAATTTGAGAGGAAAAAAATCTATGGGCATCATAGATATAGATGAAAAGACCGGTTTGATTGAGATTGCAAAACCTATAGGCGTTGTTGCAGGTATTACACCAATGACAAATCCTATTGTAACACCAATGTCCAAGATTGTTTTTGCACTTAAAACAAAGAATGCGATAATCATTGCTCCTCATCCTCAGTCTAAGAAATGTTCTTCTATGGCGGTTAACCTTATTAAAAAAGCTGTTGAGCCACTTGGTGTCCCTGCGGATCTGATTCAGGTAATTGAGGAACCCTCTATAGACAAAACTAAAGAGCTGATGGAGCAGTGCGATGTTGTTGTTGCTACAGGTGGTATGCCAATGGTTAAGTCTGCATATTCGTCCGGTAAACCATCTTTTGGTGTGGGCGCAGGCAATGTGCAGGTTATATTGGATAGAAATATAGATTTTAACGATGCTGCCGATAAGGTGATTACAGGACGCTCTTTTGATAATGGAATTATCTGTTCCGGAGAACAGTTCTTTACATATCCATCTAAGGATAAAGATGCTGTTTTTGAGGCTTTTAAAAATCATGGAGCATACTTTGTGACATTTGAAGAAAAAGATAAATTATTGGATACTCTGTTTCCGGATGGGAAAATTAATAGGGCATTGGTTGGAAAATCTGCAAAGGTTATTGCAGATGCAGCAGGATTCTCTATTCCGGAGGGTACCAGAGCCATAGTGGCTGAAGCCGTTGGCGCAGGCAAGGCAGACAGAATATGCAAAGAGAAGATGTTCCCGGTTATGGGTTGCTTGGGCTTTGATAATTTTGAGGAGGCTATAGACATTGCAAAAACAAATCTTTCTATGGAGGGTAATGGACATACAGCGGGAATACATTCAAATGATCAGGCTAACATCATTAAGGCCGGAACGGAACTTTCCGTATCCAGAGTAATAGTTAATGCAATTTGTGCAACAACTGCAGGTGGTTCAATTCAAAACGGATTGCCTGTAACCAATACTCTTGGTTGCGGAAGTTGGGGAAATAATTCAATTTCGGAAAATTTTACATACAAACATTTGCTAAATATAACAAGAATAGCGCCTTTGTCAGCCAGAATTCACGTGCCGTCTGACAAGGAGATATGGGAAGATTAACAGCTAATTCTGTTATGCAGTATTTCATAGTTAAAGGGTTTAAAGTTGTTTTAGTATTATAAAGATTATATTGGGAATCTGCATGACAAATCTAATAATTGTACCATTATTATAGTAGTTTAGATAAAATTGTATGTGTTGAGCTATCCATAGTGTACGCATGGGTAGCTCATTTTTTTTATATCATTCTTATAAGTTAAAATGGTGGATTAGAGCACGTTCCCTTGAATTGTACAGGATTTTTTCCAAGAATGGTTTCAGCTCATCCTGCATAACGAAAACGATTGTTAGAAACAGAATAATAATGATTATTACTATGAGAGCTATTGCGAGCCAAAGCTGTTTTTTTGAAACTTTTGGCTTGGATGACTCTATTTCTGTGCCCGGGTTGTTGTCATCTTTTACCTCTACGTTTGCCTTTGGCTCTGCTTTAATTTCTGAATCCGGTTCATGGGTGTCTGTTGGCTCTTTGAGCTCTTGTGCATCTGCAGGCTCATGGAGTGATGCTGTCTTTGAATCTGTTTGTGCAAACATCTCAACCTGTTCTTTGGCCTGTATGGCAGCTGCTATATCCTCTCTACAGCCTCTTGATATGACAGATGCTTCAAGAACGTAGTTCAATATGCGCTGCATACTGAGATTGTCAAACTCAGGCGCAGAAGGAATTTCCATAGGCGCCTGGGTAAATTCAATACTCTCCTTTGGAACAATATTTACTACCGACGGCTGTGAGGCAGCAGGAAAAATAGATATGTCGTTTGAGGGGATAAAGAGAAGTTCGCCGTTCTCATTGAATTTAAGTTCTCCCAGCTGCGGGAGCTTAACTTTTCTGTTTTGGGTAAGCTGTTCCTTTATCTTTCTAATCAGCTTCTCAACGTTCAGTTTAGCATCGTGTGTATTCTCATTTTTAAGCTTGGCATACTCACTCTCTATAAGTCCGTCGTTATTGCCAATAGAAAACGAAAATCTAAGGCTTTTCCGGGGAGGGGTTATAACTGTTCCATAGTTTATAATCTGGGATGGCTTCTCATCCACGACAAAGCATCCCAAACCGGGAAGAGAGATTTGAGAATGAAAAGGAACAAGTTCCTTTAAAATATATGAAATAACGGATAAATCCATATCTTTTTGTCTTAAAATGAGATAGCCACAAGCGTAGAGTGCAAAGATAGTGCTTTTAAAAATTTTTGTAAAAAAAATTTGCACAGATATAAAAAATGTTATACTTTTGTACCCGCTAAGCCACTACAACGGCACAGCTTCATAATTTAGAATTTAAAGTTAATAAATTCCTGAATAGCTCAGTTGGTTAGAGCATCTGACTGTTAATCAGAGGGTCCCAGGTTCAAGTCCTGGTTCAGGAGCAAGGAGGTTGATTTTAATCAACCTCTTTTGTTTTTATAGATACCTTCAAAAACATCAGATGCTCTAACAAGTTGTAGAGCGAAGCGAGACAACGCTTGCTTAGCAAGCAAAAAGCGGAAAGAAACTTATACAATTAAACTTGTAAGGCTTGGCAGTCATTCAGAACTATTCAGATGGTTATACTAAACAATAATAGCAGGAAGCTGACCCAAAAGGTCAGCTTCTTGCGTTTATAAGGATAGTATCTGAATGTGATGATAGGTATTGCAGAGGACA
>UQWT01000016.1 GCA_900544815.1 uncultured Bacteroidales bacterium | reverse complement strand
GTTGAATAACCGCACCTTGGATACATTTCTAAAATCGCTTATGCGCATATACACAGGCATTTTCTCCAAGATCACCCCAATAGACGAGGAGTATGTTGCGCGCATAACAACAGATTCTCCGCAAGGTGTCAAACAGAAGTTGATAACTCTTTCGCGTATGCATGTGCTAAAATATATTCCAAGGGTAAAGACCCCGCTTATGATAATGCACTATGAGCGTCTTACAGAGAGTAATTTTTATCTTCCCGACAAGAGATACAATGAGCGTAAGGAGGTGTTTGCCGGTAGGATAGATGCTATGATAGAGTATCTGCAGGATGAGAGCCTGTGCCGCAGCCGTCAACTTATAAAATATTTTGGACAGGAGGATATTCCCAATTGCGGAATCTGTGATGTCTGCTTGTCAAACAGAAAAAGGGTGGGAGGTGTAGATAGTTTGGTGCGTGATGCGGAAAGCGCTGTTAGGGAGTTTGTAGAGCAGTGCGATATCACGGGGCGCAAGTGGAACGAAAAGGATATCTGCGCACTTAACCCCAATAATCCGGAACTCTACGTAGAGGTTATGCGCAGACTAATAGATGATGGAGATATCTCTCAGAAGTTCAAGAGTGATCTGTAGACTAATTGAACCGGCAGCCCCATTACGTTGTAGTATGAGCCGTCTATTCTGCTGATTCCAACATAACCTATCCACTCCTGTACTCCGTATGAGCCGGCCTTGTCGTATGGCTTGTATTTGCCAAGGTAATATTCAATCTCCTCACGGCTCAACTCATTAAAGTATACATCCGTGCGGGCTGTAAACATATCTGTTTTGGAGTTGCTTCTTATACATACTCCTGTAAGTACAGTGTGTTTGTTCCCGCTTAAGGAGGAGAGCATCTCTGTAGCCTCCTCTTTGCTGTGTGGCTTACCCATAATGCGGCCTTTACACAGTACCATTGTGTCTGCCGTAATGATTATCTCATTATCTGCAAGCGGCCTGTGGAATCCGTAAGATTTTCCTTTAGCCAAAAAGAGCGGTATCTCCTCTACAGGCATATCTGCAGGATACTCCTCCGTGAAATTGTTTTTTGTATCAATCTCAAAAGGGTAGTCCAATCCCCCGAGCAGTTCATGCCTGCGCGGAGAGCCGGATGCCAAAATCAGCTTTTTACCGTTTAATACCTTCTCTAACATCTTTTAACAATAAACAGAACTATTGTCCTATACCTCTTTTTGCGCTATATTCAATAGGGTCAAACACCCATTTCCCCTGCACTTTAAGTACCTGCTCCACCAGATCCCTAACACAACCTTTCCCACCCTTGTAAAGCGATACGTAATCGCAGACCTCTTTAACCTCATTAACGGCATCGGCAGGGCATACCGCCAGCCCACAGACCTTTAGTACAGGAATGTCGGGAAGATCATCACCCACAAAAACAACCTCATTAGGCTTTAGATTATGTCTGTTGCAGAAGTCCATGAAATCCGGGAGCTTGTTCCTCGATTTCATATATATATCTGTTGCTAAAGTGTCTTGAAATCTGGATGTTATTGAACGTGAATCGCCTCCGGTGATGATTCCTATAGGGTAGCCTTTAAGATATGCCATCCTAAGGCCCATTCCATCTTTTGAGTCATATACCCTTATGAGTTCTCCGCTTGGCGGGCAGAGAACGCTACCGTCTGTAAATACTCCGTCTACGTCAAATGCAAAGGCTTTTATATTTGCCAATTTGGTTTTATAGTTACTCATTATTCTCTTTGTTAGCTTTGTTAGTGTTGGGATGAATATCGGTTCCTAAGGCATTGCTCTGCATAATCATCCTGCTCAGGTACTCATATATCTCCCTCTCTTCGTTAAGGTTCATTTGTGCCAATACGTTGAGATGCTCGTTGATAGTTGTAGTATCACCCCTTTTTGCAGGTCCTGTCTGTGATACCGATGGCTTGTTGAGAAACGCTTTTCTTACGGTCTCAACGGCACAGGGGAGAAGGTAGACAAAATCGGGGTGTGCTATTCGGTATGCAAGAGCCAGCATGTAATTGGTAAAGTTAGATACGAACACAGCTGCCACATGCATCTGCAGTCGTTTTGCCGAGTCGCATATTTTGTATTCTGCCCTCATCTGCTGTACAATGGTGCAGAGCATCTGTTGCAGGCCGGTGTCGTTAGACTCAATTAGAAAAGGCACTAACTTCATATCTATCTCCTTGTTCTTGCTGAGTGTCATAAGTGGATAGAAGACACCGCATTTTCTTCCCGACAATTCATCTGTAAGTGTCTCCAACGGCACTGCTCCGCAGGTATGTACAACCGGAATAAAAAGGTTTCTGCTTGTGAGCGTTTCATTCACTTTTTTAGCAGCCTCTCTTATGTAGGTGTCAGATACAGATATGATTATCAAGTCGCAGTCTGCAGGGATGGCGTTATAGTCACCTGTTGCTATTGCATGGCTTCTGTGTCTTTTAAGAGCCCTTACTACAGATTCGGCTTTGTCTGCAGATCTGTTTACGATAGTCCTGATGTTATACCCTGCCTGCTGCAATGCCAAAGAGAGTCTGAATGTTACGTTACCTGCACCTATAAATGAGATGTTGTACATAATTTACAATATGATGTAATCAAATATGTTGAGTACGAGTAGCAGTATATTTATAAAGATTAAGCCACAAGTGCTATAGTTGTCATAGTCTGAATATTTTAAAAGATTAAGCTATAAGTGAAAATGTGGCCGCCCATGGCCCATGAATGGGTGGCTCGCCAAAGGCGAGACGGGACGTAGGACTAAGTCCGAAGTTTTCACATAGCTTAATCTTTTTATAATGACGCTATCTCATCTTCTTTATTCGGCAGCTACACTCTCATCCTTAACAGCCGTAAAGAACTTAAGATCACAAGGATTGAAACTCTTTATGTAAGAGTATCTGTCATTATTCCATCCCTCGGATTTGCCGGCATAAACATTTAGAGAGTTTACAAACGACTCACTGTTCTGTGCGTCAATCAAGAGAAGATAAGACATAATGATATGTGATGCCATCTCCACAAGTCTGCGAGCATGGAAGTCTATATACTCGTTACCGTTTTCAAGCGTCTTTGCCGTCTCGTGAACAAAATTGCAAGCATCCTCAAACTGGTTGGTCATGGCAACCAATTTATCTTTAATTGCCTGAAATTCTGGTTTAATCTCGGCTTTTTCGTACTCTCTTATCTGTGCAAGGTAAGAACCGTTGGTTACATACCTTATTGCGGCAACAACCTGTAACTGAGATGTTCCCTCGTAGATTGTAAGGATTCTGGCATCTCTGTACAGTCTCTCTACAGGATACTCTTTCATGAATCCCGAACCTCCGTGAATTTGAATGGCATCGTAAGCATTCTGGTTGGCATACTCGCTGGAGTTCATCTTAAGAACAGGGGTGAACATATCTGCAAGTCTGTTGTACTTCTTGGATTCTGTTCTCTCCTCCGGGGTAAGTTTTCTCTCCTCTGCAATCATATTGTATGCTTTGTAGACATCTACAAAACGTGTTGTTTCGTATAACAGGGCACGGCTTGCCTGAAGTTTTGCCTTCATTACCGCAAGCATCTCGTAAACTGCAGGGAAATTGATAATTGACTTACCAAACTGGGCACGTTCGTTTGCGTACTTAACAGCTTCTCTGTAAGCAGCTTCGGAAAGTCCCACGGATTGTGCTCCAACGCCAAGGCGGGCACCGTTCATAAGTGACATAACGTACTTGATAAGTCCCATCTTTCTGTCACCTATAAGCTTTGCAGGGGCATTTTTGAATACAAGCTCGGCGGTAGGGGAGCCCTTTATACCAAGTTTATTCTCTATACGTCTCACATTAACTCCGCCCCACTTTTTATCATATACAAAGTATGAAAGTCCGCGTCCGTCTGTTGTGCCCTCTTCGCTACGTGCAAGAACAAGTTTAATATCTGCGTCACCGTTTGTAATGAAACGCTTTACACCGTTAAGCAGCCACATCTGTTTCTCTTCGCTCCATGTAGCCTTTAGCATAACTGCCTGCAGATCAGAACCTGCATCCGGTTCAGTAAGATCCATTGAGCAGGTCTCCCCCTTGTTTATTCTTGGAAGGAACTCCTCCCTTATCTCTTTGGAGGCAAATTCGTGAATGGTCTCTGCACAATCCTGTAGACCCCAGATATTTGCAAAGCCTGCATCTGCTCTCGATACCACCTCGGCTGCCATCACGTATGGGACCATGCTAAAATTGAGTCCGCCATACTCTCTTGGAAGTGAAAGTCCGTAAACACCGGCCTGAGTAAGTACATCGTGGTTCTGTTGCGTGCCGCTTGCATATTTTATCCTGCCGTTCTCGCAAAGAGGACCTTCATGGTCTACACCCTCTGCATTGGGGGCAAGAACATCACCGCAAATACCGCCTATAATCTCCATCACCTTTTCGTAAGAATCTATCGCATCTTCTGTATCTGCAGGAGCGTAGTCATATTTTCCAAAATCTTTGAATCCGTCCTCTTTAAGCTCAACAATCTTCTTCATTAGAGGATGCCCGAACTGGAACTTCAAATCTGAATTATCTGTATAAAAATTTGCCATGCTATTTGCTGTGTTTTTTGTAAGATGCAATCATCTTTGGTAATACTTCATTTAAATCACCTATGATAGAGTAGTCTGCTATCTTGTGGATAGGAGCCTCAGGGTCGTTGTTTATTGAGATGATCATAGATGAACCGTCCATACCTGCAGTGTGCTGTATCTGTCCCGATATACCAACAGAGATGAACAGTTTAGGTCTTACGGTTACACCGGTCTGGCCAATCTGCCTCTCATGCTCCGTAAATCCTGCATCCACTGCCGCACGTGATGCTCCAACCTCTGCACCAAGAACCTTTGCAAGGTCGTGGATAAGCTTGAAGTTCTCCTTGCTGCCAACTCCGTATCCGCCGGCAACAATGATCTGTGCCCCCTTTATGTCTATCTTCTTCTCCTCAATATGTCTCTCGATTATCTCAACAGCCATATCTGCATCTGTGAGGATGGATTTTACATCTATCTTTGAAACTGTTCCTTTTGCAGGTACCGCTGCAACCTCTTTCTTCATGACACCCTCTCTTACAGTTGCCATTTGTGGCCTGCACTCAGGGTTTACGATGGTTGCAATGATGTTTCCGCCAAATGCCGGACGTATCTGGTAAAGAAGGTTTTTCCATTCGTTTCCTTTTGCATCTTTGTGGTCTCCAATCTCTAATGAGGTACAGTCTGCTGTAAGACCGCTGTGGAGTGCGCTTGATACACGAGGTGCAAGATCTCTTCCAATGCTTGTAGCTCCAAAGAGTGCAATCTGCGGTTTCTCCTGTTTGAAGAGAGCTATTGTTATTGAGGCGTATGGAAGTGTTCTAAAGAATTCCAACTGCTTGTCGTCTGCAAGGTGTACTTTGTTTACCCCATATTTGTAAAGTTCATCTGCAAGATTCTCTACATTGTAGCCAATAAGAAGGGCCTCAAGGTTGCAGTTAAGTGTCTGTGCGAGTGCACGTCCTTTTGTAAGGAGTTCAAGGCTTACATCACACAATTTACCGTTGTCGGTTTCGCAAAATACAATTATATTGTTCATTGTCTTTTCTCCTAATTATTTATTAACCAATTGTGTGATTAGAGAGCAATTCTACAATCAGACCGTCTATATCTGCATCTGAAGCTGTAAGTTTCTTTGCCTCTTTTGCCTGGAACACAATGTTTTCTATCTTTTTAACCTTTGTAGGCGAGCCGCTTAGTCCAAAGCTGTTGTCGTCTCCGCCAATGTTTGCAGCTGTCCACTCTGCTATCTGCAGGTATGGATGCTCTTGCAGTGAAAGCTTGAATGTCTTGTCGGGAAGATTATTCTCACTCTCGGTTCTTGCATATTTGAATTTGAGCACCTGCTTTGCGTTTCTTGGGCGGCACTCTGCTGCTGTTGCGTGGACGGTGATGAGAACGGGAAGGGTTGATTTTACAATCTCAATACCTCTTTCCAAACGTCTCTTGATGGTTATACCGGTCTCATTGAGATCCATAACCTCTTCTGAATATGTAACTTGTGGTATTCCAAGTTTCTCGGCTACCTGCGGCCCTACTTGTGCGGTATCGCCGTCTATTGCCTGACGTCCTGCAAAGATAAGATCCGGGTTAATCTGTTTTATAGCCTGTGATAGTGCGTATGAGGTTGCAAGTGTGTCTGAACCTGCAAACTTTCTGTCTGACAATAGAATACCTTTGTCTGCTCCTCTAAAGATTGCCTCACGGATAATATCTGCAGCTCTGCCAGGTCCCATGGTGAGGAGGATAATCTCAGCTGATTTGTGTTGATCTTTAACCCTCAAAGCCTGCTCTAAAGCGTTAAGGTCTTCGGGATTGAAAATTGCAGGCAAAGCAGCTCTGTTTACGGTACCTTCCGGAGTCATAGCATCTTTGCCAACATTCCTGGTATCCGGTACCTGCTTTGCAAGCACCACGATTCTTAAATTTTCCTTCATAATTTTCTTTTCTATGCTTTGGCATTCGGGGAGCCAAAGCCTATTGGAATATCTGTTGTTTGATTATCAAGTTCTATCTCTCCAAAATTGCGTTCATATTTCTCTACGTTCTCTTGGAGCGTTATAAGTATCTGTTTGGCTGTCTCCGGAGTTGTAATGATCCTGTCCAAAACGGTAGGGGCGGGCATTCCCGGCATAAGGCTCAAGAAGTCCATTATAAACTCGCTCTTTGAGTGGCTCACTACAGCCATATTTACGTAGTTGCCCTTTGCAACCTCTGCAGGAAGCTCAAATCCTGTGTTTTCCTCTGTATAATTTTTTTTAGCCATACCCGTGTATTAAGTTTATAGTTAAATTAAGCCAATGCCAACGCCAAAGCAAAAGCCATAATTTAAGCCAACGCCAAAGCCAATGCTAAAGCCATAATAGCTACCAACGCGCAAATTTATTACAAAATTATTAAAATGAAAATAACGGCGTAGTCAAAAGGTAAGTTGTCTCTCATATAAGCAATAAGTATCGTACCTGCGATTATACTTTCAGCTTTGATAGAATATAATAAAACAGGTATAAGTTTGTTATTAGAATATTCTACCACCGGGAGTTTGACACTTTGTCGGGAAGTGTAAAACTATAAAAATGCCCTCAGGATAAAAAATCGCAGAGGGCATAATGTTTAATATGAGGGCGATAAAGATGTTTAAAACACTGTTTGCCGGTCTTTTAGACTCTATTTAATGCAACTGCTAAAGAATATGGCATTCAAAAAGATCTTGCTCGTGCCAAACCAGTAGGAACGGAAGTTCATATTGTCAACAAAAACTATCACTTTGCCAGATTTGTAAGGCTTTGCAAAAACTGCCGGAGTATCCTTTAAAAGCATTTCATTTTTTACAGATAAGAATCCAGACAAAACAGGTTTTGAGCTGTAGTGCAAAGGTGATACGTATGGATCCTTATCCTTGTTTAGAATTATGTTCCCTTTCTTTAACACAGCTATCTCATCCTGATTTAGTCCCCATCCAAGAGGGTGAGTCTTGTCTAATGTACAGTTAAGTATAACACCTGCTATAGTGTTGCCGGCAGATGCCTCCTTTTTATCTGCATACACAAGATATTTGGTTGAGTCTGCCTTTATTGCGGTGCTCTTTTTCTTTAACTGCATAATTCCCATATCTGCAACCCACTCATAAGCCTTGCCTGTAGCAATAAGAGTTCCTCCGTTCTCTATCCACTCTTTAAGTGCGGCATTGCCCGTTTTGCCAATATCTGGAATACCATTTGCAAGAATAATGGTGTTGTATGGCTGTAACTTCTTTGAAGTTATCTCTTTGCTTTCAATTAATACAGGTTGCATCTGGAAACGTTTGTCTAACAGATACCAGGCTTCTCCGGAGTCAGGGACACCCATAGACCGTCCTACAAGTATTGCAACTTTAGGCTGTTTTATTGGCAGGTATGCCGGACTTCCCAAATCTACATCCTCCATCAATCCTGTTGATGCAGCGTAAATATCAACACCTGTCTCTGCAGCAAGGTCAACCAATAGTTTGTATATCTCCTCAGATGAAAGCGGTTGGTTCTGAGCCATTACCAAGGCGGTTCCATAACCCATCTCCCTTTTTATATCTCCGGAATGGAAAATAAAAGGCCTTCCGCTAACAGATACATACAATCCTCTCTTTTGAAGCTCATAAATGACCTTGTGTGAATAAAATTCAACATTGTCAAACAGATATCCATAGTTGCTCTTGCCGCCAATAACCTCCCCTCTATGGAACGTATTATTGTCTATACGCTTCCCGACAAGCCCTGCAGTACTTTTTACAGGAGCATAGTTGAGGTTGAACGCATGGGTGAATGTCCATGCCGAGATGTCGTAGAAAGTGCTGTCTATGAATGTGAGGTTATCCTCCATTACGGCCTTTATCATTTTGCTGTATTTCTGCTCAACCGGAATGATATATGCATCATCTTTTTTGAACTGTTTCCCCTGTACTGAGAGATCTTTTGCAAGTTTGTATACCTCTATCCTGTGGTGTGACATATTATCCAAAAAATGAAATGCAAGAGATTTGGAACCGCGAGTATCAAAAACATAACCTTTTATGTTTTCGCTTTTAGCTTCATTGAGAGCATTTACAAAATAATCTCTCTGATACCTGTTTAAACGCTCTTTCATCTGATATGCAGCTAATACGGTAGCGTAAGAACCCATTGCCTGATTACGGATTGTCCAGGCAAAAGGGCGGATACCATTAGCAGTCATCCTAAGATGTCCTCTTGATGTACCCTGTTCGTACAGCAGACAGATTGAACCGTGAATGTCTCCGTATGCCGCCCCCTTTCCGTAGTAATAGTCATCGTATCCCTCTTTTGAATAGTATCCTGTTCCAATTTTATCTAATTCTGCAGCACAATAAGATGAGATCTCTGTAGTAAAATCCTGGTTCAATTGAGTAGTCAATTGGTGAGTACGCTTTGGATGACCGGGACTGAAATAATATGGGCGTGCAGAGCCTTGTTCATGAAGGTCTGCTACAACATTAGGCAGCCAGTCAAAGTAGGTTTCCACACCGTTAACACCTTCGGGATGTTGGAGCATAAGCCAGTCTCTGTTGCAGTCTGCCCAATAATGATTGGTTCTGCTAGATGGCCACGGCTCTTGAAACTCGCGGGAGTTGAGGTCGTAAACATCCGTAAGGCTTCTTGAGCTGTTTACCCATGATGCAAAACGGTTTATGCCGTCCGGATTTGCTCCCGGTGTCATAACAATAACGGTATTCTCTAAAAGTTTCTCCATCTCTTCGCCCTGTACCGCAGCAAAGAAGTAGGCTGTAGCCAAGGATGCGTTAACGCCGGATGGTTCGTTGCCGTGAATACTGTATATAAGATTTACAACAACAGGCATCTCCTCCAAAGAGAGAGAACCGGATTCGCTTGGATCACTTAATTTAAGATGCTCCTCTTTAATCTTGTCAATGTTCCTTTGGTTCTCTTCTGAAGTAATCACTACCTCTATGAACGGCCTGTGCTGATATGTACGCCCCATCTCCTTTACAGAGACTCTTTTGCTCTCCTTTGCAAGAGTATACATATACTGTAGCACCTGCCCCCAATCTACATGTTGCTGCCCAAGTTGAAAACCTAACACATCTTTTGGGGTAGATATATCTTTATTGAATGAGTATTTGCTGTTTGGCATAAAATAGTCCAGACCATATTTATACTCCTCCTGTTGTGGTTGAGCCCAAACCTCTGTTACCGCACATAGCAGCAATAGAAGTGTAAATGATAATATCTTGTTCATAAAACATATTAAATAGGATTCTGTTCACATAGGCTGTTTACATCTATCTCCTTTTGAGGAAATAGCCACTGCCACTCTTTAATGCCGGCCTCTCTGTACCTGTTCTCCTCACCCATAGGGTGGCCGTCGTACATATTGTAGTTTGAGGCTTCAGGGTCTACATTTGTAGGCATCTTTTTATTGCTGTTCCATGGAGCATCGCTGTAACCAAGCTCTGTGCGAGGTTTTGGACCTCTGTCTAATGGCATATCAAGTCTCTTAAGATCCAAGAACCTGAATCCCTCTCCCCAAAGTTCAATCCTCCTTTGGAACATTACTTCATCTATCAATTCATCACCTGTTTTTGTAGATAATTTATACTCCGGGTCTCTATGATGAGCCAATGGATAAAGCGCATTAGCGGCTTCTGAGTACTTACCTGCACGTGCATATCCTTCTGCCATGATAAGCATCATCTCCGGAAGTCGCATCCATGGAACATCCCCGCATTTAGCATTTTCGTTAGCCAACAAGAATTTGTTTGCCATATAGTTCCTTATATAACCACCTGTTGGAACTATTGGCGCAGGTTTTGTCTTAGGATCCTGAGCACGAGGAAACCATAAAGTCTTTCTTACATCTGTACTTGATATTCTGTTGTAAAGCAAATTGTAAATGGCACGAGGAGTGTTCTTGTTATAACTCACATTCTTATTTGACATAAAGCTATGGAAGTCTTTTAGTGTGCCGGCCTGCTCCTCCAAACCTTTCTTGCCCCACAGCCACTCTGTGTTGGACTGGTCACTCATCCTGTTATTGAAAGTTGTATATGTGTCATCCTGCAATTTTGCACCGGATTTTTCTACTACAAGTGCTGCCATATTTGCTGCTTCCAACCATTTCCCTTGTGTTAGAAGCACACGGGCTTTAAGGCCTCTTGCAACATGTACATCAATGTGAGACTTGTTGGTTTTTGCAATTGTGGCTACATGAGACAGTAGCTCTATAGCGTTATCAAGATCGCTGTTAATCAACTCATAAACCTGTTCCACTGTAGATCTTGGAAGATTCTCTGTGGTAGGCTCTGTCCTTACGATAACGCCAAGTTGGTTATTGTTCCCCTCTGCTTTGTATCTGCCGCCCCAACATTGCACCAGATTGTAATAAGCAAATGCCCTGTAGGCGTATGCCTGTCCTTTAATGTAATCTCTCTCCTCCTGTGTACCTTTTGCAGCGTCTATGTTTTGAAGAATCATATTTGCATTTGAGATAAATTGATAGAAAAGATTATAATGGTATGAGAGATGGCTGGATGTGGCATTGCGGTGCAATGTCCACTTGGCCTGAGATTGGAATTGTGCGTTGGCACGTGTGTATACCAAATCTTCGCCCATCATATCCATCCATATCATAAAGGTCTGGTAGCCGCCCTGTGCATACGAGCTTGAAAGAGACGGGGTGTACATAAGTTTATGTATACCGTTTATGGCCATCATACCGCCATCTGTTGTCTCAAACATCTGGGACTGGTCTACATTCTGCGTAGATTTCTTCTCCATAAAATCTTTGTCACATGAGCAAAGGCATACAGAGAGAATGGCTAATAATGAAGATATTATTATTTTATTCATAATGTTTTATATCTGTTTGTTAATTAAAATGATACGTTAATGCCAAAAGTAAATACTCTCGATGGGAGGTAAACATCTCCGTTGCTGCTGTATCCCGAGAATACTTTTCTGCGAGGATATATACCTTTTCTCTTGGTCAATTGAAACATATTTTCTGCCGAACAATAAAGTCTCAAATCTGTTACACCAAGCTTTGTTATCCACTTTTTAGGAAATTTGTAACCAAAGTTTATGGTTGTAAGTTCCAACATGTTAGATGAAACAAGCCATCTGGTGGAACCGGCATAAAGATCCTTTGAATCGCTACCATTTGAGACTCTTGGAACATTGGTAACATCACCAGGTTTCTGCCAACGTTTTAACATATCAACATGCAAAGTGGAGTACGACAAAGAACCTGTACCAGGTGACATTAGGTTGGAGTATACAACGTCATACATCTTTCCACCTAACTGATAGTAGAAGTTAAGCGATAGTGTAAAACCTTTGTATGCTAAATTGGTGGTTATACCACCGGTGAGTTTTGGCATACTCTTGCCCGAATATGCGTATTTAGCCTCCTCTATATTTGTAGTATATTTGTTGCCGTCTATCTCAACTAAATTTTTTGAAGTTGTAAGAAATTCGTCCTCGGGAACATATAGGCTACTACCTGTTGCGGGATCAACTCCCTTCCATTGGCGTAACCAGAACTCATACCTTGAATGCCCCTCCTCAACTTTGTGTACACCGCTCTTGAACGGTTCTACCGGTAGTTTGGTAATCTTGTTCTCCAAATGTGTTGCATTAAAGCTAACATCCCAAGTGAAATCCTTCTTTGCAAATATATTTCCTGTAATCTCAAATTCAATACCTCTGTTATACATTGTACCAGTATTCATATCCTGTTCTGTGATACCTGCAGACGGTGATAGTGGAATTGAGAACAACAGATTGTCAGACTGTCTGTTAAAGAACTCAACACTACCCTTTATCCTGTTAATGAAACTAAATTCCAATGCAACATCTACATTTCTTGAAACCTCCCATTTAAGATCTCTATTACCCAATGAACTCTGGATATATCCTGCCTCCTCTGCATTCTGCGAGTTCTTGTATGTAGCTCTCCATGGATAGTAGCCTCCAACATCGTCATTTCCAACCTCACCGTATGAAAACCTTAGCTTAAGCATATCAATGAATTTTACACTTTTCATAAAGTTTTCCCTGTCTATTCTCCAGCCACCTCCAACAGACCAGAAATTACCCCATCTTGAATCTTTGTAGAAACGAGACGAGCCATCCCTTCTGAATGAAGCAGATACAAAATATTTGCTGTCGTAGTCGTAGTTCAAACGAGAAAGATAACCCTCTGTTGCGTATGAACTGGTATATGAACTTGGCATGCTGTTTATGTTTGTGTAGTTGCCGAGCTCATAATTATTATCAAACTTTTGGTCTTTCATTGATGCCGACAGATAATTGTATTTGTAATCGTAGCTCTCATGACCAATAAGAACATCAACATGGTGTTTTCCTATATCTTTATTGTAGGTAAGCAACTCGTTAAATGTCCACGTTGTTGTAAATGAATTGCTTTTTGTTGCATTTCCAGTATTTCCCTTCTCTGGATAAACAATAGTTGCAGACGAAGCAAGATAGGCATTTGTTCCAACACCTCCGTTAAATGTAAATTTAAAATCTTTTAAGAAAGATACCTCTGCATACACTTTGCCGTTTATGGTATTGCGTTTGTAACCGTCATATCTTTCCTGCAACTCCTTGGCCGGGTTATTTCCCGATATATAATCTCTTAAAGGAACAGAAATGCCACCAACACTGTAGCCGGTACCAAAATCGTAGATTTTCTCCCCGTTTTCGTCGTACAGATATTCGCCTGTTTCAGGGTTATGAAGGTGGATAGGGTAGATAGGGCCAATGTAATGGACAAATCTAAAAGGATTTATATTGTTTCCCGACGATTCGTTCTGGTTTCCGTTGCTTGAGCTCATATTTGCAGACAAATTGGTGCCAACCTTAAGGAATTTGGTTATTTGCGAGTTAACGTTGGCTCTTGCAGTATAACGTTTGAAGTCCGAACCTATAATATAGCCCTGCTCTTTGGTGTAACCTATAGATGCAAAGTAATCACTTTTCTCTGTACCACCGCTAATGGATATTGCAGCATCTGTACGCTTTCCTACTCTCTGAATAGCATCGTACCAATCTGTATCATCTGCCCATTTGGATTTCGCATTTGGATTAATCCCTCCATTACTGTCCAATACTTGGTTGTTGGGTACATTGAACGGATTATATGTAAGATTGTCAAAAAGGTTCAAAGCAGCCTCCTGCCCTGCAGCCTCATAACTTTTACCATCTCTTACATACTGGTTTCTCAAATTCTCCCAATATAAAGTAACGTAGTCATTAAGACCTACGGTTTTATAATCGTTGCTCTGTTTGGCTGTAAATCCTTGATTAAACTTAACATTAACTCTTAATCTCTCTTTATTGCCTTTCTTTGTTGTAATCATAAGCACGCCGTTTGCAGCTCTCGAACCGTATAATGCAGAAGATGCCGCATCCTTAAGAACAGTAAGGCTCTCAATGTCATTAGGGTTAATACTGCTTATAGAGTTGTCGTAAGGCATACCGTCCAATACAATAAGCGGTGTGTTTGATGCGCTTATAGAACCTAATCCTCTAATGTATACAGACGGCGATGAACCTGGTTGTCCATTAGATGTACTTACCTGAACGCCGGATGCTGCACCAACAAGCGCATTTGTTACTGTTGTAATTGGTTTTGAATCTAATTTGTCTGATTTTACAAGGCTCGAAGAACCTGTGAACGAGCTTTTCTTGGCAGTACCGTATGCTACGACTATCAAGTCCTCCAGCATCTCGGCCTCCGGCTCCATTGCCACATTTATTACGCTCTTTCCGTTAACAGCTATCTCCACAGGTTTATAGCCAACAAAGCTGAAGATCAGAGTGGCATTGGATGGTACATCCATGGTGTAGAATCCATTGTCATCTGAGTTTGCACCCTGTGTTGTCCCTTTCAACTGAATGGTGACAAATGGCAGGGGTTCCTTAGTGCTTCCATCGGAAACTGTACCTTTTACCCGAATATTCTGTGCCATAAGGTTGCACGAGAATAGTACAAGCAAAAGACTCGTCAAAATAAGTCTGATGTTTTTCATTTGGTTAAAAAATTAGTTGTTAATCAATTAGGTTACTCATATCTCTCTGAAATGAGACCAAGTGAACGCACAACAAATATAAGAAATGAAAACAACCATTCAAAATTATTTAAAGCCAACACCAACGCCAACGCCAAAGCCAACAATCAGACTATGAATGAATCCTTATCAGCCTCACCCATACGCAGCGAGGAATCATCCTCCAGAAGAATACCAAAATGCGGTAGCGCCAATCTATGGTTGCTATCTCTTTTCTCTTTAGAACCGCTTTTACAATGCTTTTGGCCACATTTGAGGCCTTTAATTGTAAAGGATATCTGCTTCCCGACAACAAATCTGTTGCAACAAAGCCGGGGCGAATCTCTGTGATGTGTATGTTTAGCTTGCGCATCCTTGAAAGTTGTGAAAGGCACTCCAAATAGTGACTTTGGAATCGTTTGGTTGCCGAGTATGAGGGGGCGGCGCCAAGCCCTGCAGTGCGGGCAATGGAGGTTATTCCGGCAATCTGTCCGCCACCATTTTCGGCAAAATGGTAGAACGCAGCCGTTACCATTCTTGTAAAGCCAACACCGTTTGTTTCAACCGTTTTCATCTCCTTTTCAATATCTAATGCCACATTTTGCCAACCTATTCCCGAGCTGTGGAAATAGAGATCCATTCCGCCAAGCTCTTCAATCAATTCATTTAGCAGCAGAGGTGCATTCTCTTTGGTAATGTCTATCTGTTTGCAGCATACAATTCCATCTGTAGAGTCCATTATATGGTTCAGACGTTCCTCCCGTCTCCCTGCAATGCCAACCTTCCACCCCTTTTTTGCCAATAGGAGTGCAACCTCCATCCCTATGCCGGATGTTGCACCCATTACAACTGCGCGTTTAGCCCCATTTGCCGAATCTCTTGTCATAACCTCTTGTATTATTTGTCGGGAAGCAAAGTTAAAACAAATATATCTTTTTGCCGTTTTTATGTAAATTTGCGGAACATCATTGCGGACAATGGAAGAAAAAGAGGATATAAGGTGGATTTAGAGGTTTAACAATTACAAAAGGGCTTTGCAAAAATTGAGCAAGGCTGTTGAGATTGTAGCTGATAAGTTGGATTGGGGTTGTGATGTGGATGAACTGTTAAAGGAGGGGCTGATTCAACGTTTTGAATATACTCATGAACTTGCATGGGATGTTATGAGAGATTATGCTATATATCAAGGGTATACAGATGTGAAAGGTTCTCGAGACGCCTTTAGGAAGGCTTTTGAAATGGGGCTGATAAGTGATAAACATTGGATGGATTCCATAACTGACAAAAACAATACATCGCATAATTATGATGATGAAAAGGCTGAAGAAATTTATGAGGAGATAGTTAATGTGTATTTTCCTCTTTTTGTAGATTTTGAAAGAAAAATGTCTGAATTAGATAACAGAGAACCATTGTTATTTTAATTATTTTATATGGCCTTGAAAATAATGAATTAGAGAAGATTATATCTGTAATTGCAAAAAATGACAGGGTAGAAAAAGCTGTTTTGTACGGTTCTCGTGCAAAGGGAACTTTCAGACCTTTTTAAGATGTTGATATAACTCTTATAGGCAGTAGGCTGCAAAGGTATGACCTTAACAGTATTATATTGGCAATGGATGATCTCCTTTTGCCGTATGAGTTTGATATATCGCTCTTTAGTACGTTAAGAAATGGGGATCTTATAGACCATGTCAATAGGGTTGGGGTAGTAATCTTTCAAAGGTAGAGATACGGATTTGTAAAAGAACTGCAAATTCAAGGAATAAAATGATACTAGAAATTCATTTGAGTAACTTCTTCTCAATTCGCTTTTCCGCATTGCTTTTAATTGTTTGATATTCTGCTCTTCTGCACATAACCTTACATTTTATGCAGTGGATTGCGTATTTTTACGCACTGCAATAAATCATATTCAGTTATATTCTTTATGTAAATCATGACCTATTCTGAAAAAACAGATCTTATTTCAAACAATTGGTAAATTTTTAGTATTTTTGCAAACGACATGGGACAGTTAGGTAAAATAGAGATTCATATTGTGGGACGGAAAGGAAACGACCCTCTTACTCCTTATAATTACGACATTAAGGAGATAGTTTCTCTTTTGTCAAACATAGAACCGCTTCTTTATCCCGGAATGAAAGGTAATAGACCTAATATATCTTATAATTTGGAGGCCGGGTCTGTCAGAAATATCTTTACAGTTACCAAACAAGCGGAAATTGCATTTACAGCAGTTGCTCTCAGTGTTTCTGCATCTAAATCTGTTGATGACCTCGAATTACCAACGGCAAAAGCTTTAGAACAGATCCAAAATATGGCAGTTAAAAGCAATTACGATTTTGAGTTTAAAACAGCCGGAGACGATAAAAGCATACTAAGTATCACTCCTACTACACATTTCTATCGTTCTGAATCAATGTGGGTTGATGCTGAGTTGTATTTCTATGGTACCTTGGTGGATGCCGGAGGCAAGGATAAATCCAATATTCATCTTGAGACCAAAAACTTTGGTACTATTGTAGTATCAGTAGATCGCGAAACGCTGAAAAATGAGGAACGAAACCTTCTATACAAGGATTATGGTATTCAAGCTTCAGGAAAGCAGAATGTTGTAACCGGTGAGATTGATAGGTCTTCACTAAAACTGTTAAAAATAATTGATTATACACCTTTGTATGATGGCGATTATCTCGAAGAACTTATTGGCAAAGTAGGAGATCGTTTTAAGGATATGGATGTGGATGAATATATTTCAAATATAAGAGGGGCGTATGCGTAAAGATCAATCCTATGGCGTTATTCTTGACACCAGTTTTCTTATTAGGCTTCTTTCTGCAGAAGACAAATTGCATTCAAATGCTGTAGGTTATTTCAAATATTTTTTGGAGAATGGAATACCTATGTATATCTCTACCATTACAGTTGCGGAGTATTGTGTTAACGGGGATATATCGGAACTTCCGCTCCGTAATGTTCGAATAGTTCCATTCAATATTCAGCATGCAATAATTGCCGGAAAATTTGCCAAAGCCCTTTACGATGCGCGCTTAACGAAAGAACTTTCTATTGATAATAGACTGATTATTCCAAATGACGCAAAAATCTTTGCACAAGCCAATTGCTCAGATGATGTTAAGTTTTTTGTCACGTCAGACACAAAATCATCCAAATTGATAAACATAATTGCAGGCAAAGAGACAGTTACATTTGAGCACATGGATATTCATACACCGCATACACAACAGTTTGGCGTTTTGGAGTTGTAGCCTTTTTTAATTTTCTTTCACATAAAATTATTTTCAACTTATCATTTTTGGTTGCAAAGAAAGACCCACATAAGAGAGCATCATGCAAAGCTTTAATTATGGCTAATGCGTATTCAAACGTTGTAATGGACAAAATTGAAGAGTGTATAAAGAGTAGCCTTTATAGTAGTAATAATGGCAAGGAGGAATGGTAATTGAATAATGGCGTGTTATCGGTTTTATATAAATTGGTGACACGCTTTTATTTTTTTCTGTACCTTCACGGTGCGAAAAATTAAATGATTATGTTATTTAAAATTATAGATGCATTTGCAGAGAGGCTTTTTGGGGGTAATGCTGCAGGGGTGGTAATTATAAGGGAGGGTGAGAGTTTCCCGACAAATGATATTATGCTTAAGGTGGCCGCAGAGCTAAGATATTCAGAGACTGCCTTTGTAAAGTTATTAGGAGATAACAGGTTTAAAATAAGGTTTTTTACACCTGTTGCAGAGGTTGAGCTATGTGGCCATGCAACAATAGGGGCATTTCATGCTCTGTTGGAGGAGAGGATGGTTGAACGTGACAGTGTGTATGAGGTAGAGACTCTGCAAGGAGTTTTGGGTGTTGAAGTTAAGGAAAATGGGTCGATATTGATGGATATGGCCAAGTCTCAGTTGTATGAATATATTAAGGATAAAGATGCAGTGGATGAACTGTATTCCATAATGGGATTGCAGCGTGCAGATGGGCATGGGGTATGCAACGTAAGTCCTCAATTATATCTACATCCAAGAATAGTTTCCACCGGGTTAAGGGATATAATGCTTCCTGTTGCAAATGAGGAGGAGCTTTATAAGGTTGCTCCGGATTTTGCTGCATTGGCAGAACTTAGCAAAAGGTATAATGTTGTAGGTGTTCACGCCTTTACCTGCAATTCTAAAGATGGCAGGGTACATGCAAGAAACTTTGCACCTCTTTATGGTATTGATGAGGAGGCGGCAACCGGCACATCTAACGGAGCTTTGGCTTGTTATCTGTTTGATTACGGTATAGTTGCAGGAAATCAGACTGTGAATGTTATTCAAGGGGAGAAAATGGGCAGGCCATCTCTCATATCGGCTCAAATATTATTAAGAGGGGGAGAGCTGTCTGTAAAAGTTGGCGGCAGGGCCGTAACCCTTGCCTTCGGGAACATAAATCTGTAAACCTATTGGGCTTTAGCCTTAGCCTTGGCCAATTTAAATTTGAGAGAAAGTGCTAACGCTAACGCCTTGTCGGGAAGCAGAATAGACTAAAAGAGTTAAGAAACTATTATAATTGAGCCGCAAATAGGAGGGATACATCTATTTTTTGTACCTTTGTCCGCTTGTATGCTGTGCCCATATCCAAAGGTGTACCAAATGGTATAATAACTGCAAAGAGAATGGGAGACGCAGTGCAAAAAACGGTTATAAATAATAAAATAATATACAATTATGGAGATTTCGGCAAAGTACAATCCTGCCACAACGGAGGATAAATGGTATTCTTATTGGTTGAAAAACAGATTCTTTCATTCGGAACCAGATGGTAGAGAGCCTTTTACCATTGTAATTCCGCCACCAAATGTAACAGGTGTGCTCCATATGGGACACATGCTTAACAATACCATTCAGGATGTGCTTGTGAGAAGGGCAAGAATGAAGGGCAAGAATGCCTGCTGGGTTCCCGGAACAGACCACGCCTCTATTGCAACTGAGGCAAAGGTTGTTGCAAAGTTAAAGGAGCAGGGTATTGAGAAGAGTTCGCTAACAAGGGATGAGTTTATGAAGCACGCTTGGGAGTGGAAGGAGAAGCATGGAGGTATTATACTTGAGCAGCTTAAGAAACTTGGTGCATCGTGTGACTGGGAGAGGACTAAATTTACTATGGATGAACCACTCAGTAAAGCGGTTATAAATACATTTGTATATTTCTATAAAAAAGGGCTTATTTACAGAGGTGTGAGAATGGTTAACTGGGATCCCGAGGGGCTTACAGCTGTGAGCGATGAGGAGGTAATCCACAAGGAGACAAAATCGCACCTTTACTACCTTAGATATTTCATTGAGGAGAACGGGAAACCGTCTGATAAGTTCCTTACAATTGCAACCACGCGTCCTGAGACCATTATGGCCGATGCTGCAATCTGTATTAACCCTAATGATGAACGTTATCATTGGCTAAAGGGTAAAAAGGTTTATATTCCGCTGTTAAACAAGGCTATACCTGTAATTGAGGATAGTTATGTAACTATGGATTTTGGTACAGGTTGTCTAAAGGTTACACCTGCGCACGATATTAACGACTATGATATTGGAATAAGGCACAACCTTCCTGTGTTAGATATTATAGATGAGCACGGCCGTCTTAACGAGAAGGCTGTGATTTTGGTTGGCGAGGACAGGTTTGTTGCCCGCAAGAAGATAGTAAAGATGTTGGAGGAGGCCGGCAATTTGGAGAAGATTGAGGATTACACATCGCCTGTTGGACATTCGGAGAGGACAAATGCCGTAATTGAGCCAAGACTTTCAATGCAGTGGTTCTTAAAGATGGACGATTTAGCAAAGAAGGCCCTTAAAGATGTTATGGATGATAATATCAAGCTTATTCCAGACAAATTCAAGAATACCTACCGCCATTGGATGGAGAATGTAAGGGATTGGTGTATTTCACGTCAGTTGTGGTGGGGACAGAGAATCCCTGCATATTATCTTCCGGATGGAAGATTTGTTGTTGAGGCGACTTTGGAGGAGGCTTTGGAGGCGGCTCGTAAATTAGATGCAAATATTAAGGCAGAGGATTTAAGACAGGATGACGATGTATTGGATACATGGTTCTCATCCTGGCTGTGGCCTATGTCTGTGTTCGATGCATCCAAACCTGGTTTCCCGGACAAAGAGCCTAATAAGGATTTGGTATACTATTATCCTACAAATGATCTTATTACAGCTCCTGAGATTCTTTTCTTCTGGGTTGCAAGAATGATTATGGCAGGAAATGAGTTTATGGGAGACGTTCCTTTCAAGAACGTATACCTTACCGGTATTGTAAGGGACAAGTTGGGCAGAAAGATGTCAAAATCTCTTGGAAACTCTCCGGATCCTATAAAGCTTATGGAGGAGTATGGAGCAGACGGAGTTAGAGTTGGAATGCTGCTTTGCAGCTCGGCCGGCAACGATATTCTGTTTGATGAAAGCCAGGTTGAGCAGGGAAGGAATTTTGCCAACAAAATATGGAATGCATACAGGCTTGTAATGGGGTGGGAGGTAGACGAAAACGCCAAACCATCCACTGCAGCTGAGGTTGCAGTCAAATGGTTTGAGAGCAAGCTTAACTATACACTCTCTGTTATGGATGAGCAGTTTGACAAGTTCCGTTTGTCAGATTCATTAATGACCGTTTATAAGTTCTTCTGGGATGACTTCTGTGCTTGGTATTTGGAGGCTGTGAAACCTGCATACCAGACAAAGATAGATAGGGCAACGTATAATGCAACTGTTAAGTTCTTTGATGCACTGCTTAAGATGCTGCATCCGTATATGCCGTTCATTACGGAGGAGTTATGGCAGAATCTCGCACCAAGAAAGGAGGGTGAGACAATTATGCTTGCCATGATGCCGGCTGCGGGAAAGTTTTCTACAGATGTTATGGCGGAGTTTGACATTGCATTAAATGCTGTAATGAATGTTAGAAATATACGCCAGAGCAAGAATATATCTCCAAAAGATGCTTTGGAATTGTATGTAAAGCAGCCTTATGGCAAAGAGATGAACCCTGTTATAGAGAAATTGGGCAACATATCTGCAATTAAAATTGTTGATGCTTTTGAAACTCAGGCGCAGGGGGTAAACTTTATGGTTGGTACAACAGAGTTCTTTGTTCCTCTTGCAGAGCATATAAATGTAGAGGAGGAGCTTGCAAAGATGCAGAAAGAACTTGAGTATCAGGAGAAATTCCTTGCAAGTGTTATGGCGAAATTGTCAAATGAGAAGTTCGTAAGCAAAGCCCCTGCAAAGGTTATTGAGCTTGAGAACAAGAAAAAGGCAGATGCAGAGAGTAAGATAGAGAGTTTGAAAGGACGCATTGCGCAACTTAAATAGAGTTTATAGCGCCGGCATTGGCGTTAGCTTTAATTTAGTTGAAAGTTTAGAGTTTATAGTGTATAGACAGTATTATAAAAGTTTATAGTTGAGAGTTTATGGTTTATAGAGTAAAGAAGAAAAACTAATATCTTTAAAACTATAAACTAGTTAACTGACTTTAAACAATAAACTTAATTAGCCAAAGCTAAAGCTAAAGCAGATAAACTAACATGGCATTGTCTTTCAAAATTAAATTGGTCAATGCAAAAGCAAAATAAATATGGATTTTAAAGGATTAGATAATGCTCAAGTAGAGGAGAGCAGACATAAATACGGTAGCAATATCCTAACACCCCCAAAAAGGGAGAGTTGGTTAAAGATGTTGTTAGATAAATTTAAAGATCCTATAATCAAGCTGCTTCTGTTTGCAACACTACTGTCGCTTGTTACAGGTTACTTTAACGGTTCAATGATAGAGAGTTTTGGAATTATCATTGCCGTATTTCTTGCTACGTTTCTATCATTTATAAACGAATACAAAGCGGGTAAGGAGTTTGATATCCTTAACAAGATGAATGACAAAGAGCTTGTAAAGGTTTACAGAGAGGGGGGGATAAAGCAGATACCAAAGGACGAACTTGTGGTAGGGGACATAGTGGTAGTAGAAAGAGGTGATGAGATACCGGCAGACGGCGTATTGCTACATTCAATGGATCTTAGTGTTAATGAGAGTACACTTAACGGGGAATCCAAACCGTCTACAAAAACACACTCCAAAGTACCGAATTTCAAAGGTGCCTACTCCCCAAATAATCTTTATAGGGGTACAACAGTTACAGAGGGAGATGGTGTTATGGAGGTGACTGCGGTAGGAGATAATACAGAGATAGGAAAGACCGCACGTCTGGCCGGTGAGCTGACAGGCGCGGAGACACCACTTAACAGACAGCTTGGAAAATTGGGAAAGGTTATTTCGGTTGTCGGTTTGAGCATTGCTGTACTTACTTTCGTGGCTCTTGTTGTAAGAGATCTTATACTTGGAATTCTTACTTTAGAGCTTACCCTTAACAATCTTACCATTCTGCTAAACTTCTTTATGATTGCTGTTACACTTATTGTGGTAGCTGTTCCTGAAGGGTTGGCAATGAGTGTAACGCTCAGCCTTGCGTACAGTATGCGTAAGCTGACAGCTAATAATGCGTTGGTAAGGAAGATGCATGCATGCGAGACAATGGGTGCTACAACTGTTATCTGCACAGACAAGACCGGAACTCTTACCCAAAATAAAATGACAGTGGTCTACTCGTCATTCCAGCCAAGTGGAGAGTTCTACAAGCAGGTTGCTCTCAATTCAACCGCATTTTTGGAGGAGAGAGCAAAAGGCGAGTTTGAACCTGTGGGAAATCCTACAGAGGGGGCGCTGTTATTGCATATTAAAGACCAAGGTTTTGATTATGAGAAAATTAGAGCTTCGTTTAAGATAGTAAAACGCCTTCAGTTCTCAACAGAACGTAAATACATGGCAACGGTGGTTGACCTTAACAACCCACTTAAACTTATCTTATATATAAAGGGCGCTCCTGAGATTATTTTGGGAAAATGTGCACTTTCAGCTGATGAGAGAGAGACAATATCTGCAAGAATAAAAAGGTATCAGTTTAAAGGAAACAGATGCCTGGCTTTTGCTTTAAAGGAGATAGATCTTTTAGATGCGGCTGATATTGATATTGAGGAGATCTGTAATAAAAACAGTTTCACATATACAGGATTCGTGGCTATTGCAGACCCAATAAGAAGCGATGTTCCGGATGCCATGAACCGTTGCCTCAACGCAGGCATTAACGTAAAGATTGTAACCGGAGATACTTCGCTTACAGCCATTGAGATAGCAAAGCAGGCCGGGTTGTGGAAAGATACAGACAACGATTCAAATTATATCACAGGAGCCGATTTTGAACAGCTTCCCGACAAAGAGGCATTGGCAGCGGCTCTTAGGATAAAGGTTATGTCTCGTGCAAGACCTGCAGACAAGATGCGCCTCGTAAGATTACTTCAGCAGCATGGAGAGGTGGTTGCGGTTACGGGAGACGGTACCAACGATGCGCCTGCGCTTAATTATGCAGATGTTGGATTGGCTATGGGGTCCGGTACTGCGGTAGCCAAGGAGGCAAGTGACATTATACTTTTGGATGATTCCTTTGCAAGTGTTACCAAAGCTGTACAGTGGGGTAGGTCTATCTATCTTAATATTCAGAAATTTGTGCAGTTCCAGCTAACAATAAATGTTGTTGCCCTATGCACGGCTTTGATAGGTCCGTTTATTGGCATTGAGTTTCCTCTCACTGTAACACAGATGTTGTGGGTTAATCTTATAATGGATACATTTGCAGCATTGGCTCTGGCGACTGAGCCTTCATACAAGGATGTCATGAAGAAGCAACCCAGGAATATAAACGATTTTATCATTACTAAGGGGATGTGCAGAAGCATCTTTGGATGGGGGGCATTTTTCCTTGTGGTGCTGATTGGATTGCTTTTATGGTTTAACAGAAATAATGACATAAGCGTTCACGAACTTTCTATGTTCTTTACCATATTTGTTATGTTGCAGTTTTGGAATATGCTAAATGCAAGAACATTAGGCTCGAATCACTCGGCATTTTACGGACTTGCAAAAAACAGGTCGTTCTTGTTCATTGCACTTATGATTGTTGTGCTGCAGATTATAATTATACAGTTCGGCGGCGGGTTCTTTAGGACTTCTCCACTTACGGCTTTGGAGTGGGTTTGTATTATTGCAGGAACATCCGTTGTTTTGTGGATTGGAGAGATTTGGAGGGCTGTAAAGAGAGTTACAAAGAGGTAAGATATATAAAATAAGACAGATTGTCGGGAAGAAAAAGATTATGATTGTATCTGAGACTAAATTGGAGGTAAGGTATTACGAGACAGATCTTATGGGAATTGTACACCACTCAAACTATATACGTTATTTTGAGTGTGGAAGGCATCAGTTGCTCATAGATTATGGTTTGCCTATTGAGAAGATTGAGGAGGCCGGTATTATGCTTCCTGTTACTCACGTGGAGTGTGACTACAAGATCCCGGCAAAAATGGGAGATCTGCTTAGGATTGTGTCTGTTATCAAAAACAGGCCTTTGGCAAGGGTTGTAGTTGAAACAGAGATTTATAATCAACGAGATGAATTAGTTTGCTCTGGTAAGGTAATGCTTGGGTTTATTCATTCGGATACGCGTAGACCTACAAGGGCACCAAAAATCTTTACCGATGTTTTTGATGAATATTTTGATTAGATAATTTTTTTGTGAGGCCGGCTGAGAGGCTGTTCTCTTTAATTATAACTTTTTGTATTATGCATAATATTCTTCTTTTTGGAAATCTTGGCGTTGGCGAGATTGTCATTATTGCACTTATTGTTCTTCTTTTCTTTGGCGGTAAGAAGATTCCTGAGCTTATGAAGGGTTTGGGAAAGGGTGTTAAGAGTTTTAAAGAGGGGGTTAACGGCATTGAAAATGAGATAAATGCCGATACAACTAAGAAAGAGGAGAAAAAATAGAGATAGTTTTGCCGGATGAGTGACTCTGAGATGACATTTTGGGATCATCTGGATGAACTGAGAAAGGTATTGTACAGGTCTGCCATATTTTTGGTGGTCTTTATGCTTGTCTTTTTCGGTCTTAAAGATATCCTGTTTGATTCCATTATTTTTGCACCTACAAGTTCTGATTTCATCCTTTACAGAGGGATGGACAGGGTCTTGCAGTGGCTTCACCTGCCGGCACTTGAACCGTTTTCTCTTAAACTGATTAACATTGAACTGTCTGCCCAGTTCTTTATACATATAAGTACCTCTTTCTATTTTGGTTTGGTGTGCGCCACACCTATAATATTGTACTTTTTGTGGGGGTTTGTCTCTCCGGCTCTCTATCCAAATGAGATAAGAGCGGTAAAGAGGGCATTCGGGTTGTCGGGATTCCTGTTTTTTATAGGGGTGATGGTGGGCTATTTCTTGGTATTCCCGCTTACTCTGCGTTTTTTGGGGACATATCAGGTAAGCCGGTCTGTGGTCAATGAGATTTCACTACAATCGTATATCTCTATGTTTGTGTGGCTTATACTAATTATGGGTATAGTGTTCGAGCTTCCTTGTCTTGCTCTACTGCTCTCTAAATTTGGAATTATAACAAAGAGCCTTCTTAAAAAATATAGGAAACATGCCTTTGTTATAATATTGGTATTAGCTGCATTCATAACTCCGTCAGGTGATCCGTTTACTCTGTTTGCGGTTGCTACGCCAATATACTTTCTTTATGAGATAAGCATTCTGCTATGTTCAGACAAAAAGAAAGATGAAACAGATGATTCAGAGGCTACTGATAATGATAACGATGGCAGAGATGTTAACAGCGAAAACAGTGGTTCAAATGAAGAAGTTATTTTGGACAGTAAGGGACAAATTACAGATAATGATAATAATATAGAGACTGGAGATATTGTCGGGAAGGAAAAAGATATAAAAATGAAGGGAAATTTGGAGGAGAAAGATGATTTCAATAAATAATTTAACGCTCTCTTTTGGCGGTTTCGACCTGCTTAAGGATATAAATTTTCATATAAGCGATAACGATAGGATTGGTCTTGTTGGAAAAAACGGGGCTGGCAAGTCTACATTGCTTAAACTCATTCTTGGAATTAATACACCTACGCATGGCAGTGTAATGGTTCCTCCAGGGGTGAATATTGGTTATCTGCCTCAGATTATGGAGCATGCAAAGGGAAAAACAGTTTTGGATGAAACCCTTACCGCCTTTGATTCGCTCTTTAAGATGCATGAGAGGTTGGAGGAGATTGGTAGGGAATTGGGGGAGAGGACAGATTACGAGAGCAGGTCTTACCATAATCTTATGGTGGAGATGAATGAGATTAATGACAGGATTACCATAATGGAGGATGAACCTGTTGAATCTAAGGCTGTTAAGGTGCTAAAAGGGTTGGGATTCAAAGAAAATGAGCTTGGGCGGCAGACCTCTACATTCAGTCAAGGTTGGAATATGCGTATTGAGCTTGCAAAGATTTTGCTTAAGGCTCCGGATGTGCTTCTGCTTGATGAGCCTACCAATCACCTTGATATTGAGTCTATTGAATGGTTTGAGGGATATCTTAAAGACTTTAAAGGGGCAGTTGTTGTAATATCTCACGACCGTAAGTTTTTGGATAATGTTACCACACGTACTGTTGAGATTATGCTTGGCAAGATATACGACTATAAGGTTCCATATACAAAGTATAAGGAACTTAGAAAGGAGCGTATGGAGCAACAGCGTGCTGCGTATGAGAACCAGCAGCGTCTTATTGAGAAGACCGAAGATTTTATTGAACGGTTCAGGTACAAGGCAACAAAGAGCAATCAGGTGCAGAGCCGCATAAAACAGTTGGAAAAATTAGATATTATAGAGGTTGATCTTGAGGACAAGGCGGCACTGAATATAAAGTTCCCGCCTGCACCAAGAAGCGGAAATGTGGTTTTTGAGTGCAAGGATGCAACAATAGGCTATGGAACAAAGGTTATTCTCAACGATGTGAACATGACCATTGAAAGGGGGGAGAAGGTAGCTTTTGTGGGGCGTAACGGTGAGGGTAAGTCTACCCTTATGAAGATCATTACCGGAGAGCTGTTCCCTATAGATGGCATTGCCAAGTTGGGATACAATGTGGATATGGGTTATTTTGCACAGAATCAGGAGGATGTCTTGGATAAACAGGATACTGTATTTGGAACATTAGATAAAATAGCCGTTGGTGACATAAGGACAAAATTGAGGGATATACTTGGAGCATTTCTATTTAAGGGCGAGGATATAGATAAAAAGGTTGCTGTACTTAGTGGCGGTGAACGTGCCCGTTTGGCTATGGCAAAACTTATGTTGCGTCCTCACAACCTGTTGGCGTTGGATGAACCTACCAACCACATGGATCTGCTCTCAAAAGACCTGCTCAAACAGGCTCTGCAGGCATATGACGGAACAATTATAATAGTATCTCACGACCGAGACTTTTTGGATGGCCTTGTTAGCAAAGTTTATGAGTTTAAGGACGGGCGTGTTAAGGAGCACCTTGGCGGTATAAACGACTTCCTTGCACGTAAAAGGTTGGAGAACCTTCATGAGATTGAGCGTAAGGATATTAAAGTAACAGCTAAAGAGCGGCGGGATACGGTTTCAACTGCTGTAGGCGGCAATGCAGCCAATAATACTGCTATGCTTCCCGACAAATCCTCTAATAATAAAGCGGCAAAGCGCGAACATCCTATTCTCACAGCCCAACAACAGCGTGAATTGGATAAGGAGATTAGAACTGTCAGGAACAAGGTAAAAAAGGCAGAGGATGAGATTGAGGCTCTTGAGGGAAAGAAAAAAGCCATTGAGGATGAGCTTGCCGGGGGAGGAACTCCTCAAAAGATGGAAGAACTTTACACTTTATATGAAGAGGTTGGGAAAAAATTAGAAGAGGCTATGGAGATATGGACTATAGAGCAGGAGCGTTTGGATAAGCTTGTTAGTTAAGAGCATTGGCTTTGGCGTTAGCGTTGGCCTTTTTAGTGTAAAGAGGGTAGAGAAAAGCGTTGGCGTTGGCATTAGCAATTTTTAATAGTAAAGAGAGTAGAGAAGGCTAAAGCCAAAGCTAATGCTAAAGCTATAAACTGATATGGCATTGGCTATAAAAATTTAATTAGCCAAAGCTAAAGCCAGATCTAAGGCCAAAGCCAAGTGGAATAAATAATTGAGAATAAATAATATGACAGATTTTAACAACGATACCGAGACTTTTAAAAGGGGTACAGATGCCAAACATTTTGACAAAAGGAGGTTTGGCGGGAGAAGTTTTGAGAAGAGAGATGGAGAAAGAGGTAATTTTAACAAAAGAGGTGGGGCAAAAAGAGAGTTTGACAAGAAGCCTTTTGGGAAACCTTTTAATAAAAATGGCCACACCCCTACAGAAGAGCATTCAGATAAGGTAAACTATCTGTTTGGAATGCACCCTGTTATAGAGGCACTAAATTCAGAAAAGAAAATAGATAAAGTGTTTTTTAAGAAAGGGATGGAGGGTGATCAATTTCATACACTGTTAGACCTTCTTATGGCCAAATCTATTCCATTCCAGTTTGTACCGGGTGATAAGTTAGATAAAATGGTTAAAGGTAGGCATCAAGGTGTTGTCGCTACAATCGCCACAGTTGACTATGTTTCAATAGAGGATTGCGTGAAGCATGCCCTTAATTCAGAAAAAGCTCCGCTATTCCTTATCTTGGACAGTGTCACAGATGTACGTAACTTTGGAGCAATAGCTCGTACTGCAGAATGTGCAGGGGTGAATGCCATAATCATTCCGGCAAAAGGGGGCGCGTCAATCACTCCGGATTCCATCAAGACCTCTGCAGGGGCACTCCTTAAAATGGATGTATGCAAGGTGCCAAATTTAAAGACAGCACTCTATTATTTAAAAGAGAGCGATATAGATATAGTTGTGGCAACGGAAAAGACAGATAACTATATCTATTCTGCAGATTTCAAACGCCCTGTTGCAATAGTTATGGGGGCAGAGGATAAGGGGGTATCTCCTGCCATTAGAGAGATGGCTACTGCAGAGGTTAAGATTCCAATGCAAGGCAGTATAGGCTCTCTTAATGTATCTGTAGCATGTGGAGTTGTACTATATGAAGTGCTCAGACAGCGACTTCCTTAAAGTTTTGAATATTATTAAGATATTATGTATATTCTTCAAAGAACCCAAATGAGATAAAAGAGAATTCTACCGGAAATGTGAAAAATGGGGCCAAGAACCTTCTTAATAAGGGAAAGAATCTGTTTAAGAAGAAAGAAAAAAATAATTAAGAAAACAAAAGGATGGCCTGACTTCGGGTCATCCTTTTCTAAACGTATAGCATACAATGGCTGTGGCAATGGCTGCATTCAGAGACTCCGAAGTAACAGCACCGGCAGGGTAGGGAGGAATGTACAGACGCTCCCCAACAGTTTCTTCAACGGCTTTACCAATACCGTTAGATTCATTGCCAATAACAATTACCCCATTAGGTGTAAGTTTTTTTTTGTATATATTCTCTCCGTCTAAAAACGTTCCGTAAACAGGCAATCCTTTGTCAGACAGTGCAGAAAGAGCTTCCTTCAGATTACAATAGATAACATTCTTCCTAAATATGGCTCCCATCGTGGCTTGAACAACCTTTGGATTATATAGCTCAACAGTTTCATTTGACGCAAAGATGGCATCTATCCCAAACCAATCTGCAACTCTAATTATTGTTCCAAGATTACCGGGGTCTTTAATATCGTCCAATGCAAGATACAGCCCATTATCAACGGCTATGGATGATTGTATGAACACATCAAGTGAGACATTTTTCTGTTCAACAACAGCAAGCACCGGAGATGGAGAGGATAGAGATGAGATTCTGCTCATTGCATTGTCACCTATTTCATCTCTGTAATATTTTTCAACTATCTTAAATCCCGATTTTTCTGCCTCCTCTACAAGTTTTTCCCCCTCCACAATAAAGAGCTTCTCCTCATTGCGGAACTTCTTCTGAGATAGCGATTTAATAGACTTTATTTTTGCTGCCGTAAGTTGTGCCATATAAAATGCGTATTAATATAGTTTATAGTTAAAAGTTTATAGTCAGTTTATCAGCTTATGGTTTTAAAGATATTAGTTTTTATTTTAAACTTTATTGCTATTAGCTTTAAAACTGACTATAAACTATACACTCTCAACTATTAACTTTTATTTGGCTTTGGCTTTAGCTAATTAAAATTAAGTGTAATGCCAAAATTTCCATTTATGTATAAGCTCTGTAAAAATTAAATAAAAAGAGCAAATGCAAGGCTTGTGAAGCTGAGCATACCGGAGTTTACTTAGGTAAATGAGGATATGCGAAGCAAGCGTAACACAGCAGTTGCCTTTTTATTTAATTTTTAATAGCCTAAGATTTTTAACATACTCTTGTATGACTGCTCCTTACTGAACAACTTGGTAAAATACTCCCCATTCTCATCCAAGTCAATTATAACATGCTTTGGAGCAGGCTGCAGGCAGTGCTGTATGCCGCCATAGCCGGCAATCGATTCCTGATATGCGCCTGTATGGAAAAAACCTATGTAAAGAGGGTCGCTCTTATCCTTTATTTTAGGAAGGAAGATTGCGTTTGCGTGAGCGTCTGCATTGTAGTAATCCTGAGAATCACAGGTGAGACCGCCTAAGAACACCCTTTGATACTCCTGATCCCATTTGTTTATAGGGAGAAGGATAAACCTCTGTTTAATACCCCATGTGTCGGGAAGAGTGGTCATAAAGGAGCTGTCTATCATATACCAGCGTTCACGGTCATTCTGTTGCTTCTGATCTAAGATCTGGAAGATGGTTGCACCGCTTTCACCAACTGTAAAGGATCCGAACTCTGTAAATATGTTTGGCTCCTTTACCCCACGTTGCTGGCATATGCTCTTAATCTGGGATATGACCTCCTCTGCCATATATTCGTAGTCATAGTCCTGCAACAGAGAACTCTTTATAGGGAAACCGCCACCAATATTAAGAGAATCCAAAGTATCGCAATGCTGCTTTAGATCGCAATAAACGCTAACGCACTTTGAAAGTTCGTTCCAATAGTAAGCATTGTCTCTTATACCTGTATTAATAAAGAAATGCAGCATCTTAAGGTTGAACTTCTTGCTGTTTTTTATCTTGTTTTCATAAAAAGGGACAATGTCTGAATACCTTATGCCAAGACGAGATGTATAGAACTCAAACTTAGGTTCCTCCTCAGACGCTATCCTTATGCCTATTTTTGTTGGCTCCTTAACGCATAAATCCAAATCATCAAACTCATTCATATTATCCAAAATAGGAATGATATTCTCCCATCCGTTATTCCTTAAATTAGCAATATTCTCTATGTAGGCATCCTTTTTAAACCCGTTACAGATAATGTAAAGGTCTTGATTTATAATGCCTTCGTTATATAGAGCCTCAATGAGGTTAATGTCAAAGGCAGATGAGGTCTCAAGGTTTATATTATTCTTTAGTGCCTCCTCCAATACAAATGAAAAATGCGAACTTTTGGTACAGTAACAGTAGTTGTATGTGCCTTTATAGTCTACTTTGGCCATTGCAACATTAAACATTCTCTTGGCAATCTGAATCTGCTGGGAAATTTTAGGCAGATAGGTTATCTTGAGAGGTGTTCCATATTGTTCAATAATATCCATCATAGGGATATTGTGAAAATACAAATCGCCGTCAATAACTTTGAACTCATCCTGAGGAAATTCAAAAGTCTGGTCAATCAAATCAATGTACTTGTTCTTCATTTTTTAAATGTAGTTAACTTACTTTAACAGATAATTTGCAATCTGCGTTAGTCGGATTCTTAAATTGGCTGCAAATATACATTTTTTGTTATATAATGCTCTGTATTATTTAAAAAGCTGTTTTAATTTTTTTATTTTTGTCATTATTTTATTCCCGACAAACTCTTTAAGGATTTTATTGTTGTAGACATGACAGTTCCATTTTGTCGGGAAGCAGAATTTAATTATGAATAGACATATTTACTCTATATACTTATCATTCATCTCTTTGCTTGCAATGGCCTGGGGTTGCAGCACTACAAAGGTTATACCCGAAGGGCAAAGCAGGTTGGTTGCAAACAGAGTAGAGGTGGAGAATCTGAAAGAATTTCCAAATGCAGATATCTCGGCCGCTGAGATCTTGTCGTACATAAAACAGAAACCAAATACATATTTTATCTTTGGCTGGAATCCGTTCCTGAATGTTTACAACTGGAGCAACGGTAAGGGCAAAGGATGGGACAGATTTATAAAGAAAATAGGACAGGCTCCTGTCATTTACGATACCGCAATGACAGCAAGTTCCTTGAATAATATTAATAATTATTTGATAAACAGGGGCTTTTATGGCTCACATGTGCAAGATTCCATTATTACAAAGAACAAAAAATCTATAGCCTACTATAAAGTCAGACTTGGAAAGAGGTACCGGATAGACTCAATAAGCTATGATATTGTTGATACATCCATAGTAAACCTGTTTTACAATGATGTTAACCATAACACATACCTTAAAAAAGGCAGCTATCTTTCGGTAAAGGTTTTGGAAAAAGAGGCGGAGAGGGCTTCCCAATTATTTAGAAATGCAGGATATTACGGATTTACAGGCAATTACTTTTTCTTTAAGGCAGATACCCTCAAAGGTAATGGCACAGCGGATCTGTTTGTAACAATCGATAATTATACAAGAAACGAGTCGCCGGCATCTGCAAAACCGCACAACGTTTACTCAATCGATTCGGTGAATATTGAACTTGTGCGCAACAATTCAGGATATGACGGCATTGTAACTGCTTTAAAGTCAGACACAGCAAATTTTAGGGGGATAAATATAATATATAAAGGTAAGCCCTTCATCCATAGGAAAGTAGTATCGCGTCTTAATACAGTAAAGCCGGGTACTGTATATGATGAACAGACAATAGCCAATACATATAGCAGATTTTCCAACTTTGGGATGTTCAGTGCTGTAAATATTCAGGTAGACGAGATAGACAGCAACAGAGTAAATACCAATATAAAACTTGTTGCATCACAGCAGCAAGGCTACAAGATAGGCCTTAATGCTTCAACAAATTCCAATGCTCTTTTAGGTATCTCGCCATCAATATCATATTATCACAAAAACCTCTTTAAAGGGGGAGAACTTTTCAACATAAGCTTTATGGGAGATTTCCAGTATTGGGTTGGAAAGAAAACAAGATCTACAGAATTTGGAGTCTCCACCTCATTGAGCATACCAAATTTCGTAGGCTTGCCAAACAGGTTTTTTAGAGGTAGCACCCTGCCCAGAACGGCCTTTTCACTCTCTTACAGCTTTCAGGAACGCCCGGAGTATACAAGGAATATCATCTCATCCACAATAGGTTATACATGGAATGTGCACAGGAGTTACTTCTATACGCTTAACCCTATACAGTTGAATATAGTTAACCTCTCCAAAGTAAAACAATCTTTTTTAGAGGGGTTGGATAATCCGTTCCTTAAGAACTCATACCAGAACCACTTTGACCTTGGGCTTGGATTTACATTTTATTATACCACCAATCCTGATGGCGATAACACCAAAAGCTATTTCTATTTCAGAACTCAGACAGATATAGCCGGCAATGTAATGAGCCTCTTCAACGGCCTTATGGAGAAGAACAGCAATAACGAACGGAAATTCTGGAATACTCCATATGCACAATATGCACGCGAGGAGATCTCTGCCGTATATACGTGGAAATTCGGAGATAACAGAGATCATGCTATAGCCGCCAGAGCCATGGTTGGCATTGGAACAGGATATGGCAATTCAGATGTCCTCCCCTTTGAAAAGCTCTTCTGGGCCGGAGGTGCAAACAGCCTTAGGGCATGGCAGGCAAGAACCGTTGGCCCGGGTTATGCGCAACGAGATACGACATGGTCTCTTCCAAATCAGACAGGTGAGCTTCACTTGGAAGCCAATTTGGAATACCGTTTTCCACTATTCTGGATGTTTGACGGCGCTATATTCATAGACATTGGCAACATCTGGAATCTAAAGCATTCCAAGAGCGAATCAAATACATTAGGATTAACAGACATCTCCAAGATATCAGGAGTAGGCAAAGGAGACTATGCGACAGCCAACTTTAACAAAGGCCTGTTCAGATTTAACAATTTCTATAAGCATCTTGCCTTTGACTGTGGAATTGGCTTAAGGTTCGATCTTGAGTTTGTTCTCCTACGTCTCGACATGGGTTTTAAAACCTATGATCCCGAATACAACTCTTGGAATGGTCCGGGAAATTGGTTCAAAAAGAACAATTATGGTATCCAATTTGGCGTAGGCTATCCATTTTAATATTTTTCTTCCCGACAAAATATCCATTTTTATTATTGTTAGAGGTATTTGGTGATACTGTGTTATAATGCTTTGGTTTATAATTAATTGTAAAATTTATAACAAATTAGTTAGCTTTATTCCTGTTGCCAATTTATGAATGTAACAAAAAAGTTATTGCATTAAAACATGTAAAAATGTAATTACTTACCATATAATTATTATATTTGCAACCCCAAGCGTTAAACGTTAAGCCCGGATGGTGAAATCGGTAGACACGCTAGTTTCAGGGACTAGTGGACGTAAGTCTGTGCAAGTTCGAGTCTTGTTCCGGGCACTTTTTTTTCAAATAGCATCCCAATTTACTTCCTAACTTTCATGACTCGCCAATCCTCACGTACTTCAGTACGCTGCGGTTGTCTCGCATTTAGTTAGTTGTAACTTGAGCGCTATTTGAAAAAAGCATGGTTGTGGCCTTGCAGGCTATTTAAACAGGCGTAATCCTTTGCGAAGCAAAGCATGTTTGCGGAAGCAAACTTAAATAAGCGAAGGCCTCTGAGCAGTGTTCATTAAGTTGTATATGAAGCGAATTTTAAGAAAAGCATCTATTAAATTATTGCACTGTCACTAAATAATAGTTACATTTGTTCAAAAATATTAGAGATGGGGACTAAGGAGAAGTTGATAGAGAGATTTAAGAGACAACCAACTGATTTTACATTTGATGAAATGATAAAACTGTTGGGGTTCTTTGGATATAATATTTATAATAAAGACAAGACTTCGGGGTCTAGATTTATATTTATATGTAAAGATAAAGCTCCGATAATGTTGCACAAACCTCATCCTAAAAATGTTGTAAAATCTTATGCAATGAAGCAGGTGTTAGATTATTTATCTGAATTAGGGTTAATTTAATTTTATATTATGAACACGATTACATACAAGGGCTACATTGGAACTGTTTCATTTAGCGAAAAAGATAACATCTTTTTTGGAAAAATAGAGGGAATTGATGGCTTGGTTAATTTTGAAGGTGAAAGTGTTGAAGAGTTAAAAGATTCATTTCATAATGCAGTTGATGATTATATTTCATATTGTGAAGCATCCGGCATACCTGCGCACAAAAGTTATACCGGTACTCTTAATATCAGAATATCTCCTCAGACACATTCGCGAATAGCATATCTCGCCTCTCAAAGAGGGGTGTCTATAAATTCGTTCATTAAAAAAGCCCTTGATAAAGAGGTAGATGCTCTTTTTTTATGAATTGAGAATGCTGCAAAACATCCTATTTGCAACCTATAGCTTTCTCTTTGCGTTGCGATATATGTTATACATCTCTTGTTGCAGAGTCTGGAGGAATGTTGCGGCATGCATGCCATCCATCTGGACATGATGGAATTGGAAAGATACCGGTAATGTGGTGCGCCAAAACCCTTTGCGATATTTTCCCCACATAACTATAGGGTTGCGGAATAGCTCTGTATATTGATTTACAATACAGTCTAACTCCGTCTGTACAAGAGCGGAAGTCCCTATAACCATTGCATCCTCTATGGTGTTGCCCTCACATGTAATGGCTGCCTCTTTTGTAAGGCGCAGATATTCATTGTTAAATTCGGCTATATTATCTTTGAGTGGTATATTGCAAAAGGAGATATTGCCTCTGTTGTTGTGAACAATTACATCAATGGCTAACTTATCATATTCTACTAATTTGTCTCCAACAGGCAACATATAAAACTCTTTTACCTGTTTTGCGGCTCTACCAATACACCAAGCCATAAGCATATTCAACTTTAAATCTCTCTTTTTTGATAGCCTTAGCAATCTGCTTATATTCATTGTTTTGGTTAAAGTTACCATTGGCATTGGCGATTTCATCCACAACTCAAAAGCCTCAGCACGTGCTGTATCTTTTGGATTAACCTCTCTCATTTTTTTATTTGATTTGTCGTTAAAATTATATCTAACATTTTTGCAGGCGTTACGATAAACGGTTTTAGTAGAAAATCTTTAATATTCCCGGTTATAAGGTATGCTTCAGAAACAGAAAGTGTGACTTCATAGAATACTACATCCTTAGGGTCATTGCAAACAGCATCGGCAATAATCTTGTCTGAGTATATGCCTAATGTAATTATAGCATTTATCAAAGTGTCAACAGTCTCTTTTGGAAACCCAAATTTTTTGCGGGACAGGACATCTTTATATTCTTTAATAATCTCCTCGTTATAGATTGGGGTTATTGTCGTGTTTAATGCAAAATCTAATATCTGTGCAGGTGCAGACGCCTTATTCTTGAGAGATGATATTAGTGCTGATACTATGACATTGGTATCAATAACTGCGTAATACTGTTTCATTTGGGCTATTTCTCTTTAGCGCGTGTGGCATAGATTTCTGCATTAATTTCTTCAAGAGTCATATTAGAATTCCCGTTGGCATCGGATATGGCACGCATTTGAAGAATTGCTTCTTGTGCTTTTTTTGCGATATCTTCTTTTGAGTCTGCCTTAATATCAAATGGAATCTTTCTATTTTTAACTACTGAACGTGCAAAAATATTGAATGCTGTATTGGCACTCATCCCGAAATCCTGACATAAAGCATCAAACTGCTGTTTGATATTTGAGTCTATTCTAATTGTAATAGATGTCTGTCCCATATTAAGTATGTGTTTCTTTCCGTGCAAATATATATATTTTGACAGCAGAATGCAATATTATATATAGGCGTTATACCAAATGTGTTGCAGACTATAGAGAAATGTTGCAGCGTGAGTTATTCATATACACTTATCTTAGGATGTGTTCAAATAATTTTTAAATTTTTAATTAATACATGTAAAATGTATTTGCAATAAAAAAATATTTTATTATCTTCGCTCTTAATAAAACTTAATTCTATGAAAAAACGCTTTTACGAAAAAAATACTAAAACCTATCTGGCACACTCATTATTTTATTGAGTTTCTATTTATTAATCAATTATTAACACTAAAACTTATTTTTATGGAAAAGATTTAAAAGAATTTTGCCACTTGCAATTTCATTATTACTTGTATGTGGTGGCTTATTTGCTATCCATGCAACAGATTGTGAATGTGAGAAATTTTGCCCAATGTGTGGCGGTGATAATGTTATTCATATTCATAGCAGTCCTAATAGTACTGAGTATTATGCTATCTGCAAATCCTGTGATTACGAATGGAATGGCTATACTTCATCTATAATCCCGCAGTAATTGCAATATATTTTTAATTAAATTTTTACTATGAAAAAGAAATTAAAGAAAAAGGTATTAGTAGTATTATTACTAATATTAGTCAGTGGCGGAATAGCTATAGCATACTCAAATCCTTGCGTACATTGTTCCGCTGTAGATGCGTATCCTTTGCAGTGTGATGTGTGTGGAAATATAGATGATGTCTATCATTTTCATCTTGACAAGAATGATAGAGATGCATATCATGCTGTATGCAGATACTGTGGTAATAGTTGGGAGGGTGTTATAGAAAAACCTAAGTATTAATTTTTTATTAACTTTTAAAAATCATTTATTATGAAAAACAAATTTGGGAAATTAACATTTGTTATTGTTGTGGCACTTTCATTATGTTGTGGAGCGATTGCAGCTTATGCTACTAAGTGTGTCTTGAAATGTCCGGTTTGTGGAAGTCGTGAGACTAATCACTATCATCCAGATGGAAAAGAGGGCTGTTGGGTTTTTTGCAGAGACTGCGGTAAAGAGTGGTATGAAGCAAGTCCAAAACAAGAATAGAGTAAAAAAACTTGAGTTCAACTTATAAATGCAACTTTTTGGGTGCGGATAATAAGCAATAAAAACATTTATTTTTCAGAGAGG
>UQWT01000015.1 GCA_900544815.1 uncultured Bacteroidales bacterium | reverse complement strand
CGGAACTCTGTCGGAGCCTTCCGACAACTCTACGACACCCTATATAAAAAAGAGACCAACCCTTTTGGGTCAGCCTCTTTTTTTGTTTTTCAAAAAAATATCTACATTTGCAGCCCAACTTGGTGTCCGGATTTCAATATCTTGAATACGGATGAAAAGGGAATCATGTGAGAATCATGAGCAGACACCGCCGCTGTAAGTTCCTTAATTATTCTTTGATAATCACAGCCACTATCTGTATGGATGGGAAGGCATCAAAGATGGAGCGAGCCAGAAGACCTGCCAAGTTGTTAAATGTTAAGCTTTCGGGTAATAAAGCTTGCAGGTATCAATTTTATAGATTCTTTTTATTGCTTGATATAGGCAGGCTTTATTCCTTATTAAAAGGTTAAGGAATGAAAAGTTTTTTGTCTCTGCTGATTTTTTTTATTGTTTCTGTTCCGTTGTTTGCGCAGATGCGTTATCAACTTAAAGGTGTTGTTGAATCTAAAAATGGGGAGCCTATTGAATCTGCAACTGTCTCTGTTAAGGATAATGCCGCTATATGGACTGTTACCGGGAAAAATGGAGGGTTTAAATTAAACTTGCCTAAGGGCAGATACATTGTTGTTGTCTCTTTTATGGGATACAAAACAGTTGAGGAACCTGTTGTAATTTCCGGAAATAAAGAGATTGGGTTTATTCTTGAGGAGGAGAAAGAGAGCTTAGAGGGAGTTATGATTGTTGGCAAGAGTAATGCCCAACTGCTAAAAGAGAGTGCTCTGGCTGTTAATGCATTGAATGTTAGGCCTATTATAAGTTCGGCTCATAATCTTAATTCTGTAATAAATAAAACAACGGGGGTTAAGGTTAGGGAGTCTGGCGGTGTGGGATCTGATTTTGAACTCTCTATAAATGGGATGTCGGGAAATTCTGTGAGATATTTTATTGATGGGGTGCCGTTGTCTTCTAAAGGTTCGGGGGTGAATCTTGCTAATCTGCCGGTAAATATTATTGAGAGGATAGAGATATATAAGGGTGTAGTGCCTGCCTACTTGGGTTCCGATGCTTTGGGGGGTGCAATTAATATTGTTACTAAGGAGGACAGACGTAATTATTTGGATTTTTCTTACGGTTATGGTTCGTTTAATACTCATAAGACGGATTTTAATGCTCAGTATCTTTTTAAAGGGATTATTGTAAAACCTACAATAGGTGTAAATTACTCCGATAATAGCTATAAGGTTAAGAATGTTGAGGTTTGGAATGAGGATAAAGGTAAGTATGTTAATGAGAGCAGAAGACGTTTTCATGATGATTATTTCTCGTTGTTAGGGCAGTTGGAACTGGGTGTGACAAATAGGAGGTGGGCAGATTCGTTTTTTGTTTTGGGGTCATATTCAAAGGTTGACAAGGAGTTGCAAACCGGCTCTATTCAGACTATTGTGTATGGTGAGGCCAAGAGGCAATCTGATTCCAAAAGTCTGTCTGCTACTTACAGTAAACGGAATTTTATTGTTAATAAGCTGCGTTTAAATGCTTTGTTGTCTTATACTTGGGATCATTCTCGTACAATAGATACGGCTTTTAGGAAATATGATTGGAACAGGAATTTTATTGAGACTACTCGTAATGAGATTATGGGCGACAGTAAGTCTATAAGAAATTATAAACGTCCAAGGGCTGTAGCCAGGGCTAATTTTGATTATGTTGTAAACAGCAATCATTCTTTTAATCTTAATTATCTTATGAATAGGCTTGGAAATGAGAGATATGATGAGGTTGATAAATCTTTTTCTAAATCTAAGGATGTGTTAGCCAAGCATATTATTGGGTTATCTTATAATCAGTCTCTGTTTAAGGGAAAGATGAATAATCTGTTTTTTGTAAAGGATTACCTGAATTATCTAAAGGTTACTCAGAGAGATAAATACTGGATAACCGGCTCCGACAGGGTGGATAAGAGGGCTACCAAGAGTTATTGGGGGTATGGTACTGCGGTTAGATATGCTTTAATGGAGGCGCTTGCTCTTAAAGTCTCATACGAGCATAGTGTGAGATTGCCTCTTGGTAATGAGTTGTTGGGTAATGGTACTACTGTTTTGGCCAATCTTAAATTGAAACCTGAGAGCAGTAATAATTATAATGTGGGGTTGTTTGGCTCTTTTAAGGTTAGGGATAAACATCTGTTTAATTATGAAGCTAATGCGTTTACAAGGGATGCTTCAAACTATATAAGGGCGGTTTTGTCTGAGAGAGACGGAATGGTGCAGTATGAAAATGTGTCGAGCGTGAATGTTAAGGGGGTGGAGGGTGATTTTTCGTATAATTTTAGCGATATGTTGCGGTTTATGGCTAACTGTAGCTATCAGAAAGCGGTGGATATGAATAGGTATAAGGAGGATGGCAAGCCGTCTATTACTTATAAGAATAAGCTTCCTAATCGTCCGTGGCTGTTTGGTAATGCAGAGATGAATCTTTATTTTAGAAATCTTATAGGGGCCTATGATAAGCTTATGATTGGTTATCATTACCAGTATGTTCACTGGTTCTTTCTTACTTGGGAGGCTTATGGTTCGTTGTCGGGAAAATCTAAAATACCTACACAATATCAGCATAATGCGGTTTTTTCATATTCATGGAAAAGGGAGAGGTATAATCTGTCTTTGGAGTGCAATAACTTATTTGATAGGGAGTTGTATGATAATTTCATGCTACAGAAGCCCGGTAGGGCGTTTTTTCTTAAATTCAGATTGTTCATCAATTAATTATACATTACAAAAATGAAAAATTTTAAGTTTTTTTTGATTGCCGTTGCGGCAATGTTCTCTTTGGTTGTATCATCTTGCGATAAGAATGATGATCCTGCGCCGACTCCTAACCCCGATGAGAGGGTTGAGAAATATTTTGATTTATGGGTTAAGGCGGGTACGGATCAGGTCTCTATTCTTGTTAAGAATGTGAGCGATGTGTCTGATCCTAATCTTGTAATAGATTATAAAAATACAGGGGCTGATATTACAGCTAAATTGGATGAGGAGATTATTTTTAGGGATGGTTACTATTACGAAATCCCTTCATCTGGAGACAGGTTTGGAAAATATGAGATTTATGACGGAAAGCTTGGTATTATTGCTGAGCGTCCTTTTGCTAAGAATACTTACAAGACTTACAGATATACTCATTGCTGGATAGACAAGACTACCCTTTGTATTATGGCTTATAATGGTAATAAGGCAAACCCTGGTATTATATGGACTAAGCTTAATACAACCGATATGTCTATTATAGCCGAAGGTCAACTGGAGGGGGTTGAGATTGATGCTGCAGGTGGATACTATTTTAGCACATCGGGTATTGCAAAATATAGAGAGTCTGATGGTTATATTATCTATATGACTCAGAAAAAGTCTAAATTCTGGTCTAAAGATTTTAATGTGATTTTTATTAAGGCCAGCGATATGAGTGTTAAGTGCGATGTTAAAGAGACCAGAGTTCATACTATGGCCGGTACGGCGTATGGTGAACTGTTGCAGGATAAAACTTTTTGGGATGAGAATGGTAATCTTTACATTGCTTGCAATACCGAGAGAAAGGATGCTACAAGTTATACTCAACAGGTTGGTAATTTATTGAGAATCAATAAAGGTGAATTTGATCTCGACAAAAAATACATGGGGCACAGGTATGAGTCGGGTAAACTGATTACATCAACCTATATGGGTAATAACAAGGCTATTCTTTATATTCAGGATCCTGCTCACACAGGAGCTGAGGGATGGGGCAGTAAATATAATTGTTATTTTGCAATATTGGATCTTGCTACAGATAGCAGAACGGAGGTTATGTACAACGGTACACATATTCCGTACAGCTTAGGAACATTCGCTCAGTTTGCTGTTGTTAGGGATGGTAAGGTCTATCTTGCAACAAATCCAAAGAATGAGTCTCCTACAATCTATATTTATGATATTGCAACCGGTGTTGTTAAGAAGGGTCTTTCAATTCAGGAGGGTTATGGCTTTAGAAGACTTGTCCCTATGGAGAGGGAGAAAGTAAATGTTGCGCAATAATCAATAAAATTATAAAAAGATTGGGTTATGAAGAGTTTTTTAAAATTTCTATTTAGAATACACAAATATGTAGGTGGTTTTATTGCAGTATTTTTTTTAATGTGGTTTGTTACCGGAGTTATCTTGGTTTACCATCCGTATCCACGTATTTCAGATAAAATGGTTAACAGTAAAATGGAGACCTTGGACTCTTCATTACCCGATTTGAATTCTGTTGCAAATAGGGTAGATGGAGAGATACAGGCTCTATCTTTGAAACGGTTTCAGGGGCAGACCGTCTTTAAAATTAAGACAGGTGATGAGAGGTTATCTTTGGTGGCCGACACTCTTGCAGATCAGAGGATAAAGCCTATAACTTTTGAAACGGTAAGGGAGGAGGCTGCCAAATGGTCTGATGCTCCTGTTGTGCGTGTTGATACTCTGCACAAAAAGGAGCAGTGGGTGTTGTATTCAAAGTATGACCGTCTTATGCCTATGTATAAGTTCTATTTTGGTGATAAGGATGCTACTCAGCTGTTTATATCGGGAAAAGATGGAGTACCGTACCAGCTTACTACTTCGTCTCAGCGTTTTTGGGCGTGGGTTGGGGCTATTCCTCACAAGCTCTATTTTACATGTATAAGGGGGGATGTTGATAGGTGGAAAGCGTGGATTGTTGCTGCCGGGGTTATATGTCTTATTGCGGCTTTGTCTGGAGTAATATTGGGTTTATATCTGCTTATTAACAGGTATAGACAGCAAAGGAGATGGGAGATTCCTTATAAAAAGGGATGGAGCCGCCTGCATTATATTACCGGTTTAGTTTTTGGATTTTTCCTTGTATGGTGGGCTGTGAGCGGTATCTTCTCTATGTCTAAGGTGCCTCAGTGGCTTGTGCCTACAAAAGCGGAGTCTTATTTTAATCCTAATAGGTTATGGGGTAAGGGTATTCTTCCTTTGGACAGGTATATGCTTGATTACAGAACTCTAAAGGAGACTTATCCTAATCTTAAAAGTGTGGAGTGGACAAGGTTTGCCGATATTCCTGCTTATTATATTATTGAGGGGGAGAATGAGCGTTATATAGATGCTTCGTCTAAGGAGGTTGTTCCTCTTAATGTCCCTATGGAGAGTATTGAGGAGGGCTTTAGAAAGATACATGGTTATGATGTGCCAATGAAGGTTACTCTTTTGGAGAGGTACGATAATTATTATCTGAGCTTTAAGGGAACTCTTGAACTTCCTGTTTATAAGGTTGAATTGGATGATAGCGACCATAATCTTTATTATGTAAATCCAAGAACCGGTTATATACGCTATCTTAACAAAAACAAGATGGTTGATAAATGGCTGTTTAGCGCTATTCACTATCTTAATCAGGGGTGGTTGGTAAATCGTCCTGCTTTATGGACATTCTGTTTATGGTTTTTGTGTATAGGTTGCGGAACTGTATGTTTTACAGGTTTTGTGCTTATTCTAAGAAGGCTTTTCAGGTGCAGGAAAAAGATTTGTAATAAATAATTCCAATTATTTATATTTTGTTAAAAGTATATCAAAGTATTGTAAAATAATGTCTACTTTTGCAGATGATTTTGGTGCTCGTTATTCTGTTATTGAGTTACGGGTAAAAGGGAATCGGGTGAGAATCCCGGACAGACACCGCTGCTGTGAGCTTTGTTTAGGTTCTTAATATCAATTGCCACTGTTTTATATGGGAAGGCGTTAAGAATGAAGCGAGTCAGAAAACCTGCCAATATTTTAGTTTAAAGGCTTTCGGGTAAAAAGGGCTGAGAACATAATCTTTTATGATTTCATACATCTGCTTTTGTACTCTCTCTTTTTCTTTTAGGCCTGCAATGAGTATTTTTTGTCTTTTTATAAGGGAAATGAAAAAAAATATACTGTTTGTACTGTTTCTGATATTTGTCTCTTTGTCTGTATCTGCTCAAACAAAGTATAGGGTGCATGGTACTGTTACAGATTTGAATGGTGTTCCTGTTGCGGATGCAGCGGTTGATGTTAGGGATTCGGCCGACGGGGCGTATACCGATGAAAAGGGTAATTATTCTATTATGCTAAGTGAGGGGAGGCATGTTATTGTTGTCTCTATGGTTGGTTTTGAAACATCTGAACAGGAGATAAATGTACGTTCAAATTGTAAATTGAATGTTGTTCTTAAGGAGAGTGCAGAGGGATTATCTAATCTTATGGTATATGGCAAGAGCAGGTCTCAGCGATTAAAGGAGGGGGCATACGCTGTTAATGCTCTAAATGTTAAGTCTTTGGCCAATACAACTCAGAGCCTTAATACAATAATCAATAGAACCACAGGCGTGAGGGTACGCGAAGAGGGTGGTATAGGCTCAGATTTTGATCTGTCTATCAATGGAATGTCCGGCAATTCAATCCGTTATTTCTTGGACGGTATGCCGTTGGATTCAAAGGGAACAGGTGTAACTTTGGCTAACCTGCCTACAAATATCATTAACAGAATAGAGATTTACAAGGGGGTCATTCCTGCATATCTTGGGGTTGATGCATTGGGAGGAGCCATAAATATTATTACTAATCAGGAGAAGAGAAATTTTTTGGATGCATCATACAGCATAGGTTCATTCCATACACATCAATTTAATTTTAATGCGCAATATGTTGCTCCAAAAACAGGTATTACCATTAAACCTGTAATTGGAATCAACTATTCTCAAAATGATTATAAGATGAAGGGGGTGCAGGTGAGGAGTGAGGACAAGACAGATTTTGTTACTAAAGATTGCAAGAGATTTCATGATGATTATCTCTCTTTATTTGGTCAGATTGAGGCCGGTGTGTCGAATAAAAAATGGGCCGATGCTTTTTTTGTTTCAGGCTCATTCTCAAAGATTGATAAAGAGCTGCAGACCGGAGCAACACAGTCATGGGTGTATGGTATGGCGGAGAGGAATACTAAATCTGCAAACCTGTCTGCGCGCTACAATAAATCAAATTTTATTGTTGATAAATTGGATTTAAGTGCTTCATTGTCTCAGACATGGGATCATTCGCAAACAATAGATACTACATACCGAAAATATTATTGGGACGGTTCATATATAGATGGCTCGTATAGCGAAATTAGAAGGAGAGGACATTCGTGGCGTCATTACAAGCGCCCTATGACAATTGTCCGCGCTAATTTTGATTACAGACTAAACCTCTCTCATTCATTCAACTTTAACTATCTGTTAAATCGCACCGGAAATAAGCAGTACGATGCGGTAGATGATGACTATGTTCCAACTAATGATATTTTGGTGAAACATGTTTTGGGTCTGTCATATAATCAGACTCTTTTCAATGAGAGAATGAACAATGTGTTTTTTGTAAAGGATTATATAAATCATCTAAAAGTTGGGCAGACGGAACTACCTACAATTACCGGTTCTGGTAAAGTTAAGGCTTCTGATACCGAGAATCATTTGGGATATGGTGTTGGTTCTCGATTTGTGTTTATTCCTGAGGTGGCATTGAAAGCTTCGTATGAGCATAGTGTGCGCCTACCAATTTCAAGAGAACTTTTGGGTAATGGATCTACTATTTATCCTAATGTTGCTTTAAAACCAGAGTCAAGCGAGAATTTTAACTTTGGGGTATTTGGAACTGTTTCATTAACTGCAAACAGCAGTGTTAGTTATGAGGCTAACGGATTTATACGTTTGGTTGATGACTATATAAAGGCTACAGTATTGGATCAGGAGGGTATGATGCAATATGAGAATGTTGCTGCTGTTCATATAAAGGGTATTGAGGGCGAAATCAGCTATGATTGGGCAGATAAACTGCACCTTATGGCAAATGCTAGTTACCAGGATTCAAGGGACAGGCAGAAATATCTTAAGAGTGGCGGACTCTCTGCAACATATAATAACCGTACCCCAAACAAGCCATGGGCGTTTGTTAACGGAGAGGCTTCATACACATTTCATAATGTGGTTTTGAGCGGGAGCAGGTTGAAATTTATATACGATTATCAGTGGGTGCATTGGTTTTATCTTACATGGGAGGCATATGGTTCTGCCAAGACCAAACCTCGTATTCCAAGCCAGAATATATCAAATGTTTCGTTGCTATATTCCTGGAACGGAGGACGTTATAACTTGTCATTTGAGTGCACAAATCTTTTTGACAAGCTAACATACGACAACTATATGTTACAGAAGCCGGGACGCGCTTTTTTTGCAAAATTCAGAATATTCATAAACTAAATAAACATTGATATTTAAAATGAAAAAATTCAGATTAATCTTAATGGCTCTTGCAGCCTTTGTTTCAATCAATTTGTCTACGGCTTGTTCTAAGGATAACAACAAAGAGGATGTACCACCCACTCCGGAAGAGGTGGCCAAGCATCAATATGAATTATACGTATGCCCTGTAAAACATGGCGGAATGAGCATGAACAAGAATGGTACTTTTGTAAGAAAGGTAAAAGCTCTTACTGCAGATCAACCTATGGTTGAATTTAACGGTAAAGGTCTTGAGATTACCAATAAGTACACTATGGAGAGTATAACAAGGGGTAAGTATCATTATCAGATTCCGGAATCCGGAGACAGATTTGTGAAATTTGAGATTAAGGTAGATGCTGCCGGTAATGAGGTTGCCGAGCTTGTAAGCGAGAAACCTTTTGTAAAGAATACATTTTTTGCACGTAAGTATACGCATGCATGGATAGATAACGGTGCCACTTTAGTTCTAATGGGTACAGATGCAAGCAATAAGGTTGTCTCTTGGACTAAATTGAGAGAGAGCGATATGTCTGTTATAAGTGAGGGGTCTTTTGATATAGCTATCCCAAAAGGGTTTAAATGTCTATCTACATCGGGCCTTTTAACTTATAGGGCAAAATCAAATGACCTGCTCTATTTCTATATAACTAAGAATGATTCCGGAAGAAAGGCCGATGCTACTAAATCTAGATTGCATGTGGCGTCTATAGATCCTGCAACAATGACAATAAAATCAGACAATATTGCTCCGGTTGCAATAGCAACGGAGTCTGCTGCAAGTGCATATGGTGAGTTAATGCAGAATACAATAATGTATGATGAGAATGGTAATCTCTATTTGGCAGGGTTATATGAGCATAACAAGGCTGAGTATGGCTCTTTGTTGTTAATCAAAGCCGGAAAGACGGAGTTTGATGATTCATATAATGGATTCCCTAATTCAAATGGTAAACTTCTTACTGTGCAGTATTTGTCTAATGGTAAAGCGCTGGCTTATTCAAGAGATAACAGTCTTGGAACAAGTATAGACAGTCCAAGCCATTTCTACTCTATTATTAATTTGAGTAATGGCAACAGGGAGAAAGTTAAGTTTAACGGTGCAGATCTTCCATATTGCAGCGGCCGTTTTTCTCAGCGTACTGCAATTGCAGATGGCAAAGCATATATTGGAGTAGCAGACAAGGATAATCTTACAGCCGGCGTATATATCTATGACATTGCAAGCGGTAAGGTTGAAAAAGGTGTAGAGTTACAGGGCGGTTTCTGCTTTGACATCATTAGAGTGGTTGATGCGGAATAGGCGTGTCTGAACGAATTATTCTAAAATAATTATTTTTGGACAATTAATGAAACCTCAGTTACTTATAGGTGCACTTAATTCAGGCAGTGGAAAGACAACTTTTACAATGGGGCTCCTGCGATCTTTGCAAAAGCAAGGGTTGCAGGTGCAACCGTTTAAATGTGGTCCCGATTATTTAGACACAAAGTTTCATTCCATGGCAACCGGGAATGAATCTGTTAATTTGGATACATGGTTAGTTTCTGAGGAACATGTATCCAAAATTTACAGAAAGTATGGTAATCCGGCCGATGTATGTGTCATAGAGGGGGTTATGGGGCTGTTTGACGGTTATGAAAAGATGAAGGGTAGTAGTGCGGAGATTGCCATGTTGTTAGACATTCCTGTTGTTTTGATTATAAATGCCCGTTCCACAGCATATACTGTTGCTGCTCAGATTTATGGAGTTAAAAACTTTTGTCCGGATTTGAATTTGGCCGGAGTGGTATTCAATAATGTTTCGTCTGCAGGACATTTTACATTTTTGGAGGATGCCTGCAGGGATGCCGGAGTTGAGTGTTTTGGGTATATCCCAAAATCCGATAGTTTGGAGATTCCTTCCCGACATCTTGGTCTTTCCATAGAGATGGAGGATGCTATGAACCGGCAGATAGACCGTGCAGCCGAATTGGTGGGGAGGTTTGTTGATATAGAGAGAATGTTAGAGTGTTGCAACTCATATATGGTAGATGCAGATAGTGTTGACACTATTGAAAGTGAAAGCAATACTTCACATAAAGATATTACAATTGCGGTAGCTAAGGATGCAGCTTTCAACTTTATCTATAGAGAGAATATAGCCCAATTTGGAAGAATTGGCAATGTTTTATTCTTTAGTCCTTTGAAAGGGGATCGTTTACCTCATGCAGATTTAGTATATTTGCCGGGTGGTTATCCTGAGCTGTTTGCAGAACAACTGCAGCAGCAGTGCGGGCTGATTGAAGATATAAGGGATTTTGCTGAAAATGACGGAAAAATTTTTGCTGAATGTGGTGGAATGATATTTCTCTCAAAAGGTATTGCAGATGCAACCGGCGGAAATATACACCGTTTCTGCGGAGTCTTACCGTTTGAGTGTACTATGCAGAATGCTCGTCTTCATTTGGGGTACAGGGAGATTGTTGATGGGAACGGCAGACATTGGAGAGGACACGAGTTTCATTACTCCAATATAGCTGATAATGTAAATGTTCCTGCATCTGTTGCCAAACAGTATAACAGAAACGGGGTTGAGGTTGCAACATCTCTTTTCAGATACAAGAATGTTATTGCGGGATATACCCATTTTTATTGGGGAGAGGAGGATATTTTAAAATTGTGGGAATAGTACAAATGAAACTATTAAAATTAATTGCAATAGTTATTGCCGCTTCTTTTTTTGTTATGCCGTCATGCAATAATGGCAGACAAGCAGCCGGCGATAATACCACAGATGCAAAAGAAGAAGAGGTAAGTACTTCAGTTGCAGAGAGGATAACCCCTCTGTATGCGCAAGGTTTTAAGGTTACATATACAGATAATGGTTGCCTGTTGGAGATACAGGATCCTCAACGTGAGGAGAGCCGGATATTTAAGTATATGTTAGTTGATAGAGGGGCAGAAGTTGAGGCTCCTGATGGCTATGTTAAATTGGAGGTGCCTGTAAAAAGCGTAATCTGCATGACCTCTCTCCAGCTTTCGAGTTTTATAAAGTTGGATGAGTTGGATAAGGTTGTTGGAGTAACAAGCACAAGGCATCTGTTCAACGAGGAGATCAACCGCAGATTAAAGGAGGGGCTTACACACAAGATTGGTATTGAGGGAAATTTTGACAATGAGGTAATAATGGGGATTAATCCTAATGTTATTCTTATCTCACCGTTCAAACGTGGCGGTTATGATGCTATTAAGGATGTTGGTATTCCGCTTATCCCTCATTTGGGATATAAGGAGATGACTCCGCTCGGACAGGCTGAATGGATTAAGTTTGTAGGTCTTATAATTGGTGAAACGGAGAAGGCCAACCGTCTGTTTTCCGAGATTGAAAGCCGGTATAATGAGCTTAAAAAGTTAACGGAAACTGTAAAAGACCGCCCTGTGGTATTTAGCGGAGAGCTTAGAGGGGGAAATTGGTATGCAGTTGGTGGAAAGAGTTTTCTTGCACAACTTTTCAAAGATGCAGGAGCGGACTATTTCTTAAAGGATGACGAGCATTCCGGTGGTGTTACATTGGATTTTGAGACTGTATACAGCCAAGCCTCAAAAGCAAAGTACTGGAGAATTGTAAACAGTTATAATGGAACATTTTCATACGATGCTTTAAAGGATGAGGATGCTAGGTATGTGGATTTTGATGCTTTTAAGAATAAAGGTGTGGTCTACTGCAATATGCGTGAGGTACCTTTTTATGAGAGTATGCCAACGCATCCCGAGGTTGTCCTGTCTGACTTGATTAAAATCTTTCATCCGCAATTGTTGCCGGAAGATTATGAACCTGTTTTCTATAGACTGTTGAGATGAGAAGGTCTGTTACACTGTCTATGTTGTTGCTTGTTGCAGCTATACTTATACTGTTCTTTTTGAATCTTCTGTTGGGCTCGGTTGAGATATCTGTTAAGTCTGTGTGGAATATTATTACCGGTGGTAGCGGTGAATCTGAAATCTGGCGGAATATTCTGCTTAAATCGCGTGTACCGCAATCGCTCACAGCGTTGGTGGCAGGTGCGGGACTTGCTGTAAGCGGACTTCAGATGCAGACTGTTTTCCGTAACCCTTTGGCCGGGCCCTCTGTGTTGGGTATAAGCTCCGGGGCCAGTTTGGGGGTGGCATTTGTGGTGCTTTTGTCGGGAAGCATAGGTGGTGTGGCATTAAGCTCCTTAGGCTTTTTTGGTGAACTTGCGTTGACTGTTGCATCCATTGCAGGTGCTCTTTCTGTAATGGCGTTGATTGTTTTCGTTTCGCAGAAGGTTAAGGGAAATGTGACGCTGCTCATAATAGGCGTTATGATAGGTTATGTGGCAAATGCCGTAATAGGGGTACTTAAGTTCTTTAGCGTGGAGGAGGATATACGTGCGTACGTAATATGGGGACTTGGCAGCTTTGCAAGGGTTTCTGGAAATCAGGTGGTTGTTTTTGTTTGTATAATGGCTGTGTTGCTACCGCTATCCTTTCTTCTTATAAAAACTCTTAATCTATTGCTGTTAGGTGATGCCTACGCTCGTAATCTTGGATTGAATATAAAGCGTGCAAGACTGTTTGTTATAACATGTTCCGGGGTTTTGACTGCAATAGTTACCGCATATTGCGGACCTATTACATTTTTGGGATTGGCTGTGCCTCACCTATGCAGGGGAATATTCCGCAGTTCGGATCACAGGGTTCTTATGCCTGCATCACTGTTGGCCGGTGCTGCTTTGGCTCTGCTTTGCAATCTTATAGCGCGTATGCCGGGATTTGAGGGTGTGTTGCCGGTTAATTCTGTTACAGCCATTGTGGGCGCCCCTGTTGTTATATATGTACTGTTTAAGAAACGCCATAATGATATTAGTGAGTGATGAAGAATGCGACTATTTGTATAAAGAATCTTTCAATAGGCTATGTCGGGAAGAAAAAGACCACAACGGTAGCCAAGGATATTAATGCGAAAATATATAGTGGAGAGCTTACCTGTCTGCTTGGAGCCAACGGCGCCGGGAAATCAACTCTGCTGAGAACATTGTCTGCTTTTCAGCCACCGTTGAGCGGATCTATAGAGGTTATGGGGAAGCAGTTGTCAGATTATACAGACAAACAGTTGGCAAAGACAATTGGTGTTGTGCTTACGGAGAGGTGCGAGCTTAGAAATATGACGGTGCATGAACTCGTGGGGATGGGAAGAAGCCCGTATACAGGGTTTTGGGGAACGCTTGGCAAAGATGATAAAAGGATTGTGGATGAGTCTATTGCGTTGGTTGGTATTGAGGCGTTTAAAGAGAGAATGGTGCAGAATCTGAGTGATGGTGAAAGGCAGAAGGTGATGATTGCAAAGGCTTTGGCCCAACAGACCCCTATAATTTTTCTTGATGAACCTACTGCTTTTTTGGATTACCCCAGTAAAATAGAGATACTGCATCTTTTACACAGGTTGTCAAAACAGATGCAAAAGACCATATTCCTTTCTACTCACGATTTGGAGCTTGCTCTGCAGATAGCGGATAATGTGTGGCTTATGGACAAGCAGAACGAGGTGGTTACCGGTATGCCAGAGGATTTGGCCATTGAGGGGAGATTAAACGGGTTCTTTAAACGTAAAGGGGTGGTGTTTGACTCTGCAACAGGGCTTTTTAGGATAGATAATTCTTATAATATGCAGATCTGCCTTAAGGGGGGTGGAGACAAATATGCAATGGTTCAGAAGGCGTTGAGACGAAACGGGGTTTATGCCTCCAATGAGGTTGAATCTGCCATGCAGATATTGGCAGATGACAACAGTAACGGATATGTTATTTGCAAGCCGGATGGGAAAAAAACAGAGGTGGGTACTATACAGGAGCTTTTACTGAGCTTGGATATTGGGTGAGACAGCCTTTCCGTTCTCGTCAATCAGCAGTAGGGTAAGATTTCCGTTTGGCAGACAGGATTTGGCAACATTGTAGCAGCGTAGTGCGAGCATATTGAGAAACTTGGAGGCATCGTCGGAAAGAAAAGAATCCCAAAGTTCCCTTGCTAATGTTATCTTATCTATTGTCTCCAAAGCAGATTGGCAGCAGCCGGCATCCAATGCTAACTCCTTTAAAAATTCTTTGTTCATTACAACCTCTCGGCTGTGAGTATCTAAGAATCCCTCTGCAAGTTTTACCGCTTTGCCAATCATTATCCCCATAGTTACCTCTTTAAACCCCAATTCATCTGCTATTTTAAGGGTGTCTCCAATAAAATTTCCGTAGTGAATGAATGCCTGTGGCGGAAGCTGCGGGTAGACGTCCTTTAGAAACTGCTCGCTTTTGGCTCCGGAGTTTATTACAAGACGTGGCGAACCAACGGCTTTACAAACCTCGGCTTCTCTTCTTATGGCGTCTACAAAGGCTTTTGAGGAGAAGGGGCGTACTATGCCCGATGTTCCTATTATGGAGATGCCGTCTACAATTCCAAGTCTTGGGTTGAATGTGCGTTTTGCAAGTTCGCGCCCGCCCGGAACGGATATTGTTACATCAAGGCCGCTGTCATATAGAGCAGAGAGCTCATCTGCAATCATCTTCCGTGGCGTCTTATTAATGGCCGGGGTACCTATGTCAAGCCCCAATCCCGGCAGTGTTATTCTGCCAACCCCTTCTCCTTGAAGAAAATGAATGCCTGGACTATTGCTAAACTTTACGGTAGAAACTATGGCCTGCCCATTGGTTATATCGGGGTCATCCCCGGCATCCTTTATTACAGTGGCGGTTGCACATCCATCTTTAAGCGTTACATCGCATACCGGCAATTCCAATACCTCCCCGTTGGGAAAGGTAATATCAACACTTGATACATTCTTCTCTCCGAGCAGTGCCAACAGAGCCGCCTTGCTCGCAGCCGTTGCACATGCTCCTGTTGTGTATCCGGTACGCAGGTGAAAGAACCCCGGAACATGTTTCTCTATCTGTTTGCGCAGCCCGTTTTCGCCTGTTACAACAATAAACTCTTTTGGAAGTTGCGGTCTTTTTACAGCGTACAGAGGTATGCCATATTTATGTGAAGCCTCCACTTTTTGCATGAAACCGCCTGATTCACCGCTCTCCTTTGTGAGTACGGCCTGCGGGTGCAACCGAGCAATCAGTTCATCTTCACTTTCCTGCTCATAATAAACAAGAAAATTTTCATCAAATCCCTGCTTTTTTGCAAGTGTCAGAGATTCCTCTCTTTGCAGAATGCGGAACCAGCAGGTATGATTCTTCCAGAAATCCTGTAGTTTGCATATAGTCTGTACGCCTGTGAGAGACAGCAATCTGTCAATGCCGTCTGCATTGAGCCTTTTTATGGCATCTGCGTAATCATTGCACCAGATAATATCTGCAGAGTGCCTTGGGTATATACGTTCTACCCTTATTACAGGTATCTGCAGCTCTGCAGATGCTTGTGCAACGGCAGAATGAAGACCTGTGGCAAAAGGATGGGCGGCATCCACTATAAGTCTTATCTTATAGTTGCGGCAGAACTCGGCCATTGCAGACGCATCCATACCACCGGTAACATGAGTACCGTTGCGGCATATAATCTCCTGAAGTTCACCCTTTGTAGAGTAATAATATGGTGAACCGGCCTCATCAGCTACCTTTACGGCCATACGGCCCTCTGTTGTTCCGCCAAGAATAAGTATCATTTTCTAAAAAGGTGTTTAAACTCGTGAGCATACAGGCGTGACAATCCTTTTCTGTTGTCTATGGCATCTCCAACAACCAACAGTGTGGTAAGAGTAAGATTATTCTCTTTAACAATCTTTGCAAGATCCTTTAGCTCACCCCTGTATATCCGCTCCTCTTTCCATGTAAGTTTATAGCATGCAGCAACAGGTGTCTGCGGCGGATATGCCTGCAGCAGCTCTGCCTGTACCTGCTCCACAACACCTGCACTCAGGTATATACACATGGTACTCTGAGACTTTGCCAACTTGTGGAGCTGCTCCTTTTCCGGCATCGGTGTGCGCCCCTCACCTCGGGTAAGTATAATTGTCTGGACCTTTTCCGGTATGGTAAACTGAGAACGCAAAGCAGCGGCTGCAGCTTGGAAAGATGATATTCCCGGAGTTATATGATAGCTCATATTGTACCTGTCAAAAAATGCCATCTGCTCCTGAATGGCACCGTAAATACAAGGATCTCCCGTATGAAGGCGAACAACAAGCAGCCCTCTGTCGTAAAAATCCTTAACTATGGCAAACTGCTCCTCCAAATCGAGTGCGGCAGAGCTTCTTACTGTAGCACCTGCCTTTGCATAATATGTAAGCTCCACAGGAACAAGACTTCCGGCATACAGAATAAGATCTGCCCTTTCCAAAAAGTGTTTGCCCCTCACAGACACAAGCTCAGGGTCTCCGGGGCCTGCTCCAACTATCTCAATATGTCCCCTTCTTGTTGCATCCCTGTCTAAGCTCAAGGCAAATGTAAAATGGTTTCCCTCTGTAACAACCCCTTTCTGCTTTTCAATCAACAAATCCCCAAAATTGCCGCTTTTTATGGCAGCCGCCTCTGCTACACCGTAAAGCCCGGTTACCTCAAAAGCCTTTTCAGACGGGTTGGGAACCTCAATATCTTTCAGCTCCTCTTCCCGATAAATAATCTTTTTTACGTAAGGCCACCTCTCCGTGAGCGCCTGCAGCAAAGGCTCGTCCCTTTTCAATTCAATGGTGCTTGCGGTTGCTAATGAAAGCGGATTAAGATTCCGGTTCTTTATCACGTTCTCTATATATTCGGCAACTCCGTTAGGATCACACTGCTTTTTGCACCCAATGCCCAAGTGTAGGACGGGTGGGGCGAAAACAAGCATTGGAACATCAGTCTGCTTATGAAGATATGGCGTTACGGCAATAACCAATTCAACATTTGACATAGGAATATCTTCATACTTGTAGTATACCTTTACATGCTCCGGAAGAGTCCTTTCGAGATAATCGGTTCCCTTGTCTCTTGTCTCTAACAGCAATGCCGTTTTACGCTTCTGAACGAACAGAAAGATAAATCTGTTCATCATCGCATGGGTTGCCGAAACCTGCCAGCCGTATTGCTGCGCCAATGTATCCAACGCCCATAACTCTTCGTTGTCGCTGAGAGTTGTTATTACAGCCTCACCGCCTATAATTGCCGCCACTCTGCGGCTTAACTCATTTGCTCCGCCAATATGTCCAGACAATACAGGTATCACATATCTGCCAATGCTGTCTACACATAATACAGCAGGATCTTTGTACTTATTCTTTAGGCAGGCTGCAATGCTTCTAATACATATCCCCATTGCCCCTATAAAGACAATACTCTCAAATTCACTAAAATGTTCCAAAAGAAACCGGCTGTACGAGGTAATGTTAACACATCCCTCACAATCATTTTTTGTATATATGGTGGCATCGCCAAATTCTCTCTGTATGGTTTTAGCCATATTAAGGCTCTGCTCTGTAACCAATATTATCGCTTTCATTCTGCTTTCATTATTTCAATAGGGTTAAACGAATCTACTGCAATATGCTGTTTGTGTACAATATTGCGGCCTATCTCTTTAATGGCGTCTGTAAAAAGTTCCCTGCTGTTCTCGCTTACGGAGTTGAATACTATTGCTCCACCAGGCAGCAACACTTTGTTCACTTTGTGGAGTATCTCTTTCAACTTACCTCCATGCCCGCCTATAAATACGGCATCCGGTGCGGGAAATGCAGGCAGATCTGCATTCATAAAATCACCCATGTTTACGGTAATGCCTGGAGTGCCGAACTTACGTGAGTTGGCTGCAATAATCTCCTCACACTCCAGCCTCTGCTCAAAGGCAACAACCTTAAGGTGAGGAAACTGCAGTTTAGCCTCTATGGAGATGGAGCCTGTACAGAAACCTATATCCCAAAGCACTGCTCTGTTATGCAGGTCCAACATGCTTAGCGTAAGCAAGCGTATTGGAGCTTTGGTTATCATCTTGGTACGCCCGTCCAACAGATGAAAGGCGCTTTCCGGAATTCCAAAAGGGCGGCAACGTTTGTATTTCTGCTCTAAAATAATGCAATTGGGAAAAGCAAATTCTGCCAATGCAGCATCCTTTAGAGAGAATGTACGTACCCGTTCCCTGCTGCTGTTTCCCAACAGCTCGCCCACAGTCATGGTATAGTTGTCATATCCGTACTCCAACATCCGCTGTGCTATAACGGCAGGGGTCTTGCTCCTGTCTGTAAGGATGCCAATCTGCTCCTCTCCGTTTATCAATGCACTGTAAAACTCATCCCACGGACGGCCGGTTAATGAAACAGGCTTCATTTTATGGTAGGGTAGTGCCATCCTGTGTGCCAACATCTGCAGTGAGTTGAAAAACGGATATACCTTTACATCGGCCTGCGGCAGACGCTTTAAGATGGTGTTGGCAAATCCAAAGAAAAGCGGGTCTCCGGATGCAAAGACAACAATCTCACCTATACCTTCATACGCGGAAAAAACATTATCCAACGGAACTGTAATATCTATCCAACGGTGATTGTCGGGAAGCAGATTATAAACAATCTCATGATGTCTCTTTCCCCCGGAAAAGACCTTTCCGGCTGTTATCACTTTTAAAACATCCGGAGCAAAACTGCATGGCTGCTCATCCGGCAGTCCGATCACATAAAAACGCTGCCTACACATCTCTGCCCGGTTTTAACTGTCCTGCATCGTTGAAACTGAGTATTGAGTTTACCAATGTAGCCGCTAAATTGCTCCCCCCTTTTCTACCTTCAACAATAATCTTTGGTATCTTTACAAAAGGCTTTACCATGTGCTTGCTCTCACACACATGGACGAACCCCACCGGAGCCGCAATAACGCCTGCAGGGGTGATTTTTCCCCTTTTTATAAACTCACAAAGCTCCATAAGTGCTGTTGGTGCATTGCCAAAGACATATAGTGCATTAGGGTGCTCGGCCACAGCCAAACGTATGCCGGCCTGTGTGCGCGTAATATTCTTCTCTTTAGCCATACCTGCAACTCTTTCATCTTGCAGGTAACACTTTACAGTGGCTCCAAACCGCTGCAGGGCCGCCTTTCTTATGCCTGATGCCGCCATTGTAACATCTGTAATTACTGTATCTATCTTTCCGTTTTCAAAAAGGGTATATAGCTGTTCCACAGCATTTTCGTCTGTATACAGAATATCCTCCATATCAAAATCTGCGGTGGTGTGAATGGCATGCAGCAGTGCCCATTTTTTTCCAAGTGGAATATTGGGGCGTTTCAGCTCCTTTTCAATGGTCTTAAAACTCTTTATCATTATCTCCTGCCCAATGCCGTTGGTTTCATTACAGTTTTCTTCCATATAATACCCGCGTGGTGTTATGAACCTGTTATTCCATATCTTTGACCGGCTATTGCCTATGAGCACAACAGTGAACATATCAACATCTTCCGGGTCAAATTCACTTAGAGTGGTAACGGTTACCCTCTCCTCATCTCTGCCTGCCTGTCTTACGTAACCTACGGGAGTATTGCCGCTGCGTTCCTTAAGAAATATCTCTTTCAGACGGTACAACTGCCAATAGCGTCCCTCGCTTTTCGGGTTGTAAATGGCAGTTACAAAGTCTGCAGAAGCCGCCGCGAATATGCGCTTTTCTATCTTCTCCCACGGTGTCATAAGATCAGACAAGGAGATGATGCAAAAGTCATGACCTATTGGGGCGCCCAATAAAGATGCCGCTTTCTGGAATGCGCTTATGCCTGGGAGTACCTCAACTTCAATGGTGCTGTTGCGCTCCTTTTTCATCTCGTATATAAGCGGAGCCATACCGTAAATTCCAGCATCACCGGAACTTATTATACAGACCGTCTTTCCCTGTTCTGCCTGTTCAAACGCCTGTTCAGCTCTCTCCCTTTCTCGTCTCATCCCTGTATCTATACAGAGAGCATCTGCCCTTAGATATGGTTTTATGAATTGAAAATAGTATTTATATCCTATAATTACATCACTATCCTTTATAGCTTGCAGCACTGCCGGAGTAATGTCGTTTGCACTACCGGGCCCTATGCCTGCAACAATAAGTCGTTGGTTATTCATGATATATCAAAAGAATTAACAATGAATATTAAAATTTATACAATCTTATATATACACCTACATTGCTTTTGCTTGTGAGGGTATTTACACTGTATAGTATTGCGCAAAATTAGATTTTTATTCTTAGAAGTCTGTTATTTTTTTAAGTAATCTTAAAAAAATAACTTGGCAATCTTTAATTGTCTTTTTGGTCTATATTTCTTTTTTTAGGTGGATGGTAGCGGTACTAAATGAGGTTTAAAACCGAAAATAAGGGCAAAAAGCGTTCAAATGATCTAACAATTGTAAAAAATTTAAAACAGCTTCTTAAATTTGCAGTACAAATGACAGAAGTTTTATGAAGCGGATATATACACGTAGCGGAGATACAGGATTTACGCGTATTCATGGTGGAGACCGTGTACCAAAAGATGATATACGCATAGAGGCTAACGGATGTATAGACGAACTGAACACTATTATAGGGATTGTTCGTTCCATGTTGCCCGTGGAGCATGAGTGGCAGATGTTTCTTTTCTCTATTCAGAGGAATCTTATGGTTGTCATGAGCCATGTGGCCACGCCGTCATCAACACGAGATAAGAATCCAAATGCACTTCCATCTGATATGGTTACCGCTTGCGAGGAGATGATGGACCGCCTTACTTCGCAGATGGAGGATAACGGTTATTTCATCCTGCCTGGTGGAACCCAAGTATCTGCACAGTTGCAGTTTGCCCGTGTGGTGGCCAGAAGGGCAGAGCGCCGTCTGTGGACACTGAACAGAAAAGATTGTCTGCCGGAGGAGATATTGTGCTATATGAACAGATTGTCAGACCTGTTCTTCATTATGGCCCGTTATGAGATGTGGCTGCAGAAACTGCCCGAGGAGAGGTGGATGTCATTTGCATATAAAGGTAAGAGACAGAAATGAAGAGACTTCATCCAATTATGTTTGCCGGAACAGGCAGTGATGTTGGAAAGAGCATTATAGCAACAGCTTTCTGCAGGATATTCAGACAGGACGGTTATAATCCGGCTCCGTTCAAGGCGCAGAATATGGCACTGAACTCATTTGCCACCCCCGATGGCTTTGAGATAGGGCGTGCGCAGGCTGTACAGGCGGAGGCTGCCGGCGTCACTTGTCATACAGATATGAATCCGCTGTTGCTTAAACCTCAAAGTGACCATACATCTCAAGTTGTACTTAACGGAAAACCTATAGGGAACAGAGATGCCTACGATTATTTCCGCAAGGAGGGACGTGAGGAGTTGAGGACAGAGGTAAATGCCGCATTTGACCGCTTGGCTGCAAAATATAATCCAATAGTCATGGAGGGGGCGGGGAGTATAGCGGAGATAAACCTGCGTGAGACAGATTTAGTAAACATGCCTATGGCGAAACATGCAAAAGCAGATGTGATATTGGTTGGAGATATAGACAGGGGAGGGGTGTTTGCAAGCGTTTACGGTTCGCTCATGCTATTGGAGCCAGATGAGAGGAAATTGGTTAAGGGTATTATAATCAATAAATTCAGGGGAGATATAAGGCTGTTTGAACCTGGTGTGAAGATGTTGGAACAGCTGTGCGGGATACCTGTATTGGGAGTGCTTCCATATTACAAGGATATTCATATAGAGGAGGAGGATTCCGTTTCATTAGCTTCAAAATCTCTCAAGGCAGAGCAGGGGATGATAAATATTGCCGTTGTTTTGCTGCGTCACATTAGCAATTTTACAGATTTCAATGTATTGGAAAGAGAGCCACGTGTACATCTTTTCTACAGTAATAATCCAGACGAACTGTCAAAAGCAGATATAATTATTCTGCCCGGGAGCAAGAGTACCATAGACGATATGCATGAACTATGGCGTAACGGTGCAGCCCAAGCTATCCTTAAGGCTCATAGAAACGGAAGTTCTGTTTTGGGTATCTGCGGAGGTTACCAGATGATGGGACAGCGTATCTTAGACCCGCATCACGTAGAGGGAGATGTGGAGATGCTGCCGGGGCTTGGATTGCTGCCTACCATAACGGAGATGGGCACCGAAAAGGTAACAAAACAGACGAAATTTTCATTGTACGGCAGGAGTGAGATTATGAGCGGGTATGAGATTCACATGGGAGCTACCGTGCAGATTGACGGCTCATTGGCATCTCCGCTTAATAAATTAGAGGATGGAAACACAGACGGCTTTATGGTAAGTCCTACCTGTATGGGAACATACATCCATGGCATTTTAGATAATCAACCGTTTATAGACTTCTTGTTGGAACCGCATATACAGAAGACAAAGTCATTGGAGACATTTGATTATCATAAATTTAAGGAACAGCAATACGACAAATTGGCGGAGCATGCAAGACAATATCTGAATATTCCGTTGGTTTACGATATACTTACAAGAGACTATGATTAACGGACACGGCGATGATGCCTATAAATATGGCAGGAAGATTAGATATAACTTTAGTTCAAACGTCTTTAACAGAGTAAACATAGATGGGCTTAAAAGGCATCTTTGCAACTGTATAGACGAGATTGGCAGTTACCCTGAACCCGAGCCGTATTCGTTGGAACGAAAGATAGCAGCAGTAAAATCTCTCAAAAGCGGAGAGGTATGTGTAACCAATGGTGCTACCGAGGCAATATATCTTATAGCTCAGACTTTCAGAGGACTTAATGTTGCTATTTGCCAACCCACGTTCAGTGAGTATGCAGATGCCTGCAGGATGCACGCTTGTAATGTAAGAGCTATTTTTCAGCTTCCCGACAAAAATTCCGGTTATCGGTTGCCGGATGATATAAATATGTTATGGCTCTGCAACCCCAACAACCCTACAGGGCGGGCGTATGAGATTGGATATTTGCGTAAATTGATAGAGAATAACCCGAATGTCTGTTTTGTAATAGACCAGTCATACGAATCTTTTACAATGGAAGAGACGTTTACGGCAAAGGAGGCCGCAAGTTATTGTAATGTTCTGCTGTTGCATTCTATGACAAAGCGATATGCTGTCCCTGGCATAAGGTTGGGCTATGTTACGGCAAAAGGGGAGTTACTGCAACGTCTGCGTAACAACAGAATGCCGTGGTCTGTGAACAAGTTGGCTGTTGAGGCCGGTTTGTATTTAATGGAACATCCACACGATGCTCCTATAGATATGCCTGCATATCTGTTAGAAACACAAAGGTTGAGTTTAATGTTAAATAGTTTGGACGGAGTAGATGTTACACCAACCCAAACTCATTTTATGCTATGCTCGTTAAAGAATGGCAAAGCGTCTACGCTAAAAGAGTATCTTGCAAAGGAGCATGGGATACTTATTAGAGATGCCTCCAATTTTGAGGGGCTTAATGATGGCTGTTTTCGTGTTGCAACGCAAACACCAAAAGAGAATGATATGTTGGTTAAAGCAATAGCCATGTTTGTTAATTGGCGTTAGCTTTGGCATTGTCATTGGCTTTAGCCCATTAAGTATTGAAAGCCAACGCTAACGCCAACGCTTTCTCTATACACTATAAAATCTTAGCTATAAACTAAATCAAGGCCAACGCTAACGCCAAGGCAACGCATAATATAAGTTTGTTATGATAAAATCAATTTGTTTGGTAGCAGCATGGATATTGGATCTCATATTTGGGGATCCGGAGCATCTTCCGCATCCTGTTGTAGGCTTTGGAAAGCTGATTTCGTGGGGAGAGCACCGTTTTAATAAGGGCAGGAGACGTATGCTTAAAGGTGGCATCTGGGCATTACTGTTGGTTGTGTTGACATTTGTCGTTACATATGAATTACTTAAAGTTGATGCTTATATTGTCATATCTGTAATATTAGTGTTTTATTGTTTGGCAGGGACAACACTCATACGGGAGGTAAGGGAGGTTTTTAGGGCTGTGGACAGATCTTTGGAGGAGGGACGAAAGCAGGTTGCCAGAATAGTGGGGAGGGATACATCTAACCTTAACGCACAGGAGATAAGGACAGCCGCTCTTGAAACACTTGCGGAAAATCTTAGCGATGGTGTTATTGCTCCGCTCTTTTGGTATCTTCTGTTGGGTGTTCCGGGCATGATGGCCTACAAAATGGTAAATACATTGGATTCAATGATAGGTTATAAGAATGAACGCTATAAGGATTTCGGCTGTTTTGCAGCACGTATGGATGACGCGGCAAACTACATTCCGGCACGTATAACCGCGGTTTTAATGGTATTGTCGTCGGGAAGACTATCATTATTCTCTTTTGTGAAAAAATATGGCAACCAACATGCAAGTCCTAATTCCGGATACCCGGAGGCTGCGTTGGCAGGAATACTTGATTGTCGTTTTGGCGGCCCTCACAACTACTTTGGTGAGGAGGTGTGGAAGCCTTTTATTGGTGTTAATGACAGGCTGTTGACTACTGCAGACATGACTAAGGCTGTAAGAATTAATAAGATGGTAGAGATGATGTTTGTTGGGATAATAGTCATTATAGACTGTATCATATATTTATTTTAACGATTCCTCCGTATGGAGGCAGGTGGCTGAATGCGTCCTCTTTTTTTACACATTTGGCATATATGAGGGCGCAAATTATCACCCCTCCATGTGTGAAAACAGCAACCTTGTTGTATGGCAGCTCTTTTAGCTCATTCAGGAAATCGGATATTCGTTCGTACTGTATAGTGAATGATTCTCCTCCGGTTGCAGCCACGTTAAAATAGTCGTCATACCACTCCTGCAGGTGCTGATCTGTTATACTGTCGTAACGTTGCATCTCCCACTCCCCAAAATTCATCTCAATCACCCTCTTTTCACGTATCGCATTCGGATAACCGCATATAGTTGCTAATTTGGCACATCGTGAAAGCGGACTTGTGTATACCATGTCAAACCGGCCGTAGTGAGACAAGTTTTCTATTACAACTTTGGCCTCCTGTTCAAAAGTGGTTTTCAATGGTACATCGCTCTGCCCATAGCATACTCCCGGAGGAACATCTACAGATGTATGTCTTACTAAAATAATCTCCATATAATAAGGCAACCTAAATAATATGACAATTCGCCTGTTACGACAAGTGCACCGCAACAGTCTCCGGTATAACCCTGTATTCTCCTTTTCATTATAAGGCATAATACAATGAACGTTAATATGGGGCATAACATTGCAGGTGCATACTGTAAAGGTAATAGTAATATGCCCGGTATTAAACCACCTGCTATAGCTATCAACCTCTCTTTTGTATTCATGGGTGAGTTGACAGACTTGGCTTTGCTCTCCTCCTCCTTGCGTGCGTACGGAAGAATATTGGCTATTTGAGATGCCACACATTTAGACCAGCAGTCTCCACATAATACAAAGATACAGAGCAATTCTATTGGCACTATGCATATCTGCGCAATAATGCAAAAATATGCAATAAGACCTATTACTCCGTATGTTCCTAAATGTGAATCTTTCATAATGGCCAAGACGCGTTCACGTGTGGTACCACCTCCAAAACCATCTAAAAAGTCTGCAAAACCGTCTTCGTGCAGGCATCCGGTTATAAGCAGTCTTGTAACTATTGCTATTATCCAGGCTAATGAAATTGGAAATACCTGCCCGCATAACCATAGAACTGCAGCGGTTATTCCTCCTGTAATCCAACCTACAAATGGCCAATAGGGTACTACGTGTTTGAAACATTCTGCCGGAACCTCCTTAATCCTCCAGAATGGCAGGCGTGTAAAAAATATGAGTGCAGCTAACAGATTCATTGCAACCTTATTTAAAATATTTTGTGATTGAAGCACTTTGGAAGGTCTCCATTTCGTTTATCATTCTAACAGCGGAGTCTACTATTGGAAATGAGCAAACAGCTCCTGTCCCCTCTCCAAGTCGGAATCCTAAATTAAGCAGCGGATGAGCATTGAGTGCATCTAAAACAAGGCGGTGCCCCCCCTCATCTCCGCAATGTCCAAAGATAGCATAGTCTAAAACTGCGGGGTACAGCTTGCTTGCGGCTAAGATGCAGTTTGTCATAATGAAACCGTCTACAAGAATTATCATCTTAAGTTCAGCCGCCTTTAGCATTGCTCCAACAGCCATTACCATCTCGTAGCCTCCAAAGTAACGTATTATATCTTTTGCGGAACCATCCCCTTTATAGTTCTCCATAGAGGCCTTTAGTACATTGTATTTGTGTTCTATTCCTTTATTGTTCAACCCCGATCCTGCGCCAACGCACTTTTCAAATGGTATACCTGTAAAATAGCTCATCCATATAGATGAAGATGAGGTGTTGCCAATGCCCATCTCTCCAAAACTCAGTATGTTGCTTCCCTCTTTGTAACATTGCTCCACTATCTTTGCACCTCTCTCTATACAAAGTTCCATCTCCTGTTGTGTCATCGCTGCCTCGTGAAGATAGTTCCTTGTCCCTTTTCTTACCTTCATGTTGATAATTCCTTTGTCGTATGGTAGATTATAATCAACGCCGGCATCAACTATTTTAAGTTTGAATCCGTGCTGCCTGCAGAGGAAGTTTATCCCCCCGCCCCCATGGACAAAGTTGCTGAGCTGTTGCCAAGTCACCTCTTTTGGAGAGAGACTTACATTTTCCTCCACAATGCCGTGATCTGCGGCAAAGATAATGTTCTGAGGGCTTTTGAGCGTTGGGGATAGTGTTTGCTGTATAAGTCCTATCTTAATTGCAAGTTGTTCCAAAACTCCCAAAGCCCCTTTGGGTTTGGTAAGGTTGTCAACCTTGTCAACCAATGCTTTGTATATGTTTTTGTTTGGAGGCAAAATGTTAAAATTCTTAATATTGGGTTTCATATTAAATGGTCATAAATTCATTCATAAACTGGTTTCCCTTTAACTCTCCGTATGCCCCCTCTTTGCAAGATATTTCATTAAAAGAGAGGATATTGTCGGGAATAATATTGGGGTAATAAATTAAAAACGGAACAGGGTCTGCCGTATGTGTGCGCAAATGGTATGGGGTGGGGTGGTCCGGCAGAACGGAGATTGCCACCGGATTGTCCCAATCCTTGACTGCGTTGTATATTGGTCCTACTACATATCGGTCTAAATTCTCTATGGTGAGAAGCTTCTTTTTCAGATCCCCCTCATGGCCTGCTTCATCGCTTGCATCTATGTGCAGGTAGACAAAATCGTCTGCAAGTAGGGCATTTAATGCGGCTTTTACCTTGTTGCCGTAATTTGTATCATATAGCCCTGTTGCACCTTCAACATGTATTCGGTTCAGCCCGGCGTAGATGCCTATGCTGTTGATTAGGTCGCTTGCGGAGATTACAGAGCCTCTTCTGATTGCCGGATAGATCTGTGCAAGCGGCTTCATATTTGGTTTGTATCCGGGGCTCCATGGCCAGATACTGTTAGCCGGAAGTTTGCCATCTTTTATCCTTTGCAGGTTAACAGGGTGATTGGCTAATAATTCTTGTGATTTGATAATGAGGTTATTAATTAGATTGACGGTCTCCTCCGCATCTTTGGCGGTTGCCTTGGCCATAAGCGGCATGAACGGCTCCGACAGGTGGTCGTGTGGAGGGGTGCAATCTATTTTTTTACTTCCGTTTTTTATGACCAACAGATGTCTGTACTGCGTTCCGGCGTAGAACCTTACCTTTTTATTGCCAAGATTTTTGTTTATGAAATCTATCAGTTTTGCAGCCTCTTCTGTAGAGATAAGTCCTGCCGAATGGCTTTTTATTGTATCCTTTTGGATTGTTATGAGATTGCAGCGTATGGCCAAATCACCAGGCTGTAACTCTACCCCCATGGCAGCTGCTTCTAACGCTCCTCTCCCTTCATACACTTTGTGTATGTCATATCCTAAAATCGAAAGGTTTGCCACTTCGCTTCCCGGTGTAAATCCTTTGGGTACGGTTTTAAGCACTCCTGTACGCCCCAATGCAGCCAATCTGTCCATATTTGGCGTTTGTGCGTACTGTAAAAGCGTCTTGTTACCTAACGATGAGGTTGGAACATCTGCCATACCGTCCCCTATAATAATAATGTGCTTCATTATTACTGTTTTATTACCACCGGAATACCGGAAATCATAAAGATAACTTGGTCTGCGTGTGCTGCTATGTATTGGTTTACCCAGCCTTGGAAATCTGTAAATTTCCGCTGTACCTCATTCTCGGATGTTCCCCCCATGCCTATCTCGTTTGTAACAAAAATGAAAGTTGCATTTTGGAAGGTGAATCTGTCAAACTCCTCTTTAATCTCCTGTAGGCTCTTGTCTACATCCGAACCGTTATCAAAGAAAAAGTTTGTGCCCCATAGCGTAACGCAGTCTATTAGGACTACTCTTCCTTCTACATTGTGTTTGCTAAGTTCCTTCTCCTCCTCTATGTTGGTCCATTCCTCTCCGCGTGCTTTCTGATGGCGTATTACGCGCTGTCTGAACTCCTCGTCCCATATTCTTGATGTTGCCATATATATGGGGTTGGGAGAGAGTTGCTTTGCAATTTTTTCTGCGTAAGAGCTCTTGCCTGAGCGTGCACCACCTGTTATAAGTATTACTTTTCTCATCTTTGCTATAATTATTAATTGGAGAGAACCAATAGTTCCGCCTTTATGCGACTTTGTAAAGAATCTATAAGTCTGATTAGTAGTTCTTGTAATTCTTTATTTATTTCCATTTTATTCAATATCTGCGCAACACCACTTGGAATGCTTCTGCATAGTTACATCCCCACTGGCTTCCGCGCATAGCAGCCAAGCCTGTGATATACTCTACACTTCGAGGATGAGGATAAGGACGCATCACACCATGATACATAGAAAGAGCCTTGCACTTAGCCTGTATTCCGTTCTGACCAACCTCAACATAACAGTTAGGACGGAACAGATTCATGGCATCGTTGATAGCCCACTCCGAGCACGATGGTACTTCCATATACCAGAACTCTTTCACAGGCTTCACTGTCGGCTGACGCTGAAACAAACGTATAGCCTCCTGACAGGCCATTGAGGTTTGCAAGTGGTCGTTGTTGGTGTCAGCAGGATGATGAGTAATCACAATATCAGGTTCGCTTTCACGGATAGCACTCTCAATAAACTGCACCAATTTCAAATGCGGTACAGTGTTCATCTCGATGTTGGGGAATGTCGCCTCATACTTCTTGCTTACTCCAACATAGTTGGTGGCAGCATCCGTATCACCTTCCAACTCTGCATCCGAAGGACGGAAAGCTCTTGCTTTTGCCTCTGTACACATAATGGCTACGTCAACTTCGTCGCCTTCATGCGACCATTTCCACATTGATGCACCAGCCCCAAGAACTTCGTCATCGGGGTGGGCTACAACTAATAAGTATTTCATTTGGTTATTGTATTATTTAGTTCTCAATTCTTATTTTTTGCGCTTTATCAAGTCTGCGATGGCAATAAGAAATCATAGCCATTATGTCTAGAGCATCTTGTTCTGACATATTCCATTCGACTTTTAATTCATGTGATGAAGGATTGCGAAACATGGCCACTATTCCTATCAACAAATTACGAAAACCTCTATGTTCATCCTTTTCTGATTTACTTTGAAAGTTGTTAATAATCAAAATCGGATTATCATCCTTAAAAATATTTTCCATTAAGTTTTGACCATCATATTTAACTTCTGCAAGGTCCTGAATTCTTTTTATTAGTCCCTTAGAAGATTCCAATACAGCATGGAAATAGTTATTGGCAAGTAACTACGAATTACAGTAAGAAAAAACTAATTGATGCGCTCCTTGTTCTATTAGTTTTGATTTTAAGCCGTCTACCTTTACTTGTACATCGGATATTTTAGATGCTTTTGCAATAGATATAATTTGATTTGAATCGTTTATAGATAAGCCTTCGAAAGCGAGTTGTTTATTTACTTCACTTTTAAGCTTATTATACATATCTTTATTGTTTACATATCTTTGTGTAGACAATACATTTTGTATAAATAAAACGATATTATTTGCACACTTATAATCATTCTGGTATTTTTTAAAAGCATTGAATAGTTTCTTTCTTTTCGCCAAGAATTGTTCTGAATAAGAAACATCATCAATTTGAGATTGCAACAACATTCTATGTATTACAGATCCTGTAATATTGGAATCAATATCTGCTATCGTATTAGCAAGTATTTCTAAAGTTGATAATTTTAAAGGGCTTATTGTACTCATGTTCAATGAACAAATCATTTACTATTTTTTTTATACTCACACCATTTCTGCATACTTCACCAACTTATCATGCATCCACTGCGGATACTTACCACAAGCAGTGTAGAGTATAGCAATTACAGTCCAGACAATCAGTTTGATGTCGCCAAAGAACGAGGCATGCTTAACATAATACACATCAAGTTTCAAGCGAATGGGCAATACTTTCTCATTATATTCTTCCTCATCTGGAAATTGGTCACCATAAATATAATCCCACAGACTAGACTGCGAAGTCAAACCACATGGCACAGTGGAAGCAATGGCATTCTCTCCTCCACGTGTAATGTCTACCTGATCAACAGCAGCAGGACGCGGACCTACAATCGACATAGTGCCATTCAGAATGTTCATTAACTGAGGTAACTCATCAATCTTAAGTCTTCGCATAATCTTACCCCACCAAAATATACGGTCTTGATCAGGGCGTAACGAAGCCTCATTAGCCCCTCTTGCCACACGCATGGAGCGGAACTTCCACATCTTAAACTTCTTGTTGTCCTTGCCAACACGGTTTGCAAAGTAAAACAAAGGTCCGGGGTCGCTTAATTCCGTTAGGATAATAGACAGAATCCATATCGGTGAAGTACCTACAATGCCCAAAAAGGCACATACGAAATCGAAAAAACGTTTTGCTAATTTATAAATCATAATATCTTAGTTTTTTAGTGACGCAGGTTTTTGTATATGAGCAAATATTTGGGTTAGTAGAGTTTCTGTCAACGACTCAGGAAAAGTTATCTTATGTTTCCATACATTCGCCCTCCAACGTTCGTATTTAAATAACAACCCATTCAGAAAACCTTTAGGAGCTTTTTTATTAAACTCAGGAGATAAAATATCATTTAAAACACGTGTTTCAAGTTCTTTATTTCGCTCAAAAGCAGAAAAAACATCTAATGGAAATCCAAGATAATCAACATATAAGGCATTTTGACAGTTCATAAAATGATAAAGGTTATACTGCTTGGCAACCTTTACCACAAAATCCCAATCCACTTGCTTTCCGTGTTTAAAAACGAATGTTCCCCAATCAAGTAACTGTCTTAAATTCATTTCAGTAGAAGCGAAATGCGTAGCCGAATGTTTCAAAATGAATAAAGCATTAAAATTTGCTGAAGGGTAATCTCCTCTCCATTTATTTCAGACCTAACACTTTCTTCGTATGCAAGATGTTTCAATAATCTTTCATAACTTGCATTTTTTCGATGCCCTGGCACACAGAGGAAATCAGAATAATTCTCAATTGTTACGCCTTTATAATTGAAAATTGTATGATGATGGTGTCCATAATCTATCTTTACTCCTTTCTCGCTTAAAGTATTGTCTCCCCTTTTTTGTTCACCAAAAAGCCAAATATCAATGTCTCCTAAAGGACGATGATTAGGAACTGGATAATTCAAACTCAATCCGTAACCTTTTGCCACAAGCATCTTTATACCATGCGTCCTATAGAAAGCAGCCAATTCGCTCATCACGTGTTTGTGCTGTTCATAAATACGTTCAATGGTCAACGAAGAACCAAGCCGCTGCGTTTTCTGGAGTTTCAAAGGTGGGGCATCTAATGATTTCAACAATTCCTTACTGCCTGGATTTTCCAATAAAAACTGCAAACCATCTGCAGCAATAGCATTGACACCTTGTTGGATACTTAATTGAAAAATATTACGCTATTTCTTACAATCAAGTAATGTATATATATCGGTATTATTATTACAATTAGACTCTAATGATAACCCTAACCTTAAAAGTGCAAATAATGCTTCTCCTGTAACTGTCATTATAATCTACGTTTTTTCTTGTCTTTGCTCAATTTGGCGAATCCTTGTAATGTAAAAGCAAAGAACACCCATAAATCGGACCAACTGAATATCTGGTCAGTTGTATTCTTAAACGAGAACCACGAAGGCTTACAACTAAAACGCTTTGGCGATTTCAAGAACCATAGAATATCTGTGTGCATATAGCGCAGATATTTATGTTTAACATCAAACTGTGATTTCACATCCTTACCAAGAAAATCATCCACTATAAGTTGAGAGAAATTAACTCCTGCCTCAAAACATATTTTTACGCTACCAGTTATGCGTGGATTAATCTCCATTATTTTTGTTTTCCCATCACGGGTGTCTTCTATCAAATCTATATCTGCATATCCTCGCCATCCTATTTCCTGTAATAGTTTTTTACAATCTGCCACTATATCCGGACGATTTACTGTTTCATTCAATGTACTGGAACCACCATCTATCGGATACCACCTTACCTTTGCAAAAACGCAAGCTCCTTTCATTTCACCATTGCGATCGATAAACATCTCGCATTTGTATTGAAGACCATCCTGTGGTATATACTCCTGAATAAGCATCTTGCCATACTTTTGCTCAGCCTTATCGTAATAGTTCGTTAAGTCTTGTTCGTCTTGAGTTATATGGAAACCTACTGCAGCACAACCAGTACGAGGTTTTACAACAACAGGAAACTTTACTTTATCCTTATTATTAAGATAGTCATTCTTATCGGTAAATGACAAAGGACAAGGTATATTATGTTTCATGCACACTAACATAGTCTTTAGCTTGTCTGATGCCATCTGGAAAGTCTCCCAATCTTCTACAGCAATAGTTGTCAGATCCTTTAAGTCTTCTTTATGCTGAGAGAGTATGATTGCCACATCATCATTCATAGGAATTACAATATCATACTTGTACTTCTCCAACTCTGCTTTGATAGCCTTATAAGAACCTTCAGGATCATGTGCGTCGCAATATGCAAGCAACTTTCTGTGTGGATATTTCGAAGCATACCCTGGATCCAGTTTACTACCATTGTATGTCGTTACTTCACAACCTAAAGCACGAAGTGATTTTGCCATTGGCAACACTTGTCTTGCTCTACCTTCTATCAAAAGAATTTTTATGTCCTTATAATTTTTCATCGTTTTTCTATCATTATTGTTTCACCATGTCCTTTCAATCCCATAGTTGTAAACACAACACGGTTACACTGGTCTGTTCCAAGAGGAAAGCGCATAACGCCATATTGTAAGATCAAAGGCCAACAGTCTTTCTTTAGTTTCCATACATTCTCACACCTTCCATCTTTATATTCCTTCATACGGCTATAGTTGTCTTTCTCATTCTCTCCACCTTCAACACCAGTTGAGAAGAATGCACGCCCATCAGCAAACGAAGCACAACCATGACATGGACCTTCGAAATCCTGTAATATTTCTATTTTGTGTGTCTTTCTATCCATACGAACAAAATGCACAGTATCAGGACAAGAACCTGCATCAGTACCCCAAAGCAATGCATCCTTAGTAAAGCATACACCAATTGCTCGCCAATCTTGACTATATTGTCCTATCAAATCCCACGAATCACCATTATCATCCGAGCGATAAAGACGATTCTCACTACCATTGTCTCCATAATCACCTGTACCAAGCCATAAACAATGTTCGTATTCATCCCATTTAACAAAATGGAGATGACGAATATCTCCAGCTTTCCAAGTTTTCACAATATGGAATGTCATGCCATTGTCTGTACTTCTCCAAAGATGAATGTCATGGTCGCGATTAGGGTTGAGCAAATACTCTGCAAAGAAAATTGATCCATTAGGAGCTACGCATACACCCTGATGTCCAGGTTTGTTGCCTTGATAACCCTCCCAAACATTCACAACTCTTCCATTCTTATCGAATATATAAGTCTTTCGTTTTGCAGTGACAAGAATGTTTCCATTCTGCAATGGCAATAAATGATGCAATCCCACACGAAGCAGTTGACTTGACAGACGATGACATCCCAACAGTCTATCCTTCAGTCCACCCACCTTATATACATTACTTACTCTTTTACCTGTATAATCCACGGCAAAGAACTTCATACCTTTTGCAACCCATATTTTGTTTTGTGCTTGGTATAAAGCCTTTGCGTTAATAAGTTTCTTAAATCCAATCATGTTTATTTCATAATAAGTGTTTGGAGTTCTTTTTCCAAACCGTTCATGTAATGTTCAAAAGTGAAATGCTCACTAAAATACCTACGAGCATTAGCTCCACAATCCTTATATTTTTCAGGGCTCTCTATATAAGATTTCATTAAATCTGCAAGCCCCTTATAATCTCCTGCACCGACACAAGCTCCACACTCTGCCTCCTTTATAACCTCGTTTGCTGCTCCATTGATAGCTCCCAAAATAGGTTTACCAGTTGTCATATACATCTGCAATTTACCAGGCATTGTGTTTCCTACTTCATTGTTTCCTCTTAGGGTTATCAGCAAGACATCTGCCTTTTTATAAAATGAAGGCATGTCATCTCGCTTTTGATTACCATAGAAAACCACATTGTTTGTCAGACCTTTTTCTTTTACCATGGTTTCAAGTGAGCTACGCATACTACCATCACCCACTATATGCACCTTATAGTCTGTTCTTGCTCCCAATTCGGCTGCTGCATTCACTATGACATCTATTCTTTGTCCTTTGCCTAGATTTCCTGCAAACATAAAGTCAGCACATCCATTATGTGTTTCTTTTTGCAAATCCATTGACATCATACCCCCACCTGCATGTTGTGGTAAATATCCCATACGCTCACGCTCTATTCCATTTACACGACTTAAATAATCCATAAAAGGTCGGCTCGTTACCAATATACGATCTGCACTTTGATATATCTTTCTGCTCATCCTTGTTACAGGTAACATCAAAGGATTCTTACTGCTCTTTAATATTGATTCTGCCGAAACAGGCCAAAGGTCAAGTGTGTAATATATCAAAGGAGTGCCGTATAACTTCTTGTATTCTACAGCAGCATACATACTTGTTATAGGACTTAACTGATAGCCAAGCACAACGTCAAAATCAGAAGGAAGATTGCGTACAACGTCCTTGCTGTTCTTTACAAAACTGAAGTAATTTCTCAACAAGCTAAAAGGATTATGTCCTCTCGGATATTGTTTGGCATGAATCACTCGTACTCCCGTTTGCTTGTAATATTCCCTTTCTTTTTGCTTGCAATCATCCGCAGTCTCATATCCTTGGAAAACAATTCCTTTAGGATAATTTGGAATTCCACAAAGCACTGTCACCTCATGTCCACGTCTTACAAGTTCTGGAGCAATTTCATTGATCTGAAACTGCTCGGGGAAATAGTATTGTGTTACTATAAGTATCTTCATTGTTCAAGCAATATTTCATATCAGACTATCGTATAGTTCGATATATTTCTCAAAACATTTATTTTTGTCAAACAATTCTTCTGCACGTTTTCTGCAATCGTTTGAGACTAATGATTTTTTATGCATAGCCTTTATAGCTTCAGCAATAGCGTTAATATTACCTTGTTCTATAACTACTCCTGTTTTTGAGTCTATAGCCTCTGGTGAACCACCTGTTTTATAAGTGATAACAGGTGTACCACAAGCAAGCGCCTCTAAATTAACCGTTGGGAATGTATCCAAATATGTCATATTACAAAAGACATTTGCCATAGAATAGAATTCTGCCAACTCCAGTTGACTTTCTGTACGTGTAATACCGATTATATTTGATGGTAATTTCTTTTTTTGTTCATCCTTAAGACCTACAAGTACAATAGAAAATTTATCTTTCGGCAAAATCTCACAGAGTTGAATAAAATCATCATAGCCCTTTCTCTTATTCCATGGAGCCGCAACTCCTAATATGACAAATTTATTTTTAAGACTATACTTTTCCCTTTGTCTACTTCCATCCATAGGAAAGAACTTTTTTAAATCCACCCCATTGTGTATCACTTCTGTAGGACAGTTTTTCAAGAATGATTCCTTTAAGAATGAAGCTTGCCAATCTGATACAGGAACCATAGTCAGATTTTTCACCGAAGAAAACAGTCGCTTTTTTAACTCATACAATTGTTTGGATCTATCATAAAATGGAGAAACTGTATAACCCTTCTCTGCTTTACATTCATAACATCCAGTTTTCCATTTGTTACATCCAATGCCCTCAAAATGAAAGCATCGTCCTGTAAAAGGCCAACAATCATGCATTGTCCATATCACAGGTACGCTTATTGTATCAAGATACTCAAAAAGAACTTTAAAATTACAAAAATAGCCATGAATATTATGTAGATGAATAATATCAGGTTTATTTTCTTTAATCCATTCTACTAATCTTCTCGTTCCTCTACTTGGTCCCAAACCGTGACCATCAAAAAATAGACTATATGCCGCATGTACTTTTTCTTCCCATGGAGTAACCAATGGAATAGTTTTCAATTGGCTCGGGTTTGAATAACGATGACCATGAGCCATATATACATCCCAACCCTTTGTTTTAGCCAATAAACCAATCTGTTCCGCAATTTTACCAGGAGCACCACAATTTAATGCTCCACCGATTTGAAGAAGTTTTTTCATACTACATTCCTCCCTTTCTGAGAAACTATTTCTTTCCTAACAACATTAGTATTTATGACCTCTTTCTCTATTATTACATTCTTGAGATATTTTATAAATAAAAAATATGATGTCATACGAGTTTGAGATTTTTATTTATAACATCCATCTGATAATATGGATTCCAATATGTATCTATTTCTTTGAAGCACATTTTACGAACCTCATTGCGATAGTCTCTCTTGTTAGAGAACCAACGACTTATAACAGTTGTTAAGTCATTAACATCATCTTTTTTAAAGAAATCTCCTGTAGTACCTGCATGTATAGCCTCAAATTCAGGCATTTGCCATTCAAAGCAATCATGCGTTATGACAGGACATCCAAACACAAGAGCATGCATTGCCGTTAAACCTACATTACCAGGGGAAACACACAAGTCTGCATTATATATCAATTCTGCATTTTTCTTTTCGTCGTAACAAGCTCCATAAAACCATATATTGTTTTGTAATTGCATGTCTACGGTCTTCTTTTCAAGGTTTCCTCTCTCAACACCATCACCAACAAAAACAAGATTATAGTATTCACCTTGGTTCTTTAATTTAGCCAAAGCCTCAATTAACATATCAAGTTTTTTAACTCTGGTCAATCGTCCTATAAATATTATTGTAGGATAGCCATTCTTAAAATGTTCCTTATATATATAAGAAACGTCTATACTTTCTCGTAGTGATTTTTGTTTGTCATAATCAAGAGAATTATGTATAGAAAAAAGACTATCTTTGGCTATTCCCTTTTCTATCAAAAGTTGTTTAGCTCTATCCCCATATACGAATGTGCCAGCTACATGATGATAAAGCCATAATTTCATCTTTGCGTCAATGCCTGTTTCTTTTCCATACCAGCCATGTGTCCACAAATAGATTCTCTTATTTGGAAAAATCTTTGAAGCGAGCCAAAAGAACAACCAGTCGGTTATAGAACGTACCTCTGCTAACATAAAGAAATTCTGATATTCTTTTTTAAAAAGAAGTTTCAAAACACCCCTTTTCCAATATAATTTATTAGGGTTTCCTATAGATTTATAATACTTCACATTTCTCAGAAGCGAAGTATCCATCTCTTTTATATCTGATTTAGTTTCACCAAAATACCAATCACAATTATATTCTGCATCAATTGCACGAAATACTGCTTCACGATATCGAGGAGCTGTATTATAAATTAAGCAAAGTTTCTTCATATAATTCAACCCTAATAACTAATTATTCAAAAAATCAATAATACGTTTTCCCTGAGCTATATTATTCTTATTTTCAAGGACAAATTTTTTTGCTTTTAATCCAAATGAGATCAGTTCTGATTCAGATTTAGATAAAATTTCACAAAAAGAATCTGCATACCCTTCTACAGTTTCTTCTTTGAATAGGTAAACATATTTATGATATTCTTTGGGCATGCCTGGAAGATTCGTTGTCAGTAATGGTGTTCCTGAAGCCATATATTCCATATTCTTTGAGGGAAATGAGTACTTAGTAAATTCTCCTGTTGTAAATCGAGGATTTACTAATAATGATGCTTTAAGTTCTTCATTAACGACCTCTTCATTTGGCGCAATTCCACGATACTCCAAATTGGAATGTAGTTTACAAAGTTTCTTAAATTCTTCAACATATGGGCCATGACCATAATATACAAGTTTTGTATCTTTTACATCAGCTTTAAGAAAACCTTCTGCCAACATTTTGAGACCATAAATTTCATTTATACCACCTGCGTAAATGATTGTACGTGGATGACTTTTCTCTACTGTTTGATAATTATATTGAACAAGTGTTGAGTCACAAAGTGCTTCCATCACCATATGTGGGCGATTTTTGGGATTGACAATTTCATTCATTTGTTCTGTTAAAAGAATGTATTTATCAAAGGCACTACTGTACCATGTATTTAGCTTACTTGCCATACGAACAAGAAACGATTTTTTGTCAACATTTTGCATTAAACAATAAAGATCAGTGATAACAGCTACACTTAATATACGATTTATCTTTGAAGCAAAGAGAGCTCCCATGCAGATG
>UQWT01000014.1 GCA_900544815.1 uncultured Bacteroidales bacterium | reverse complement strand
GTAAACCCAGTCAGTGATAGTGTAAACCATATTAGTTAATCCGCTCTAAAAGTGTCAACCAAAATCAGGGAAGGTCAATTTAATGCTTGTAACAGTATAACCGCCATTACTATACCCTCATCTGTAACCAAGTTGCCGGATTATGCGTTTCAAAAATGCGGCAATTTGGAAAGAATCTCTGTACACGATGCGATTACATATATTGGAAAGGGTGCTTTTAGCGAGTGTAAATTCCTAAAGAAGTTCACTGTTCCTGCCGGAGTAGCAGTACTTAATGACTCTACGTTCAACGAATGTGCAAGTCTAAAGTTCATTAATTGGCATAATAATATAACATCTATAGGAAAGAGAGCTTTTTATCATTGCGTTTCCCTTTCTCATCCTCTTACAAAGGATAGGTTGGCACTGCCTTTAAATTTAAGTTCAATGGATATGCAGGCTTTTGCCGGATGTACAAACTTAGAAAAAATTGATATGAGAGATACCACATTAAAAGTTATCCAATCCAGAACATTTGAAGGATGCAGGAATCTAACAGAGGTATCTCTTCCGCTTCAATTGAATTCAATTCAAGCATCGGCTTTTGAACAAACAAACATAAAACAGATTATTCTCCTTCCATCTCTGAAATATATAGGAAGTGAGGCTTTTAGATCAACACCTTTGGAGATAGTATATTCTCATGCAGAGGTTGCCCCTTCATTAGGAATTATGGTTTTCTCCGTTTATACCAAGGGAAAGGGCGTTTTATTGATTCCGGCTTCATCGCGTAGTTCTTATACAGAAGAGGAATGGGTTGATTACTTCTTTGATGTTTATACTAATCTTTAGAGGAATAAGCTTTAAAACAGATTCATAAACAGTTATGAACGACCTGTCAATCAGCAAAGGAGCGGTTGATTGGCACAGAGAGAGACTGTTTATGAATTTGTTTAAATAATCTATGCTTTTCGCTAAAGCTAAAGCCAAAGCCAATGCCAACGCCAAAGCCATTAGAAGCAGAACATCACCTCGGCCGTAACCTTATTCATCATATCTTCCGGCGTTGTAATAGTCAAAATCTCCCCCTTGTTGAAGAAGTGCTCATAATTGAGCCTTAGGACAGTCTTGTAGTTTCCGGTCTTTAGGTTAAAGTTAACGCCTCCTGTAATACGGCTAACGGCAAAACCGCGCTCCAATGTCTCCTCCCCAATCTGATCCCATCTTAGAGCAGGTTGAACACCTGAGAGCAGCGAGCCACTCTCCACCGGAATAGTGTAGAAAAACTGTGCATAATATGAAAACAGATGCAATCCGCTGAATTTGTTATATTTTCCCATCACCTCAGTCTCAACCTTAAAATTGCTCTTCAAATAGCGCAAATCACCACCCCAGATATAGTTATCAGACTCCTTTGAAGATTTTATCTTAAGGCCCTTTGCCGTAATCCTGAGTCCCTCGTTCATACTTCCAAAAGCAATTCTTGCCCCGTATGCAGGAGATTCACTCCATTCAGCCTTATTTGTACCTTTACCATTATATATACCCAATTGAGCAGTAATAGGGAATCCATCCTTTTTTATTGCATACTCCGCTGTTATACCAATATCCCTTGTAGAATTAAAGAATTTGCCCACAAACGGTCTGTTTGCAAAATCCAACGCATTTGGAGATATTGTATAGCTGTTAAATAAAGGCAAGCTCCCCTGTCCTGCTGTAAATGACAATCTATCTGTAGGCTTATACTTAAAATAGAGATCCAATACATTAAAGTTCCCGTTATTGCTCAACTCCAACAGAAATTTGTACACAAATCGCCTGCTCATTTCTCCGCTAAAACCAACCCTCGTATTTCTAACAGAAAATCTCTGATGTCCGTTATCTGTCAACACCTCATACTTTCCCTTAAACACAAGTTCGGGCTTGAACACCGTAAGCTCCTTTCTCTCCCCATCATTGCCGGTAAACTCCTTTACAAGCCCTTTACGAGTAATTTTATATGCAGGCTTGTCGGTAATTTTCTCTTCAACGTTAGAGCCTGCAACCGTAGAATCTGCTGCCATTACAAAGCTCGTCTCCCTTGCCACTAAAGAAGCAGAACCGGCGCATAATAGCATAACCGGCAATACCGCGGTTCCCAATAAAGATTTTAATTTCATTTTTCTTCCCGATAATTTCTCGTTCATATCTGTACTATTTAGAAGTAGTTTAAAGCGTAAACTTTTTGCAAAGATATAAAAATAGTATCAATATATATAGTATAACCTTTTACTAAATAAAAATTGATAGTCTTAAATAATTGGTAGTATATAGATTGTTTTTTTACATATTGTGAAACCGTTTTGAATGTATATATAAAAAATGATAGGTTGTTGTGAAGATAATCCTACATTTAGCTGTGATAATCCTACCTAAGAGAGGGGTGGCAGGCCTAATTTTGCTTACAAAATAAGAAATTTGGAAACTATAAAATTGCATGATGGTATCACCTTTATAGGTGAGGCAGAGTTCGTTCTTCCGAAAAAATTGGAGAGCTTAGGAAATGAGGTATTTATGACATGTGAAGGACTTTCACGAATAGTATATAGAAACAGTGTTAATAAAAAAAGAGCCGGCCGAAAAGTCAAAGTGACTTGAGGCCGGTTTCTCTTTAATTTATGAGCCGTAAGCTAATTAGTGGTAATTAAGAATTAGCTTAGTTTATGTATTGCCAAACCGCTACGTAGTTTAGGTTCAAACCATGTAGTCTTAGGCGGCATGATGTTTCCTGTATCTGCAATATCTATAAGTTGTTTCATTGAAACAGGATACAGCGCAAATGCAGCAGCCATCTCTCCTGAATCTACACGTTTCTTAAGCTCACCAAGACCGCGGATACCGCCTACAAAGTCTATCCTCTTGGATGTTCTAAGATCTTTAATATCCAACAATTTGTCAAATACAAGATTAGAAAGGACGGTAACGTCAAGAACACCAATAGGGTCTGAATCGTTGTATGTGCCCGGCTTAGCCTGCAATGAGTACCACTTTCCGCCAAGATACATAGAGAAGTTGTGAAGGTGATTAGGTTTATAGATCTCTGTACCCTTCTCAACAACGTCAAAATCTTTCTTAAGAGCCTCAAGGAACTGCTCCGGAGTCATTCCGTTAAGATCCTTTACAACACGGTTGTAGTCTATGATCTTTAGGTGGCTCTCGGGGAATACGACAGCCATAAAGTAGTTGTACTCCTCGTTACCTGTGTGGTGAGGGTTCTGTTTTCTCTTTTCTTCGCCTACAAGAGCGGCAGCAGCCGTTCTGTGGTGTCCGTCTGCAACGTAGAATGCAGGGATGCCGGCAAAGATCTCGGTTATCTTGTCTATGGTCTTTTTGTCGTCTATTACCCAGAAATGATGCCCAAAGCCATCCTCTGCCACAAAGTCGTACTCGGCAGGTTTGCTCTTTACAACATTCTCTACTATAGCATTAATCTCGGTGTTGTCGGGATAAGCAAAGAAAACAGGCTCAAGGTTGGCATTCTGGATTCTAACATGAATCATTCTGTCTTCCTCCTTATCCTTACGGGTAAGTTCATGTTTTTTGATCTTGCCTGTAAGGTAATCCTCTACGTTTGCACCAACAACAAGACCGTACTGGGTACGTCCATCCATTGTTTGGGCATATACATAGTAGTATTCTGCAGGATCCTGAACTAACCAGCCTCTCTCCTGCCATTTCTTAAAGTTCTCAACAGCTTTGTCGTATGCAGGCTGTGAGTGCTCGTCTATGATAGGATGAAAGTCTATCTCAGGTTTAATGATATGAAGAAGGGACTTCTCCCCTGCTTCTGCCTGAGCCTCTTGTGAGTTAAGAACGTCGTAAGGACGCGAAGCAACCTCCTTTACAATAGCCTTGGGAGGTCTGATAGCTGCAAAAGGTTTTACTTTTACCATTTTATCTTTTTATAAATTTTTAATACTTTTAGATAGTTTTTATCTGTTTACTTGGAACTTCTTGTTCCCGGTCTTAAAGAAATCCACAATCTGGCTTGCAGCTGCAAGACCTGCATTCATGTTAGCCTCGGCAGTCTCGGCACCCATCTTCTTAGGGGTTCCAAAAACACGTTTGCCAAACTTCTCTGCTATTGCAGTGTGGTTTGCAGTTGCAACGTCTGTGATATATTTAAGATCCTCTCTCTCTTCAAGAGCTTTAACAAGACCCTCCTCGTTGATAACCTCTTTACGGGCAGTGTTAACAAGGCAACCGCCCTTTGGCATAAGTGAAAGAAGGTCGTATCCAATAGAGTTCTTGGTCTGCTCTGTTGCGGGTATATGCAATGAAACAAAGTTAGAGTTTGAATAAAGATCTTTAAGGTCTTTGGCAACAATAACGCCCTCTTTCTCCATTGCCTCTGCAGGAACAAACGGGTCAAATGCCATAATCTTCATTCCAAAACCTCTTGCATGGTCTGCTACAAGTCTGCCAACGTGGCCGTATGCCTGTATACCAAGAGTTTTGCCTTTAAGCTCAGAACCTGTGCCCGGGGTTAGCTGGTTTCTTGACATATAGATCATAAAGCAGATAGCAAGCTCTGCAACTGCGTTTGAGTTCTGGCCTGGAGTGTTCATTGCAACAATGCCTCTCTCTGTGCAGGCTGCAAGATCCAAGTTATCGAAACCTGCACCGGCTCTTACAACAATCTTAAGGTTCTTTGCTGCGTTTACAACATCTTTTGTAACCTTGTCTGAACGAACTATAAGAGCGTCTACATCTGCAACAGCCTTTAGAAGTTCATCTGCAGATGTATATTTTTCAAGGGCTGCAAACTCGTAGCCTGCCTCCTCTACTATCTTTTTAATCCCCTCTACTGCTACTTTTGAGAAGGGTTTTTCTGTAGCAACTAATACTTTCATTGTTATATCCTCCTCAATTATTTAACACCTTTAGACTCTGCAAACTCTCTCATGCAGTTAACAAGTGCTTGAACAGCCTCGAGTGTACATGCGTTGTAGATAGATGCACGGAATCCGCCAACTGAACGGTGTCCTTTAATTCCAACCATTCCCTGTGCCTTTGCGTATGTAAGGAACTCTTGCTCGTACTGCTCATAACCCTCAGCCATAACAAAGCATACGTTCATTATTGAACGATCCTCTTTAACGGCTGTACCTTTGAACATAGGGTTTCTGTCTATCTCGCCGTATAGAAGGTTGGCTTTCTCGTTGTTACGTCTGTTCATCTCAGCTACGCCACCCTGCTCTTTAACCCATTTAAGGGTCTCGTGCATAACAAAGATAGGGAATACAGGAGGGGTGTTGAACATAGATTTGTTCTTAGCCTCCTCAGGACAATGTGTTGCGTAGTTAACCATTGTAGGGTTCTTGCGGCTAACCTTGTTAAGAAGGTCTTTTCTTATAATAACGAAAGTTACACCTGCAGGTCCAACATTTTTCTGTGCACCACCGTAGATCATACCGTATTTTGTAACATCTACAGGACGGCTCATAATATCGGATGACATATCTGCTACTAAGGTGATAGGGCAGTCTATATCCTCTTTGATCTCTGTACCGTAAATTGTGTTGTTGGTTGTAATGTGGAAATAGTCTGCATCTGTAGGAATGGTATATCCTTTAGGAATATATGTATAGTTTTTGTCCTCAGATGATGCTACTATCTCAACCTCGCCAAATAGTTTAGCCTCTTTGGCAGCTTTCTTTGCCCAAACACCTGTCTGAAGGTAAGCTGCTTTCTTCTCCAAAAGGTTGGCAGGAACTTCAAAGAACTGGGTTGAAGCACCACCGCCAAGAAGAATAATCTCGTAATTGTCGGGAATATTCAAAAGATCTCTCCACAGCTGGAAGGTCTCAGACATAATCCTCTCCCAACCGGGTGTACGGTGAGAAATCTCAAGAATACCTATCCCTGTGTTGTCAAAATCTCTGATTGCTGCAATTGCAGACTCAATAGCCTCCTTTGGTAAAACGCAAGGGCCGGCATTAAAATTATATGCTTTCATATTAGTATATTAGAAATAAATGTTTAATTTTTAATATGTTAAGTATGAATTATTCCATACTAACGCCAAAGGTAATTATTTTGTTAGAAATTTGCTAAAAAACTTTTGATTTGGCTTAAGATTGTAACATGCTCCATGGTTTATAGTTTATAGGCTTTAGCATTTGCTTTGGCTAATTTAGTTTTGGAAGCCAACGCCAATATAGTGCAAAAAAGATGACCGGAAAGCTCCGGCCACCCTCTATAAGTAGGAGAATCCAAACAAAAAACAGGATAATTTTTACAATTAGTTTTCCCCTATTCCAACCCTAAGATTGTAAGGTTGTCTCCATCTGAGAGCTTTTCGCAAAAATGACAATCCAACATCAGCTTGCTGCCCTTGTGAATTGTCTTAAAGCGTGTGGAGACAGGTTGGTGGTTGGTAACGCATTTTGGGTTTTGGCACTTCACTATCCCAATAATCTCATCCGGCACGGTGAGGATCCTCTTTTCAACCACTTCGTAGTCTTTTATGATATTCAGCTTTGCCTGAGGAGCAACAAGCGCAATCTTGTTTATCTCCTCATCCTTGAAAAACTTGTCTGCAATCTTTATAATTGCCTTGTGTCCTAACATCTTGCTTTCCAAGTTGGTGCCAAAAGTCATCTGGTTGCCGCAGTTCTGCAGCCCGAGTATGTTTATTACCTTAAATAGCATCCCGCTTGGAATGTGGTCTAATACTGTTCCGTTCTTTATTGCGCTAACTTTTAATTCTTTATGCTGTTCCATGTTACTTAGTTTATAGTTTATAGTTCGCTTACGCGCAGCTTTTCCTCGCCATGTAATAAGCTTTAGCTTTGGTCTTCCCTCTCTCTACCCTCTTTCCTCTCTTTACCTAAAAATCGCCAATGCCAATACCAACGCTAATGCTAACGCCAACGCCATTACCTGTATCCAAGCAGATAAGCTATTATTGCCATCCTCACATACATTCCGTTGCCGGCCTGCTTAAAATAGTAGGCATAAGGAGTATCATCCACATCCTGGCTTATCTCGTTTACCCTTGGAAGCGGATGCAAGATCTTCATGTTCTCTCTTACCCCGCAAAGCATCTTTGCATTAAGGGTATAGACATTCTTAACCTTCTCATACTCCATTGGATCTGTAAAACGCTCCTGCTGTACACGGGTCATATAGAGAATATCAACATCGTTAAGGTGGCTGCTCAGATCATCTGTCTCACAGTAAGGTATCTCCAACGAATCCAAATAGTCCTTGTATTCTTGCGGCATCTTCAGCTCATCCGGTGCTGTAAAGGTGAACTTTGGTGAGAAATGGCTTAGAGCCTGCAGCAGGGAATGGACTGTCCGCCCATATTTAAGGTCTCCCACCATATTTATGCTTATATCGTTCAATCTACCCTGCGTCTGTCTTATCGTATGTAGGTCTAACAGCGTCTGCGTAGGATGCTGGTTGGCTCCGTCTCCTGCATTTATGATTGGGATATCTGTAATCTCAGAGGCGTATCTTGCGCTCCCCTCAAGCGGATGGCGCATTACAATAAGGTCTGCATAGTTAGAAACCATCTTTATAGTGTCCTTTAAGGTCTCCCCTTTGCTCACGCTCGTATTGCCGGCATCGGAAAACCCTATAACCCTTGCTCCAAGCCTGTTGGCAGCCGTCTCAAAACTCAGCCTTGTTCTTGTAGATGGCTCAAAAAACAGAGAAGCCACCACCTTCCCCCGCAGGATAGGCTGGTTTTTGTCCTTTTCAAAATCCTGTGCCACATCCAATATATGCAGCATCTCCTCCTTTGAAAAATCGTGAATTGATACTAAACTGTTTACTTTTCCCATAATATATATAAATGTATATCCTTTATTTTCCGCTTCCCGACAAATACTCCCCATGTCTGCCGTTGCTTGTTGCCGGCAGGATGTAGCTCTCCGCCCTCTCCCTCCAACTTGCAATGGCTCCCAACCTTACATCAACCTCCATGGTGCAGACAGAATCGTACACAGGGTTAAGCGGTTGCAACCCAAACTCTTTAAGCAACTTCATCACATCATTCATATCAACATATCCAAACTGCAACTTAAAACGCTCGGTAGCCACCTTTGTAACAATCTCTGCATTTGCAATTGCATCTGCCGTAGCCGTTTTGTATGCCTTTATAAGCCCCGGAACACCAAGCTTTGTACCGCCAAAATAACGTACAACCACAACTAAAATATCAGACAGACCGTTGCTCAGCAGCTGTCCGTATATAGGTTTGCCTGCCGTAGAGGATGGCTCTCCGTCGTCGTTCATACGCCATATATCACCCTTGTAACCAAGCCTGTAGGCATAACAGTGATGTCGAGCATCAAAATACCCCTTTTTAACCTCTGTAAGAATGAATTTTATCTCCTGTTGTGATGTAACAGGATAGGCCAAAGCAATAAACTTGCTTCCAAACTCCTTATATAAGCCGGTAGAGAAGCCCTTTATGCTTTTAAACGAATCTGAGATGGTGTTTTCTGTTGTTGCCATACCAGGCTGTAAAGGTATTCAATATTTAATATATAAGCAAAGTTTATTTTTGCCGAGCCTCTTTTTTAAGATTACTTAATGTGCCGTTTTATATTGCCTTGTACAAACAAAAGGGATGACCAATACATTTGGCCACCCCCCCTCCATTGTTATAGTCCACTATTTTGTAAGATGGCTCACCGCCTTTAAGGAAGATGAATACAATGCCTTTTTTGTTGTTTTGTGTTAACTTTCCAGGCAGGTTCAAAAAGAAAACTATACAACTGATGCTTTTGGCATTCATTGGAAGGATATAGATGAGGACCTCTGTTTTGATGGCTTCTTTAATAAAAAGAAAAAGGAGGAGAATGAACTGTATGCTTTCTTTATGGCACATCCGGAGATTAATGCCTCTGCTGTTGCCAGAAGGCTGGGAATGGCACAGAGCCTTTTGGCTCAATATATTAGTGGGGCCAAAATTCCGTCTGAAGAGCGTCTTGAGATGATTAAGGCCGAAATTAGGGAAATTGGCAAAGAGCTAATTGCAGTTTAGTAACATGAACAAAATAAGTTGCCTAAGATTCCATAAAATGCTGCAGGTTATTTTTTTGAAGGTTACTTAAGTAGGTTTTATGTAACAATTTAATTGTTTGGAACGGGAGCGGATGCAGATATAAACGGGGCAGAAGCCGTATAAGCAGCTGTAAATGCTAAAATTATTTTAGAAAAGAGTTGTGGAATTAAAATATTATCTATATTTGTACTATAAGTAATAATTGTCTGACAAATAATAAAACTATTAAAAGGGTTACTATATATGATTCAGCCGAACATTAACAATATAAAACAGGTGACGTTGGTGGATTCTGTAGAGAGATCTATTATCTCCTACATTAAAGAGAATAATTTGGATGTGGGGGCAGTTCTGCCAAGCGAACAGGAGTTGAGCGTGAGCCTTGGTGTTGCCCGCAGTGTGCTTAGAGAGGCGTTGAGCAGGCTTAAGATGCTTGGGGTTATTGAGACAAGGACAAGAAAGGGGATGATAATAAAAGAACCATCTCTTTTTGAGCCGCTAAAGAAGATTATTGAGATGAACATCCTTAGCGATAAGGCCATGACGGAGATATTGGGCCTGAGAATTGCTTTGGAGCTTGGTATGGTGGATGATATTTTTGAGCATGTAACAGACAGGCATATAGAGGAGCTTACGAGGATTGTTAATGTTGGTGCTGTGTTGTCGGATAATGAATATGAGAATGTTAACGAGTTTGAGTTTCACTCAAAGTTGTATGAGATAACGGGAAATAATGCACTAAGGTCTTTTCAGGAGATAATCCATCCTATGATAGACTTTATTAAAAGCAAGTTTGAGGTATCGTTTAAGCCTATAAACAGAAAGCTTAAAGAGAAGGGGCTTATTGTAACACATTCAGATCTTTTGACATATTTGAAGTTTAGAGATAAGGAGGGATTCAGGAGGTCGTTGGAGAATCATTTTCTTGTATATAGGATCTTTATGAATGGCAGGAGTTAAGCGTTGGCTTTGGCATTGACCTTTTGAGTAAATAAGGTAATTAGCCAACGATAAAGCTAAAGCCAAATTTTTTTGATTTAATTTGTCTGACAAATAAGACAAAACGAAACAAAAACTAAACAATAATATAACAATAAGGAAACGGATTCTACATTATTATAAAACAATTATTTTGGAAAATTGCAATCGGAAAGGCGGTTGCTGTAGAAACGGTAAGATATAAATAAAAAGTTTACTATGATGAATAAAGAAAAATATCATATTGGCAGATTTGCTATACTGTTACTGCTTCTCATAGCATGTACATCTTTCCTTTATGCGCAATCTGCGCAACCGGATCAACAGGTACAAAATGCGGGGAACGCTCCTAATGGACAAAAGTTGGCATTTGAAACAGATGGTGTTGAAACCGCGACTGCAACGACAACGGATAATGGCGGTGCAATGGGAGGTATTATTACGGTGGAGCAGAAATTGGGTGCCGACAGGTTATTGTTCGGTTTTCCAAAAAATGAACTGCTGTATAGTAAAACTATCTTTATAGAGGATAAGGCTCACGGCAAAAGCTATACAAAAGCAATAGATGTAGATGAGCAGCTGTTGCAAAGAGATGGGCAGGCACAAAGGATGGGCGATAGCTCCACGCTTATACTGTCTGCAGAGCCGCAGGGAGCCGCTGCTGTAGTCTTAAATACCACCAATGGAAATTTAATCTATAACGTAATAACCAGCACCCTTGTAAAGGAGTCTGCAATAACAGACCACTCAAAGGAGGGGTTTTCGTGGGCAGATATTATAGTGATAATATTATATTTTGCGGCGCTGCTTTGTATAGGTGTCTTCTTCTCCAAGAGACAGAAGAATGCAAATGACTACTTTAAAGGTGGCGAAAGAATACCTTGGTGGGCTGCAGGTCTCAGCCTTTTTGGTACTGCTCTTTCTGCCATAACCTTTATGGCTATCCCGGCAAAGGCATTCTCAACAGATTGGAGCTACATGCTCTTTAATGTTGGAATAGTGTTGGTTGCGCCAGTAATTATGTTTATATTCATTCCTTTCTTTAGAAAATTGGATATAACAACAGCTTACCAATATCTTGAGATAAGGTTCAATTCGCTTATAAGGGTAATATGCAGTTTGGCATTTATAATATTTCAAGTTGGAAGAATGGGTGTAGTGCTCTTCTTGCCGGCAATAGCAATTAACATAGTCACAGGATTCAATATATTTCTCTGTATTGCCCTTATGGGTGTGTTCAGTATTCTGTACACCCGTATGGGCGGTATAGAGGCGGTTGTATGGACAGATGCACTGCAGGTGGTAATCCTTTTGGGAGGGGCAATATTCGCCATATTCCACATTGTAGCGCAGATTCCTGGAGGCTGGAGTGAGACAATGACTATTGCAATAGACTGCAGCAAGCTGAATCTTGGAGACTGTTCGTTTGATTTCACCAACCCTACAGTCTGGACAGTGCTCATAGCAACCTGTTTTACCAATCTTACAATGTATGGCACAGACCAAAGCATGGTTCAGAGGTATCTTACAACCTCATCCAAGAAAGCAGCTCAGAAGAGTGTGCTTACAAATGCCCTGCTCACAATCCCCGCAACAATAATCTTCTTCTTTATAGGTACGGTCCTGTTTGTATTTTACAAGACATATCCCACAGAACTTAGCCCTGCAATGGAGAATGTAGATGCGGTATTTCCGTACTATATATATACAAAGTTGCCAAAGGGACTTATAGGGTTGCTTATATCGGGAATATTTGCAGCTGCAATGTCTACCCTTAGTGGTAGCATGAACTCCGCCGCAACCGCCTTTGAGGTGGATATACGCCCAAAACTCTTTCCAAAAAGCGTAATGGCAACCGGCGCAGATGATAAGAGGTGGGAGCTGAAAAGAGCAAAAAAAACCACAATGATAATTGGTGTGTTGAGCCTGCTCTTCGCCTTCCTTATGGCAACGTGGGATATCAACTCGCTATGGGACGAGTTCAACACAATATTAGGCCTTATCCTGGGCAGTATGGGTGGTCTGTTTTTTCTTGGAATGGTTACCAAACGTGCAAACGCAAAGGGTGCTCTTATTGGAATGGTTGTGAGTATAATAGTGCAGGCGTTGGTGGCAAGGTACACCCCTGTCTATCTGTTACTTTACACAACGGTAGGCTTTGTAACTTGCTTTGTGGTAGGTTATGTTGCCAGCCTTTTCTTCCCTACAAAGATTAGTTAATAGTCAGTGCCAACGCCAACGTCATATTAGTTAATAGTTTATGGTTTATAGTAGTGCTGAATGATGCTTTTGCATCAAATGATGAAATTATTAAAAGCAGTTGATTGGCACGGAGATAAATGCCGGTTTTAATATGTTGTATGTTATATAGAAAAAAATAAGGAATAGAAAATGATTGAATCAGAAAAGATTACAGGGCTGATTTCTGCCCCTTTCACCCCAATGAACGAGGATGGAAGCGTTAATGTAGATAGAATTAAGGAGTATGCAGACTTTACTGCCAACCTTAAGATTGTAAAGGGTGTCTTCATCTGCGGCACAACCGGAGAATCTGCTTCACTTACAACGGAGGAGAGGAAAGCAGTTGCGGCAGCTTGGACCAAACATGCAGATGGCAGATTTAAGGTGATTGTGCATGTTGGCGGAACATCTTTGGAGCAGTCTAAAGAGCTTGCTGCCCATGCCATGGAGTGTGGAGCGTATGCCATTGGAGCAATTGCACCGTTTTTCTTTAAGCCGGAGAGAGTTGAGGATTTGGTCAGCTACTTTAAACCTATTGCAGCAGCGGCCGGAAAGATTCCGTTCTACTACTACAATATGCCATCGATCTCAGGTGTGTCGCTCTCAGTTGTTGAGTTCTTAAAGCAGGGCAGCAAGGAGATTCCAACTTTAAGAGGTGTTAAATTTACGCACAACAATCTTATGGAGATGAATCAATGCATTCATCTTAACAACGGACAGTTTGATATTCTTCACGGGTTTGATGAGATTCTCATAACAGGCGTAGCTCTTGGTGTTAAAGGTGCTGTTGGAAGCACATACAACTATGTACCGTCTATATATCAGGGAATCTTTGATGCAATGGCAAAGAACGATATAGATACAGCAAGAAAACTGCAGTACGAGTCTGTAAAGATATTGGATGTTGTAATAAAGCATGGCGGCGGGGTTAGAGGCGGCAAACAGCTTATGAAATTGGCCGGTGTGGATTGTGGAGACTGCAGGTTGCCAATAAAACCTGTTACGGCAGAGGAGTTTGAACAGATTAAAGAGGAACTTAAAGATACAGAGTTCTTTAATATTGTCAATAGCTATAAAAAATAGTATGAATTTATAAAACCTAATAATGATCTTTATGATACGATTGAAATTTTTCCTGACAGTTGTAGGTCTGTTGTTTTCTGTGTCACTGTTTGCAGATACTGTAAAGGTATCTGGCAAAATAACAGATGACAGCGGTGTGGCAATAGAGGGTGTTACGGTGTTCGTAAAGTCCAATCCTACTAATGGTACCTCCTCTTTAGAGGATGGCTATTATTCACTTTCTGTAAATAGCGGAGAGACCTTGGTATTTTCGTTTATTGGATATGTTACCAAAGAGATTACGGTAACAGACAAGACTGTGATTAATGTTGTTTTAAGTGAGGAATCTATTGGTCTGGAGGAACTTATGGTTGTGGGTTATGGCTCTCAGTCCAAGAGAACGATAACATCTGCCATTACAAAGGTTTCTGGCAGCGAATTGGCAAACCAACCTATCAACTCCGTAGGAGATGGTCTTAAAGGAAAGGTTGCCGGTGCCAGAATATATACAACCAACAACACTCCGGGAGCAGAGCCTACTATCCTCATAAGGGGTGGTTCATCTATAGATGGAAGCAACTCTCCTCTTATATTGGTGGATGGAATAGAGCGTGATTTGTCGGGAATAAACCCTAACGATATAGAATCTATGGAGGTCCTTAAGGATGCGGCATCATCTGCAATCTACGGTTCAAGGGCATCTAACGGCGTTGTTTTGGTAACGACAAAGAAGGGGGCAAGAAATATAGGACCTCAGGTTACATTTGAGGTAAGCTACGCTTTGGAGAATACAGAACGTAATATGTCTTACCTTAACTCAGAGGAGGCAATTACTCTAATGCGTAAGAGACTGAGCCAGGGACCTCACCCTAACTATCTTACAGCCAATAACTACGCATATAGCTCCGGCAACACTGCAGAGTCTAAATATTCTACAAGAAAACTTGCAGACGGCGAGGCAGTCCCTGCTGGATACAAGAAGATGGAGGATCCTATCAACCCCGGAGAGTATCTTATTTTCCAAGACAACAACTGGGTGGACGAGACATACAAGACGGCTCTTTGGCAGAACTACTATATTGGAATTACAGGTGGTTCCGAGAACATTAAATATTTGGCAAGTATAGGTTATACAGATGATGAGGGTGTTGCAATTGGAACAAACTTCAGCAGGTTTAGTGCAAGAGCCAATATGGATATTCAGGCATCTGAGAGGCTTACCATTAAGGCCGGCGTGGATTTCAACCAAAACAAGACGAATGCGTACGAGAGTCAGTATAAGGTAATTACCAGAGGTATGATGACCCCTACCACCCAAAAGATCTACTATGATGCAGGTGAGTGGGCCGGAACACCTACACCTGGTTACAATGCGTCCTCTCCAACACCTGTATTCTACTCATATTACAACGATACAGACCAGAAGGTTAACAAGCTTGGCCTTAATGGTACGTTAGAGTATAAGATTATAGATGGGCTTAAGTTTGTAGGTCAGGCATCGTTCTTTACCTCAAACGCTACGGGCGATTACTTTACAAGAGCTAACATTTTCAACGGCTCAAGGCCATCATCTTCTAACCTTACAGATGAGGAGAGGCAGAAATTGGAGACCTATTTCTCCTACAACAAGACATTCAACAACAAGCATTCATTCTCTGCAGTTGCCGGTTATTCATACCAAAGATATAAATACAAATATCTTAATGCAGCAGCTAAGGATGCGGCGTCTGACAAAATCCCAACCCTTAATGCGGGCCCTACAAAGACAGATGCTACAACCACTATGAATGAGGAGGTTATGATTGGCTACTTTGGCAGGTTTATGTATGACTACCAGAAAAAATATATGATTATGTTCACCTTTAGAGAGGACGGCTCATCTAAATTTGCTTCTGGCAATAAATGGGGCTTCTTCCCGGGTGCATCTGCTGGTTGGGTAATATCCGAGGAGAATTTCTTTAACGTAAAGGCTATAAACAACCTTAAGCTAAGGGTAAGTTACGGCCAGACAGGTAATAATTATGTAGGTTACTACGATGCGCTTGGCAAATATGCCATTGGAACCAAATATAACGGTGAGGCATCTGTTGTTCCATCTACAATGCCTAACAAGGGCCTTACTTGGGAGACATCAACCCAGTTGGATGCCGGCTTTGATATGGGCTTGTGGGAGAACCGTGTGCAGATAACCGCAGACTACTTTAGAAAGGTAACAGACAACCTTATAACAAGCAAGGTGCTTCCAAACACATCTGGTTTTGGCAGCATTCTAACCAATCTTGGAAAGGTGAGATTTGCCGGATTCGATATAGATATTACAACACAGAACATTTCGCACAAAAATTTCAGCTGGAGCACAAAATTGGTTTGGAGCTATGTGGAGAATAAGGTTCTTAAGCTTCCCGACAACGGACGTGACAAGAATCGTATAGGTGGCTACACCGTTAAGATGGCAGACGGCAGCACAATTGAGTTTGGCGGTACTGCAGAGGGTGAGCCTCTTGGACGTTTCTACGGTTACAAGACAGATTATATCATCACCACACAGGAGCAGGCAAACAACGCCCGCTACGACTCTCAGTCTCGTGGTTGGGACTGGACAAAGAAGAATTATGTTACAGGTGACAAAAACTCCAGCATTGGCAAGAAGGCCATTGGAGATTATGAGTGGATGGATCTTAACGGAGACGGTATTATAAACGGTTCTGATATGTACTATCTTGGAAATACCCTTCCAAAACATACCGGAGGTTTGGGCAATACTTTCACATACAAGAACCTTACTCTTAATATCTATTTGGATTGGGCTTTGGGTCATTCAATAAGCAACAACTTGCTGCAGAGACAGATGTGTAACTTCTTTGGAAACAATACATCTCTTCCTACAGAGATTAAGAAGGCTTGGGACCCCGAGAGCGGACAGAATGTAGCAGATGCCAAATATGCAAGGTTTGGCGGTAACGACTCGGATGAGCTTAACAAGAACTACAGACCTAACTCCAATGTATTTACCACAAAGGGTGACTACTTGTGCATAAGGGATGTGTCATTGCAGTATCTCCTTAAATGCCCTGGTCTTAAGAAAGCCAAGATAGAGAACATTGCGTTTACTTTGTCGGGAAGCAACCTGCATTACTTTACCAAAGTAATAGGAATGTCACCTGAGACAGGTACATCAAATGCGTACAGTTCTTCATTCTATACATATCCGCCTATAAAGAGATTCTCTTTGGGCGTTAAAGTTACGTTCTAAAATATAAAATATTGGTTATGAGAAAAATACAATATATATTTATAGTACTTTTGAGTGTGGTTGCGGTATCGTGCCACGGAGACCTTAATGTTGAGCAGAAGAGTGAGTTTACCTCTGCTTCAATGTGGAAATCTGAGTCTGATGCTGTGAGTGCCGTGAATGGCGTTTATTCTCAGTTGAGGGTTGCGCTGGCTACATCTCTGCCTGTTTATGGTGATTACAGGACCTCTCTTTACGGTGGCGGAATGATGAGTAACAAAGACTACGACAAGATGTCTGCCAACGTTATAACAAAGGATATGGAGGGTACGGACTGGTGCTCTATCTACACTACAATAAACTCCTGCAACCTTATCCTAAAGTATACTCCTAATATCACCTTTAATAGCGAGAAGACTAAAAACGAGGTTCTTGCCAATGCATATTTTGCAAGGGCATACTGTTATTTCCTTATTGCAAGGGTATGGGGTGATGCTCCTGTCCTCACAAACGGATTTGAATCTGACAAACAGGAGGACCTTTATCCGGTTAGGGAGAGTGCGGCAGATGTATACGCTCTTGTTGAATCTGATATCAAGAATGCACTTTCGCTTGCAACAACCTCTATGACCTCAAAGAAGAAGGCATCTTACGCCTCTGTTAACATGCTTGCCGCAGACTATTATTTGTGGAAGGCCAAAAGGCTCGGCGGAGGGAACGAGGCTCTTACATCTGCAAAGGCTGCCGTTGATAATGTTCTTGGCGCTGCAGGTTATGGTTTGGAGGATAGTTTTGCAAATATTTTTGGAGTTGAGAATGAGGGAAGCAAGGAGATAATCTTCTCTATAAACTATGAGAGAGATGAGTATACGGGTGGTTATCCATCTATGTATCTTGCTCCTGAACAATATGTAGAGAACAAAGAGTTGGTAAACAACCCTGTCCCTATTGGCAGCCATCAGCAGTATGTATCCATTACAGATGAGTACGAAGCCTTTTTGAGCAGCGATCCTGCAGACAGCAGAAAGGATGTGAGCTTTGGAGTATGTCAAGACGGTTCTACTCGCTGGAGATGGATAAACAAATACAAAGGTGAGTGGATTAACGAGACAAGGTATTTTTCGTCTGATATTATCATGTATAGATTTGCAGAGGCAATCCTTATGAAGGCGGAGATAGAGAACGCTTTGGGCAATAGCCCTGCAGCACAGGTGGAGTTGCTTAAGATAGAGAAGAGGGCATACGGCACTCAGACAAGATACGTAGGGGCAATGTCTAAGGATGCAATTGACAATGCCATTATAGATGAGACTCTTAAAGAGTTTGTAGGTGAGGCAAAGAGCTGGTGGACTATTGTAAGGTTCGGGCAGGCATTTACAAGAATAGCCTCTTTGCAGGGCAGGGAGAATGAGAAGAATATTCTGCTGTGGCCTGTGTCTTCGAGCTGTATCAATACCAATCCTAATATTGAGCAGACAGAGGGCTATGACAAGTAGAAAGTTTTATAGTTTTAATCATCGGTTATTTAATAATTTAGTATTGATTTTGGCCTTGGCTTGCTTGTCTTGCAAGCCGGAGGCTGAGATCTGTGACGTAGAGGTATCTGTTCCGGTCTCGCCTGTTCTTGCACTTAACCCTGTGAACGAGGTGGCCTTTGTAAATATAGCCAAGGATAGCGCGTATGCAGAGAATATTGCAATAGAGTCTGTTGCATTTGAGCTTTACTCCAATAACGGGTTGCATGATATTGTATCTGCAGAGCTGTTAGACAAAGAAAGAGCCAATGTTCCTATTGCAGGGGAAACATTTGAATTGAGCAGAGGGCGCAAAAGCTATAAGGTTGAGTTGGCATTGGGCAGTGCGGTTGTTGTAACATCTTCGGATACTGCTAAATTGGTTGTCTCTCTAAGGTTAAGGGATTCGATAGATATGTGTGGCAAGATAACCTTTAAGCCGCTCTTTGTCAAGACAGACAAAGGTAAGATTATGCTTCCCGACACATTATCCAAGGAGTTGAGCTTTGGCGTTGCATTAAGGCAGAAGATGCAGGATGGGGTTGCAGCACGTATCCCCGGGCTTGCCACTACCAAGAAGGGAACATTGATTGCCATATATGACGGCAGAGTAGGACGTTACAGAGACCTGCAGGGGGATATGGATATCTGCGTAAATAGAAGTACAGATGGCGGAGCAACCTGGAGTAGTATGACAAAGGCAATAGATATGGGGGAATGGGGCGGCTTGCCTCAGAAATACAACGGCGTGAGTGACGGAGCCATACTTGTGGATGAAAATACAGGCAACATATTTATTGTTGGATTGTGGATGCACGGGGTGCTGGATCCGCAGACAGGAAAATGGGTAGAGGGGCTTACAGATACCTCTACCGTATGGAATCACCAATGGAGAAGCAGAGGTTCCCAGCCGGGCTACGGCGTAAAACAATCATCTCAGTTTATGATTGTAAAGAGTACAGATGACGGCCTTACATGGTCTGAGCCAGTGAATATTACAAAGCAGGTGAAAAAGGAGAGCTGGTGGCTTATGGCACCCGGCCCCGGCAGAGGTATAACATTAGATGACGGTACACTTGTATTTCCTGCCGAGGGCAGAATGGAGGATGGACTGCAGGTATCAACCATAATATACAGCAAAGATGGCGGCAATACATGGCACTCCGGCACACCTGCATATACAAATACCAACGAATGTATGGCTGTCCAATTGGATGACGGTTCTATTATGCTTAATATGCGTGAGAGAAGCAACAGAAACAGAACAGAGAACAACGGTCGTGCCATAATGGTGACAAAGGATACTGCAGCAACATGGAAAGAGCACTCTACATCGCGTAATGCGCTTATAGAGTCTGCGTGCCAGGCATCTCTTTACAAACATGTCTATACCAATGCAGATGGAACAAAAAGGAGCATACTCTTTTTCTTTAATCCCTCTTCTATAAGCAATAGAGACAACTTTACCCTTAAGTGCAGTTTGGATAACGGCGAAACATGGCCAAAAGAGTATTGGCTGCTTTTGGACGAGCAGAACGGAAACGGCTACTCATGTATTACAAGCATAGATAACGAAACTATTGGAATTTTGTATGAGGGAAGTGGTGCCGATATGGTGTTCCAGCAGGTTAGGATTAAGGATGTCGTTAAAAGTTTGTAGCATTGGCGTTGGCTGATTTAGGGTAAAGAGAGTAATTAGCTAAAGCTAAAGCTAAAGCTAAAGCTAAAGCTAAAGCTAAAGCCGGAAATTGACTATAAACTTTTAACTATAAACAATAAACTAGTAGGGCGTTGACTTTTTGAGTAAAGAAAGTAGAGAATGTTAAGTATTTAAAACGATAAAAAAATGAGAAGATCAGAGGTAAACAGATACATAGAAGAGGCTATGGCATTTATGAAGAAGAACAGCTTTTTCCTGCCGGATTGGGCATATTGGACACCATCCAAATGGCAGGAGATGAAAGCCTCATGCGGTGAGATCTTTGAAAATTCGCTTGGCTGGGATATAACAGATTTCGGTTACGGTGATTTTGCCAATACCGGTTTGACCTTGATAACACTTAGAAATGGAAATCTTAATAAACCATCCAAACCATATTGCGAAAAGATAATGTATGTAAGGGAGAATCAAGTTACACCGCTTCATTATCATGTTCTTAAAACAGAGGATATTATAAACAGAGGTGGAGGAGTGCTCTACATGAAGCTGTGGAAGAGCTTTGACAAACCCGGTTCTGCAGGTAAATCGTCTGAGTTAGATAAATCGCCTATTGTTGTAAAGATAGACGGGGTGGAGACCACTGTAAATGCAGGAGAGGTTGTAAAGATATACCCTGGGCAGAGCATCTGCTATTTCCCATATCTTTACCATACGTTTTGGTCTGAGGAGGGTGATTCCCTTATAGGGGAGGTCTCTTGCGTGAATGATGACAATACAGATAATGTATTTTTGGTAGATAAGGGGAGGTATTCCTCTATTGAGGAGGATGTTGAGCCTACGCATCTATTGTGCAACGAGTATTTCCGCTTTGTTATATAGCTTTGGCGTTGGCCTTGATTGAATTAAAAGTGTATAGAATGTAGAGTAGAGAGAGTAAGTGATTAGAAACAGTTGTGAACGACTTGTTAATCAACGGAAGAGCGATTGCCGAAAGCAGCTTATAAGAAACGGCGTCTGTTGAAGGACCGTTAGGATGCAAAGCAGACTAAAAGGGACGACTTAGCCGTTTCAAGCTGATTAAGAGCATAAGCAGTTGATTGACATGGAGAGAAGGACGGTTTCTAATTATGAGTTAGAAAAGTGTTGGCGTTGGCCTTGGCGTTCAAAATATAATTAGCTAAGGCCAAAGCAAAAGCATAATTAAAAAGGGTATTATGAGAAATAAACAGTTATTGCATTCGTTTTTTGCAGCATTGCCGCTTGTGTTGTTTCTGCTTGTCGGCAATGTAGCAAATGCTCAAGTTAAGGCGCAGGTGTTGCACCTTAAAAATGACAAGTCGTTCTCTGTGATTCTGCTCCCCGATGTGCAGAATTATGTGAAGTACGACTATAACCAACCGGTATTGGAACTTATGACCGCCTGGGTTAAGGATAATATAAAGAACCTTAACATAAAAGCGGCACTTTGTACAGGAGACCTTGTAGACCAGAATGAGTGTATAAGACCACCGTTCCCAAGATTCGGCAATCTTACGAGCCGCAGGCAGTGGGAATTTGTCTCTCATGCTTTTGCAAGGTTAGATAACTATCTCCCATATATAATATGTACAGGCAATCACGATTATGGTTATACCCGCTCCGAATACCCAAGAACAGAGTATCCTAAATATTTTACAGTTGAGAGAAACAACAAACTACCTCAGATTCTTGTGGGAGATTATCCCAACAGAATGAACGAACGCTCTTTGGAGAACTCGGCTTTTGTAATAAGTGATGAGAGCATGGTAAAGGGGTGGAGCAAGCTTATGGTAATAAACCTTGAGTATGGCGCAAGAGACGAGGTGTTGGAGTGGGCACATAATCTTGCGGTAAGCGATGATTATAAGGATTACAAGGTCATAGTTCTAACGCACGCATATCTTGGCGCAGGAGACAACGCTGCAAGGATTGGTAGAGGAGGCTATAAAATGCAGCCAATTAACGGAGGCGAGGATATCTGGCAGAAACTCATAAAGATAACACCAAACATTAAGTTGGTTATTTGCGGTCATGTTGCAACTCCGGACGAAAAGTTTGAGAGTGCCGCAGGCTTTAGGACAGACAATAACGATGCCGGTAACACTGTAGCTCAGATGATGTTCAACACTCAAGCAATAGGCGGTGGAATGAGCGGCAACGGCGGCGACGGTTGGCTAAGGATCTTGGAGTTTATGCCGGACGGAAAGACTGTTGAGGTGGTAACATATTCTCCCCTGTTTGGCTTTTCTGCAAGAACCAAGGATATTGCAATTGAGGAGTCGGCCTGCAATAAATTCTCATTTAAGTTAGAGTAAAATGGCGTTAGCTTTGGCTGTTTTGAGTAAAGAGAGTAAAGTGGCTTTGGCATTGGCTTTGGCTGATTTAGAGTAGAGAGTAGAGAAAGTAAAGAGAGTAGAGAACGATAGCATGAAAAAAATAGAGATAGATAACAGATTTATTGGGCACGCGGCGCAGATGTACGGTGTCACTCCATTTGAATATACAGATGGAAAAGCAAAGGGGATGCGCGCGCTTGAGCTGTGTAATGGAGTAGGCATAAGGCTTGTTATGCTTCCTGACAGAGGACTTGATATATTAAAGTTAGAGTACAAAGGGGTGAATCTTTCATATCTGTCTAAAAGCGGAATCTCTTCACCTGAATATTTTATACCCGGCGGATATGGTTTTTTGAAGAATTTCTTTGTAGGCTTTCTAACAACTTGCGGACTTAGGCATATTGGCGCTCCATGCAGTGTTGAGGATGAGGACTTAGGTCTTCATGGGGTAATATCCAATACACCGGCAGAGGAGGTCTGTGCCTCAACTCGCAATAATATGATTATTGTAAACGGGGTTGTAAGGGAGGCGGAGATCTTTAAACATAACCTGCTGCTCGTAAGGTCTGTTGAGATGCCTGTAGGGAAAGATTGGTTTATAATTAAAAACAGAATAGAGAATATTGGGTACCAAAAAGAGCAGATAATGTTTATGATGCATATAAATTTCGGGTATCCGTTTCTGGTACCTGCTACAGAACTTTGTATTCCATCTGTGTCTGTGGAGCCAAGGGATGATGAAGCTGTAAAAGGGTTAACAAATCATAATATTGTCACCCCTCCGGTGGTCGGTTATAAAGAGAGGGTGTTCTTTCATAATTTTAACGATAGAAATCCGGCTGCCGGGGGCCCTGCACAGGAGGTTGTTACCGTATCCGTTAAAAACAGGGATTTGGGTATTGCTCTCTCTTTGCAGTTTTCTAAAGAGGCTTTCCCCTATCTTACACAGTGGAATCAGTTTGGCTGTGGAGATTATGTGCTTGGTATAGAGCCTTCGAGCTGCAAGATGATTGGGCGTGCGGCTGCTATTGAGCAGGGTATTGCAGATTATCTTATGCCCGGAGAATACAGAGATTTTGATGTAAAGGTAAAAATATCAGAAATTGATTGAATATGAACATAGGTACATATATAGTAAAATTCACAACTTTTTTCGTTAGCGTTATTCTTCTCTCCGGTATTTATGCCCGGGGAGAGGAGTATCCTGCAACAAAAGAGAATGACAAAAAAGAGATTAAAGCTGCTGCAAAATGGGCAGATGATATAATCAAGGCAAAAGGCTTTAAACTTGCATTCTGGCCCGGAACAGATTTTATAGAGCTGAAAAGGGCTTATGAATTGAATCCTGCAATGTGGGACGTTGTATTCAACACAATTGCAAAGGCTGGCAAGGATTTGGTTGGGTTTGAGCCTACCAACAAGGAGAGGTTGTACGGAGATGGTGATGACTGCTATATGATCTTTCAGGAGTACACCCCCAAAACAGCAGATAAGATAAGATCCGAGAAGCATGAAAAATATATAGATGTGCAGATAAGTACCGGTAATGTTGTCTGGGGTATAGATAATGAGGAGGGAGCTGAACTTACTGTTCCGTTCAACAGTGCCAGAGATATTGCATTTTACAGTGCAAAAACTGCAAAAATGATAAAACAGAAGGCTTCAAAGCCATATATATTTATTTTTTTTCCTAAGGATCTGCATATCCCTTCCTATAGCAGGGAGGCTAAGCCTACTAAAGAGTGGAAGTTGATTATAAAAGTTAATAGTAAATAGCGTTGGCTTTGGCATTGGCATTGGCGTTTGCTGATTTAGAGTATAGAGAAAGTAAAGAAAGTATAGAAAGTAATTAGCTAAAGCTAATGCTGAAAATAATAGATAAATGACAACATTGGGTATTGATATAGGGAGTTCTTCTATTAAAGTGTCGCTGTTGGATGTTGAAACAGGCAGATGCATTGCCTCTTGTAGCTCTCCCTCTTCTGAGATGGAGATTATCTCCTGCCGGCGCGGATGGGCGGAACAGGACCCTCAAATATGGTGGGAGCATGTAAAGATATGCCTTGGCAAGGTATTGCCGTCAAAATCGGTTGCTGCAGAGGTAAAGGCTATAGGGATAGCTTATCAGATGCATGGCCTTGTCTGCGTAGACAGAGAGCTTAACCCTGTAATGAATTCTATTATCTGGTGCGACAGCCGTGCTGTTGAGATAGGGGAGAGAGCCTTTAGAGAGATAGGTGAGGAGCGTTGCCTTAAGCATCTGCTTAATTCCCCCGGAAATTTTACGGTATCCAAATTAGCTTGGGTTAAAGAGAATCTCCCGCAGGTGTACTCAAAAGTGTACAAATTCATGCTTCCCGGAGACTACATAATGCTAAGACTCAGCGGAAAATGCGAGACAGCAGAGTGTGGTATATCTGAGGAGATGCTTTGGGATATAAAGGGTGGTAAACCTGCAAAGTTCCTGCTGGATTATTACGGAATAGATGAATCGCTTGTGCCCGAATATAACCCGGGAATAGGAATCCATGGGTACACAGACAAAAACACAGAAGAGCTTTTTGGAGTAAAGGAGGGAACACCAATATCATACAAATGCGGAGATCAACCTAACAATGCCTTCTCGCTTAATGTGTTAAATCCCGGTGAGATAGCTGCTACCGGAGGAACTTCGGGCGTTGTTTACGGTGTTACATATACAGATTCATTGGACAAACTCTCAAGAGTGAATACCGTCTTGCATGTAAACAATACCAAAGAGAACAAACGTAACGGAATACTGCTCTGCATAAACGGAGTGGGAATCCTTAACGCATGGATGAGGAGGAATATTGCTCCAAATCTATCCTATAAAGAGATAAATGAATTGGCGGAGCAGGCGCCTGCCGGAAGTGACGGATTAACAGTTATCCCTTTTGGCAACGGTGCGGAGAGGATGCTTTGCAACAGGTTTACCGGAACAGAGTTGCTTAACATAGACTTAAACAAACATACCCAAAAGCACCTTTTGAGGGCTTCACAGGAGGGGATAGCCTTTGCATTCAAATACGGCATAGATATAATGAGCGGGATTGGTCTAAAGCCAAAAACCGTAAGGGCAGGGCATGCAAACCTCTTTTTAAGTCCGCTTTTCACCAAAACACTTGCAACAATAGCTGATGTTACAATAGAACTCTACAATACAGATGGTTCTCAGGGTGCGGCCCGGGGTGCTGCATTGGGGGCAGGTTTGTACAAGAGCCCTCAAGAGGCCTTTGGTAACCTTACGAAAGTTTCTATAGTTCTTCCCGACAACTCTATAAAGGGTGTTTTGAATAATGCTTACGCCAAATGGCGTGATGCTTTGGAGAGAGCATTGGGGAATTGAGATTGTCTTCAAAATTTTCTACCTCTTTAATGAAGGAGAGTTTTTTCTGCAGAGTGCCTGTTACCTTTTTGCTTCCCAACGAAATCTTCCCATATTTGTCTATAGGGCTGAGCCGGCTGTCGTCATTTATGAACAGCTCCGTGGCGTCTATGGTCACTACAGTGGAGTCTTCATTGTACCCATTTATTTTAAAGAGCTTGAAGATGGCATCTGTTTCGTTGCCATCGTTCAGCTGCTCGGATGTTGAAACTCTCCAGCTGTCGGGCATCCGCAATGCTATATTGTCATTCTATTTTGTAAAAACAACCAACAGTGGGTCTTGTGGCTTTGAGCCTACTATGCCGTTACCGTTATCGCTTGTTGCTGTGATAGTTGTCCCAAAAAGCATCTCCCTTCCAAGCATGTTGAAAGGAATGTCAATGAGCACCTTGCCATCCTCCTTATGGGCTGAGATAAAAAGGCTTCCTGCAACTATAGATGCAGATAATAATAACTTACAAATCATAATCAGTAGTTCACATAAAAGGATGTAAAAGTAGCTAATAAAGCGTGAAGTTGTACTTTTGGTTGGAATTTTTGCTACATTTGCGATCTTTGCACAGGTTGCCTGTCTTGCCTTGAGATGGGTTTGGTTACATAAAAAACAGATTCTAATGGAAAATATTCTAATGGTAGACCTTAAAGGTCAGTACATAAAGATAAAAGATGAGATAGATGCTGCAATAAGTGAAGTGACAAGCTCGTGCAGATTCATTAACGGTTCTCAGGTTCAGCTCTTTGCACGAGAGCTGGAGGCGTATACAGGTGCAAAGCATGTTATACCGTGCGGCAACGGTACAGACGCGCTTCAGATTGCCCTCATGTCTCTGCTAAAACCGGGAGATGAGGTGATTGTCCCGGCGTTTACATACGTTGCTACTGCAGAGGTGATAGGGTTGCTTGGAATGGTGCCTGTAATGGTTGATGTAAGTTACGATACATTCAATGTAGGTGGTTCGTGTGGGGAGCATTTGCTGAATGCAGAGCAGATGTTGGAAAGGGTGCTTACACCGCGCACCAAAGCGATTGTACCTGTTCATCTTTTTGGACAATGTGCAGATATGGAGCTGATTATGAACTTTGCCAACAGACATGGACTTTATGTGATTGAGGATGCTGCTCAGGCTATAGGGGCGGAGTACAGATTCAGCAACGGTACGGTAAAGCAGGCCGGAACAATAGGCAATATAGGCTGTACCTCCTTTTTTCCGTCAAAAAATTTGGGATGTTACGGAGATGGCGGAGCGTTGTTTACAGATGATGATCTGTTAGCGGAAAAGATTCGTATGATAGCCAACCATGGGCAGAGGGTTAAATATCATCATGCTGTAATTGGTTGTAATTCAAGGTTGGACACCATACAGGCAGCTGTCTTAAGGGTTAAGTTGAAGTATTTGAAAGAGTACACTGCTTCCCGACAAAAAGCCGCAGCTGTCTATGACAGACTGCTGGCTTCGCTGCAGCCTGCTGTAGTCCTTCCGGCGAGGAACTCGCAATCTACGCATGTATTCCATCAATATACCATAAAGGTTCCCGGTATGACAAGAGACGGAGCAGGCGCGGCGGTCTCTGTAAGAGATGCTCTTAAGGGGTATTTGTCGGGAAGAGGAGTTCCGTCTATGATCTACTACCCGCTCTCTTTGGACGAGCAGGAGGCGTTTAAGGCCATTGCGGTAAACCCTGTTGAATTGAACATATCCAAGGAGTTGTCTGAAACGGTGCTGTCGCTCCCTATGCATACAGAACTTACTGCATCTGTGCAGGAGTATATTGTTAGCTGCTGCAGGGAATTTATTGAAAAATTGTGTTAACTTTGCGAATTTAGTTACACTTAGCAGATTATGAATAGAAACAGAATATTTTTGTTAACACTGAATGTGCTTGTGGCTGCCCTTTTCCTTGCCTCGTGCAAATCTATTAAGGAGGTGGCGTACGTACAGGATATTCAAATAGATACTCCAAGTAAAATTGTGGAGAAGGAGATTAAGATTGCTCCGGATGATATGCTGTCTATATCTGTAAACAGCAGTAACCCGGAGTTAGTAGTTCCTTTTAATATGCCAATGGTTTCTTATCAGTTTTCCCAAACGGGGGTAAATTCTGGTGGCGTACAAAGATTGCTTGGTTATATTGTTGATGTAGAGGGAAATATATATTTTCCTGTTTTGGGAAAGATTAAGGTTGCAGGAATGAGCAGAAGGGAGTTGTCAGAAGAGATAAAGGGACGTCTGGCCAAGGAGGGGCTTGTTAAGGATGCCGTTGTTACCGTTCAATTTCAAAATTTTAAAGTGTCTGTAATGGGAGAGGTTAATGCTCCAAAAACATATAATATTCCCTCAGATAGAATAACACTGCTTGAGGCTATCAGTATGGCCGGAGACCTCACTGTGTATGGGAGGAGAGACAGGGTTATTGTCATAAGAGAGGAGAATGGGCAAAGAACAGCGTATATCAATGATCTGAGAAGTGCCAAGCTGTTTGAATCCCCTTGCTATTATCTGCAGCAGAATGATGTTGTCTATGTTGAACCTAACAAGATAAAGGCGGGGCAGCGGAACATAAATCAAAACACCACGGTATCCACATGGGTATCTATTGTGTCCCTGTTGGTTTCGGTTGCAATCCTAATATGGAGATAAAATTGTAAATTGGTTATTATGGAACAGGAAGATAGAATATTGTATTCAGAGGAGCAGGAGCGTGAAACGAATTTAGTAGACGTATTTGAGATTGTTAGGATATATAAATGGAGGTTTGTTGCAAGTTTGGTTGTTTGCATTATATTGGCCTTTTTATATCTCAAATCAACGCCAAAGATATATACCAGAACGGCAACCGTTATGGTAAAGGATGAGAGGGGGAGAGGCAATATAAGCGAGGCTGCAATACTTGGTGAGATGAACCTCTTTAACATGACAGGGAATAATGTTGAGAATGAGGTGCTTATATTCAGAACTGCCAAATTGATGCAGAATGTTGTAAACAAACTGCATTTAGATATAACATACAAGACTAAAAAAGGGCTTACTCCAATAGACCTTTACGGTAAGTCGCCTGTTGAGGTATCTTTTCCTGATGCAGGGGATGACACCTTTATACAATTCAAACTTAAGAAGGAGGGTGATAAGGTTGTAATAGACAACTACCGGTTGAACAGAGATGAGCTTGCAGACAACCCTATGTCTGTTACACTGAACGATACTGTTGTTACACCTGTAGGCGCTGTTGTTATAAAACCTACCGCAATGTTTAACAGTTACGATGGAGAAACAATCACTGTAACAAAGAGCAGGTTGGGTAGCGTTGTTGATTTCTACCGTAAAAAACTAAATTCAGACAGGCAGGGCAGGACATCCTCAATAATAGAGCTCAATATAAATGATGTTTCCACAAAGAGGGCAGAGGATCTGCTTAACACTCTTATTTGGTCATATAATGAGGAGTCTGTAAAGGATAAGAACAAGGTCTCTGTAAATACTGCAAAATTCATAAATGAACGTCTGCAATATATAACAGATGAATTGGGAAGTGTAGACACTGATATAGCTTCGTTTAAGAGTACAAACAAGCTTACAGACTTTAAGTCTGAGTCTGGTATGTTCATGCAGGAATCTGCGTTATATAAAAAAGATGCGCTCTCATTGGAAAACCAATTGAATGTGGCGAATTTCATGAGGAGTTACCTTACAGACCCGCAAAATGAGGAGAAACTAATCCCCGCTAACACAGGGATAGACGACAATGCCGTTGAAAACAGGATATCATTGTACAATGAAAGCAAACTGAAAAGGGACAGATATATATCTGCCGGTGGAGAGAATAACCCTATAATCTCTGACCTCGCCATTACAATGACCTCGTTGAGACAGGCTATTCTTACTACACTGGATAACTATATTGCAACGTTAAAAATTCAGATAGAGACAATAAGGAGCAAGGAGGGGAATAATGCTAAGAAGATATCGCAACTTCCTCAGCAACAGAAGTATATAATGGCTATTGAGAGGCAGCAGAAGATAAAGGAGGAGCTATATCTTTTCTTATTGAACAAAAGAGAGGAGACTGCCCTCAACCAAGCTATTACACAGAGTAATCTAAGGGTGTTGGACTATGCAAGAGGACCTGTAAAACCGGTCTCCCCAAAGACTACTATAATCCTTATTGCAGCTCTTCTGTTAGGTGTGGTTTTACCGTATTATACCATATATGTAATGAGACTGTTAGATACCAAGGTAAATACGAAAAAAGATGTGGAAAAACAGGTTACGGCTCCAATATTGTGTGAGATTCCGGATTGGACAGAAGACCACCGGATACCGGTATGGAATATAATAGGTAGAATAAAGAGAATGGTAGGGAAGGGGAAAAAAGATGTAAGTGAGAAGGATAATGAGGTTAAGATACATGGCAGGGATCCTTTATCCGAGGCATTCAGGATAATGAGAACCAATATGAGCTTTACAGCAGACAAGAACAAGAAGGTTATAATGCTCACATCATTCAATCCGGGAGCAGGCAAAAGTTTTGTTGCTGTGAATTTGGCCTTCACCCTTTCACATACCGGCAAAAAAGTATTGATTATAGATACGGATATAAGAAAAGGTACTTTGAGCAAACAGCTTGGAATGACCAAGAGACAGAAAGGTCTTACAACATATCTCAGCGGGCAGGTAGGTTCTGTAGATGATATAATTGTTCAAAAGCCCGGTACAGATAACCTTGATATCATCTATGCGGGTCCTATTCCGCCAAGTCCGTCTGAGATGCTTATGGATGAACGTTTTGGTAAGCTGATAGAGGAGATGAGAGGCAGATATGACTATGTAATATTGGATAATGTCCCATGCGGTATGGTGGCAGATGCCAAGATAGTTGGGGTGTGGGCAGATCTTACACTCTTTGTGCTTAGGGCAGGCAAGGCAGACAAGCGCCAGTTGCCGGATTTGGAGGAGATATACAGGACAAAGACATTCAAGAACTTATATATTGTGCTTAATGCCATAAGATATGACAAACAGGGCTATAGTTATGGATATGGCTACGGTTATGGATATGGCTACGGCTATGGTTCTACGTCTCATGATGAATAATTATTAAGAAGAGATAACGTGGTTTTTTTATTGTTATAGAGTATGTTTTTTTTTAGAAAAAAATATTCATTGAGCGAGGCCGGTTTCTTTAAGGGGTATACAGATTACCATTCGCATATACTTCCCGGAGTTGATGATGGATGCCAAAAGACAGAGAACTCTCTTAAGGTACTGGAATATTTTGAATCTCTTGGAATAAAAAAGGTGTTCCTTACACCGCATGTGATGAGAGACTTTCCAAACAGCGAGGATCATCTCAGAGAGGTCTTTAGCGATTTTAGAAAGGAGTATAAGGGCGGGATAGAGTTGGAGTTGGCGGCAGAATATATGGCAGACAGTGATTTTTCAAAACATATAGATAACGGACTGCTTACTCTGCCGGGAGACAGAGCCTTGATAGAATCATCTTACCTTGCCCCCATAAATAACTTTGATGACCAGCTTTATGATGCAGCAACGCACGGATATATTCCGGTTATAGCGCACGCAGAGAGGTATACATATATGACAGAAAGGGAGTATAGAGAATTTCTGAATAAAGGATATGAGATGCAGCTTAACATATTGTCACTTACAAATTACTATGGTCCCGGGTTGGAGGAGAGGGCTTTAAAGATGCTGCATAGTGGATTCTACACATATCTTGGTACCGATATTCACAGGAAACACAGTTTTGAAGATTTTGAAAAAAAGATAAAACTGTCATCAAAAGATATAGATCTGTTATACAAACTAAATAATAGAGAATAGTGTAAATTTAAAAACCTTTTTAGGTAAGCGTAAGAATTTTAAACCCTTACGCTTCTTTTTTACTCTTTGCTGCAATTAAAGTGAAAATATAAATAATAGTAAATCAATGCCGTATGTTTGTAATTTTATTTTTGGTATAGATAATTTAATTACTACCTTTGCCGCCCGTAAAATTTAATGAAACCGAACATGAAAATCTTTGAAATTAATTCGTCCAAGTTTTGATATCAAAGATTTTCATTGTGAGAGAGAACGATAGTGAACGGCTATCAGACTCTCACAAATTTTTAATTATGATTTTTGAAATTAAAAATTTTGATAGTATGAAAATGACTATAACAAGAAAACATTTAAAATTCTTTAGACCTTATGCCTTGTCTATTCTTACAGCGGGGCTATTGGTTTGCAGTTCTGTTTTGGATATAGATAATGCAAGGGCAGAGGGATATCAGGTTAATTCGTTGAGTACAAGGCAACTTGGTATGGGTTATGCCGGAGTGGCTTTGAAGCTTGGATCGGAAAGCGTGCATTATAATCCCGGAGCATTGGCGTATATGGGAAAAAAGTTTGATTTCTCTGCAGGTGTAACGGCTATTATATCTCAAGCAGATTATAAAAGTATGGATGGAAGCTATAAAGCGAAGAGCGATAATCCTGTAAGTACGCCGTTTTTTGTTTATATGGGTTACAAGCCATTTGAGAAATTGGCATTTGGCTTGGCTGTAAATACTCCTGCCGGAAACTCTATCAAGTGGCCGGATCATTGGAGGGGAGCTACGCTTGTAGAGAGTATAGATATGCGAGCATTTAATATACAGCCTACTGTTTCGTATAAGATAGCAGATTTTTTGAGCATTGGAGCCGGTGTAATGATGGACTTTGGAGGTGTCAACCTTAAGAGAGCGCTTATCCCGGTTGGCGGCCTTGACAAACTCTCTGCATATTCGCAATATATGCCGCAGCTTGGTATACCGCAGGTATTGGAATCTGTAAAGGAGAAAACGCCTCTTGGTGTAACCTTAAAAGGTTCAACAAAGCTCGCATGGGGCTATAATATTGGAGCTTTGTTGAATGTTACCCCTAATTTAAGCATAGGTGTATCGTACAGATCCAAAATAAGATTAAAGTTGGAGAAAGGAGAAGCAGAGCTGAGATATGCTAATAAGGAGGTTAAACAGCTTATAGATGCTGTAAACAGTATAAAACCGGGAACAATATCTATTCCTCCGCTGGATAAGGGTAATTTTGAAACCTCTTTGCCGTTACCAAGTAATCTTAATATTGGAGTGGCTTATAAATTCAGAGAGAGACTTACGGTTACGGGGGAGTTGCAGTTTGTGGGTTGGAAAGCATACGACAGTCTCAAATTTCAATTTGATGAAAAGGTACTTGGCGGTTACTCAACGATAGCTCCAAAAAAATACAAGAATACTATTATATACAGAATTGGTGCGGAGTATGCTGTTTGTGATATTGCAACAGTAAGGATTGGCGGTTATTATGATTCTACTCCGGTAAGGGATAATCTTTATAATCCGGAGACACCGGGTTCTAATAAAAGGGTATATACAGCTGGTGCATCGCTTATGCCATTCAACCAATTCTCGGTAGATCTTGGACTTGGCTATATACACGGGTTAAGGCGATACGGAAGTTATCCCGAGCCTGCAACAGCAGATGTGGGAGAATTTTTTGAAGGGAAATACAAGTGTACTGCATGGCTGTTTTCAATTGGAATAAAATATTCTTTTTAAATTTTTTTGGTGTTGAAAATATTTTATATATTTGCGGCGTAATTATACGGTTTGTTTTTATATAGGAGGTCTGCGTGAAGTCTTTGTTGTGAAACAGATTCTTTGGGCAGGCCTTATTGTTTAGTTTATGGCGTAGAGAGAGTAAAGAAAGCTTTGGCGTTGGCCTTTTTTAAAGTAAAGAGGGTAAAGAAAGCCAAAGCTAAAGCTGATAAACTTAATAGAAATGTAACGAAATACTATAAAGGTTTGTATATCTTTGCGGGCGTAATCAAAGTCTTACCTCTAAATTTTTTTCTTATGTCAGGTTTTTTTGGGTGTGTTTCCCGTAATGAATGCGTTAATGATGTGTTCTACGGAACCGACTATCATTCTCACTTGGGAACAAAACGTGCCGGAATGGCATTTTATGTTAATGGAAAATTTACAAGAGCTATTCACTCGTTGGAGAATGGCTATTTTAGAAATAAATTCGAAGAAGAGTTACCAAAGTTTGATGGTTCAACCATGGGGCTTGGTGTTATCTCCGACTGCGAATCGCAGCCTATAACCATAACATCAAAACTTGGAAGATTTTCAGTGGCAACTGTGAGCAGAGTGGATAACATAGAGGAGTTGGCAAAGGAACTTATGGAGCAGGGGCATCATTTTGCCGAGCTGTCTGACTCTGAGATCAACGCAACCGAATTAGTTGCAACAATCATTGGCCTTGCCGGTAATATCAGAGATGGAATTGAATTGGTGCAACAGAAGGTAAAAGGTTCATGTTCAATGCTTATCCTTACAGATCATGCAATCTATGCTGCACGAGACAGGTTCGGCCGTACTCCAATTGTTATAGGGAAAAATGATAAAGGATATGTATGCGCATCCGAAAGTTCGAGTTTTGCAAACCTTGGCTATGATTTGGTGAGAGATCTTGGACCGGGAGAGATTGTGCAGTTGAGCGCAGATGGTATTCGTGTGGTTGCTCCACCTCAGGAGCGTATGCAGGTATGTTCATTCCTATGGGTTTATTACGGCTATCCGTCTGCATGGTATGAGGGTATTAATGTAGAGGCTTCGCGTTACAGATGCGGTGCCGCGATGGCAAGAGGGGATGCAGATACAGATGCAGATTTTGCTGCCGGTATCCCTGATTCCGGAGTGGGGCATGCTGTAGGCTACTCAAACGAAAAAGGGATACCATACAAAAGACCGTTTGTAAAATATACCCCAACGTGGCCAAGAAGTTTTATGCCTCAGAACCAGAAAATGAGAGATTTGGTAGCTAAAATGAAACTATTGCCCAACGAGGCGTTTACAAAAGGGCAGAAGATTGTCTTTATGGATGATAGTATTGTGCGCGGAACGCAACTTAAGGATAATGTTATAAAGTTGCTGGATGCAGGGGTAAAGGAGATTCATATGAGGATAGCTTGTCCGCCGTTGGTATATCCATGTAAGTTCCTCAATTTTTCTACATCAAGGAGCACGTACGATCTTTATACCAGACGTATCATAAGGGATATGGAAGGGACTGAGAACCTTACAGAGGAGATACTGCAGCAATATACGGACCCGGATTCTCCAAAATACCGGGAGATGGTAGATCTTATGCGCAAGCATCTGCAGCTTACATCTCTCAAATTTCAAAGATTGGATGATCTTGTTGAGGCTATAGGCCTTCCTAAGTGCAAATTGTGTACTCACTGTTGGGATAACTCCTCTTATATGGAGTAATAATTCGTCTAAAAAAACAACAGCTCTGTTATAATAATCATTAAAGTCCTCTGAACAGAGGACTTTTTTTACACAGAATATTAGAAGGTGACGAAGGTGTTGTAAGTGGGTGATTTATAGCAAAAAATATAATAAAAAATTTGTTTGCAAAAAGATTATTTGTACCTTTGCAGCCCCGCAAAGTATGTGAGGAGCTGTAACCACTTGTTATCCAATGGTATAATTGGCGCTGCATGTGGCAATGCAGTTATTTTTAACAAAACAATTAATTAAAACCAATGTCAGGATTAATTGGAAAGAAAATCGGAATGACATCCGTTTTTGGTGCAGATGGTAAAAATATACCTTGTACCGTTATTGAAGCTGGTCCGTGTGTTGTTACGCAAATTCGTACAGAAGAAAAAGATGGTTATGCCGCTGTACAGCTTGCCTATGACGAGAAAAAAGAAAAACACACCAGCGCCCCTCTCATGGGACACTTTAAAAAGGCAAATACCACTCCTAAACGCAAACTCGTTGAATTTGCTTATGATTTTGGCAAAGAGTTGCAATTAGGTGATTCAATCTCCGTATCAGATGTTTTTACAGATGATACTTGGGTAGATGTTACCGGTATATCAAAAGGTAAAGGCTTCCAGGGCGTTGTTAAACGTCACGGTTTTGGAGGTGTTGGCGGAGCTACTCATGGTCAGGACGACAGACTTCGTGCTCCGGGTTCAATGGGTGCATCTTCATGGCCTTCAAGGGTATTCAAAGGTAAGAGATTGGCCGGCCGTATGGGTGGCGACAGAGTTAAAATCCTGAACCTTAAAGTCATTAAAGTGATTCCTGAGAATAACTTAATCCTTGTTAAGGGTTCTATTCCGGGTGCTAAAGGTTCTTATGTAATTGTGGAGGAATAAGCGTCTATGGAATTATCAGTATTAAAAATTGACGGAAAAGAGTCGGGTAAAAAAGTGACTCTTAACGATGCAGTCTTTGGAATAGAACCAAATGATCATGCTATCTACTTAGACGTAAAGCAGTATCTTGCTAACCAGCGTCAGGGAACCCACAAATCAAAAGAGAGATGGGAGGTTGCTTACAGTACAAAGAAGATTGTAAGGCAGAAAGGCTCAGGCGGTGCGCGTCATGGAAGTATCAAGGCCAATACATTTGTTGGCGGTGGACGTGTTTTTGGCCCTAAACCAAGAGATTACGGCTTTAAGCTAAACAAAAAGCTCAAACAACTTGCTCGTTTCTCAGCTCTTTCATACAAGGCTAAAGAGAACGTTATCACTATTGTTGAGCCATTTGCAATGGAAGACCCTAAAACAAAGAGCTTCATTAAGATTCTTAACGATCTTAAGGTAAATTCAAGAAGAGTCCTTTTTGTTCTTCCTGAGAATTCAAACAATATTTACTTATCGTCACGTAACCTTGAGAACGTAAAGGTTATTCCTGCTAACCAGATTAACACATACGACATTCTTAATGCGTACAGTGTTGTTCTTGTTGATGGAGTACAGGATATGTTCTTGGGTAACAATGACCGTTAAAACCTGCAACGATGGAAATTTTAATTAAGCCTTTAGTAACTGAAAAGATGACGATTCTAGGCGATAAGTTGAATCGTTACGGTTTTTTAGTAGATCGCGATGCTAACAAGATAAGCATTAAAAATGCGGTTGAACAGCTATACGGTGTTACCGTAAAAGATGTAAATACGGTTAACTACCACGGAAAACGTAAGAGCCGCTATACAAAAGCGGGATTATTGTCAGGCCGCGCAAATCATTACAAAAAAGCATTTGTAACCCTGGCCGGTGAAGATAAGATTGATTTCTACAGCAACATTTAAGAGATGGCAGTACGCAAATTTAAACCGGTTACACCCGGACAGAGAAATAAAGTGATAAGTGCATTTGACGAAATCACTTGCACTGTACCCGAGAAGTCGTTACTTGAGCCAATGAAGAAGACTGGCGGTCGTAACAACCAGGGTAAGATGACTATGCGCTATATTGGCGGCGGTCACAAGAGAATGTATCGTGTTATAGACTTCCTTAGAAACAAGGATAACTATACAGCTACAGTAAAAACAATAGAATATGATCCAAATCGTAGTGCAAGAATCGCTCTTGTAGTTTACGAGGATGGTGAAAAACGTTATATAATAGCTCCTAAGGGAATAAAAGTAGGACAAAAAATTGCATCCGGTGCAGGTGTTGCTCCGGAGGTTGGTAATACTCTGCTTCTATCTGAAATTCCTCTTGGAACAGACATCCACAATATTGAACTTGTACCTGGAAGAGGTGCAGCTATGGCAAGAAGTGCCGGATGCTACGCTACTCTAACAGCAAGAGAGGGCAAGCATGCTATTTTAAGACTCCCTTCGGGTGAGACAAGAATGGTGTTGGTTTCATGCCGTGCAACTATTGGTATTGTCTCTAACCAAGATCACAACTTGGAGTCTCATGGGAAAGCCGGTCGTAAACGCTGGTTAGGTAGAAGACCTCGCGTGAGAGGTGTTGTTATGAACCCTGTTGATCACCCTATGGGTGGTGGTGAAGGCCGTGCATCAGGAGGACATCCACGTTCACGTAAAGGTATACCTGCTAAGGGTTACAAGACTAGAAATCCTAAGAAGACTACTAAGAAGTTTATTATCGAGAGAAGGAATAAATAACGGAATTAAACTGAATAGAGTATTATGAGTCGTTCAATTAAAAAAGGACCCTACATTCAGGGTAGTCTAGAAAAGAAAGTTCTTGCCATGAACGAATCCGGCAAGAAGGATGTAATTAAAACCTGGTCTAGAGCCAGTATGATATCACCAGACTTTGTTGGTCATACTATAGCCGTTCATAACGGAAACAAGTTTATTCCGGTATATGTTACAGAGAATATGGTAGGTCACAAGCTCGGAGAATTTGCACCGACTAGAACCTTTAAAGGTCATTCGGGTAATCGTAAATAATTAATGAAACACAGATTACAGTAAAATGGGAGCTCGTAAAAGATTAATGGCCGATAGGCAAAAAGAGATAAAACAAAAGACAGCTATTGCAAAGCTGAATGACGTCCCAACCTCTCCTCGCAAGATGCGCCTTGTTGCTGACATCATTAGAGGTGTTGAGGTTAACCGCGCTTTGGATATTCTTAAATATTCAAAGAAGGAGGCTTCTGTTCGTCTTGAAAAATTAGTTAAGTCAGCAATCGCTAACTGGGAGGCTAAGAACGAGGATGGCAGAAAAGACCTTGAGAATGGAAATGTTATAGTTAAGACTATCATGGTAGGTGAAGGAAGAACTCTTAAGAGAATCAGAACCGCACCTCAGGGTAGGGCTGCTAGAATAAGAAAACGTTCTAACCACGTAACTATAGTATTAGATAAAAAAGAGGCTGTAACAGTTAATCAGGAGGCTAAATAATGGGACAGAAAACTAATCCAATAAGCAACAGACTTGGTATAATCCGTGGCTGGGACTCCAACTGGTATGGCGGAACAGACTATGCCGGTAAGATTGTAGAGGATACAAAAATTCGTGAGTATCTTAACGCACGTTTGGCTAAAGCAAGTCTTTCAAAGATTGTAATTGAGAGAACGCTTAAGCTGATTACCGTAACTATTCATACTGCACGTCCGGGCGTTATCATCGGTAAGGCAGGTCAGGAGGTTGACAAACTTAAAGAGGAGTTGAAGAAGATCTCTAACAAAGAGGTCCAGATCAATATCTATGAGGTTAAGAGACCTGAGATTGATGCCAATATCATTGCAAATAACATTGCAAGACAGGTAGAGGGCAGAGTTTCTTACAGAAAGGCTATAAAATTAGCTATCGGAACTACAATGAGAATGGGTGCTGAGGGTATTAAGATCCTTATCAGCGGACGTCTTGGTGGTGCTGAGATGGCTCGTGCAGAGCTTTACAAGGAGGGTCGTACTCCTCTTCATACTTTCCGTGCAGATATAGACTATGCTTTGGCTGAGGCACACACTAAGGTTGGTGTACTTGGTATAAAGGTATGGGTTTGCAACGGCGAGGTTTATGGTAAGAGAGATCTTTCTCCAAATGCAGGCATTGCTGCCAATTCTGCTGCAGGTAACCAGAACAGAAATCAAGGCAGAAATGATCGTAGAGGTGGAAGAGATCGCAGAGATCGTAGAGATCGCAGAGACAGAAAGCCATCTAACGAATAATCTCCTTAAAAGGAATCAAATAAAAAGACGGATGATCACATTTGGTCATCCGTTTT
>UQWT01000013.1 GCA_900544815.1 uncultured Bacteroidales bacterium | reverse complement strand
TCAATTATATTACATTTCCTAAGAGACATGAACTTATTTGATAAAGAGATATATACCATTAAAGACATTCAATATTTAATTGATAATGGGGTTGAAGAATCTATACACCTTGATTTCAAGGCCGCAGGTGCTCTTGCGAAAGATGACAAAAAGAAAAACGAGATAGCCAAAGATGTGTCGGCATTTGCCAATTCCGATGGTGGAATAATAATCTACGGAATAAGTGAGATCGGGCATAAGGCAGATTCATATTCGTTTGTGGATGGCGATATTTTTACCAAAGGATGGTTGGAGTGTACCAGCTTGAAAAAGTAGACACTGATAGGTGAAAAGTTTGCGGATTTTGACAGTTTTATCCTGTATTCTGCTTCCCGACAAAGAAATATAGTGTTGGTTTTGTCGGGAAGAATCAACTATTTTGCAAAATACTCTGTTTTCAGCCAATAGGCATAGATGGGGTCCTGAAATGATATTTTGCCGGCTTTGTTGTCTAATATGTCGTTTTTTATTAGGGCTGCCTTTGAGCGTGCAATTGAAGTTGTAGAGGAGATATGATAACGATGCATGACCTCCGTAGAACTTATCGCCTTCTCTTCGGCAATAAGAGCTTTAAGGTAGTTAAGTTGTTGGGTAGTCAGTGTCTCGGTAATTGTAACAAACAACAGGCTCAGTTGCTCCACTAATGCAGTGTGAGCCTCATGCACAATATCAACAGTACAAACATCTTTGCTCCTTAACCACGACTGTTGTGCCAACTGTTGTGCATAATACGGATGATTGTCAACAAGTTCTACAATCAATCTGCTTGCCTCGTCAGCTATCTCCTTACCCGTATCTGCAAATCTACGGCTAATGAATTCCATAAGGTACTGTGTGCCTATTTTATCAAGGAACATCAGATTGCCAAATTTGTAAAATGGCTTAGATGAATTAGTAAAGACCTCCATCATCATGTGCCGTTTGCTACCATACAGACAGTAGGCAACATTTTGATGCTGTTGCCAGTGAGAGCGCAGTTTTTTCTGGAAATAGTCCGGGTCTGTAAACTCAGATATATTCTGGAATTCATCTATACATATAACAATTTTAAGATTCTTTTTCTTTGCAATCCTTTCGGCAAGGTCAAGAACCTCATCCGGAATATGTTTAACCGTATCCCGGTCAAAATCAATTGATACCTCATTCCCAGGGTCTGTTCCTATTGAGATCTTTGGAACAAGGTGAGAGAAAAAACTCTTTGCACTCTCCACAGCCTCTTCCCATTTGGATGATGTTGCAGCAATAACCTTTTGTGCAAGTAATGAATAGAAATGCTCCTCATTTCGAACATTAAAGAGGTCTATATTGCAGACTCTCAACTTGCTTTCCTGTTCCATAGCTAACTTGGCAGCTTTGTTTACAAGAGAGCTTTTTCCCCAGCGGCGTGGGGAGATAATAATAGTGTTTATTAATGAGGTAAAATTCTGTATCAAGCAGGAAGTTTCCGTCTCTCTGTCTGTAAAATTTTTATCTGTTGCAATTTTGCCAAATATAAAAGGTGTTTCCATAATTGCATAGTTATTTTACTACAAAAATAGTACAAATAATGTAGTTACACAAAATGTGTATATAATATTTGTAGTATTATTTGATTGTTTTTTTATACTGTATTCTTCTTCCCGACAAAGAAATATAGTGTTGGTTTTGTCGGGAAGAATCAACTATTAAAAGTTAGTAAAGAAACCCGAACATCCATATTGGGATTGAATGGCCGGAGGCATATTCTAAATTATCTTTGACCAAATAACCAATCCCGGCATCCTTAATCTGTTCACTTTTTTTGCCTTTGCTGCCAACTTCGAACGTGATGCCGTCAATTTCAAAATCCGAAATCTTTGAAGATGTTGGATTGCACACCTGCTTGGTCCATGCAAGGAAATTGGTTTCACGCATGTTCCCCTCATCAATGACCCCATCTTCCGACAAAGAATAGGCGATATTACTGTTGCCTAAATATAGTTTCTCAGCTTTTGCCAACAGGTTGTCGCTGTGTCCCGGCTCGCGGAGGGCGTTGAACATACCTGTCGTCTCTAAATAACCAATGTAGTCCGGAACAGAGTTGCGGCTGATGCCAAGATCTCTGCCAAGTGTGTCATTGCTCGGCTTGAACGGAACGCTTTTGGCAAGAATATACATTAACTTTTTAAGTTTTACCGCAGATGTAACTGTCATATCTGCATAGCCCGGAATATCATCTTCAATAGTGGCAAGAATGGCATTCTGCAGACGGATTTCGGCATCACCCTCTTGAAAAAAGGGATAGAATCCATATCGGCAATATTCCTTGTAATACTTAAGAGGGCGGTGTTCTCCATATGGAAAGTCAACATCTCCATTGAGAACCCCTTTAAGTGTTGATACATTCAGATTCCATCCGTTGCGAATATTCAGGTATTCTCTAAAGGAAAGTCCCGGCATTACATAAGGAATACTGCGACGGCTGAGATCTGCTTTGTTGCCTTTCTTGAGCGCAAGAACGCTGCTACCGGAGTAGACAATCTGAAGGGTAGGGTAGTCGTCATAAATATTCTTGATTTCCGTGGACCATCCCTTGTACTTATGTATTTCGTCAATATACAGATGCTTACCACCTTGGGAAAAGAAGTTACCGGCTAATTCGTATAGACTGTGTCCTGCAAAATACATGTTGTCTGCAGTAACATAGAGAGTTTCGCTTAAATTATTATTCTGCTTGATATGCTGTAGGATTAGTGTGGACTTGCCAACACCCTTTTGCCCCATGATACAAATAAGACGGCTTCCCCAGTTTATTTGCTCATGAAAACTGCGGAAATATCTCATTGGGACAAGCGAAAGCTTAATTCTAAATGTGTTATAAAGACTTTCCATTGCTTTTTTTGCAAATATAGTATATTGCACAGAAAATTGTGCATAATTTTACGATTTATGCACAGAAAATTGTGTGTATCTGTTATAAGCGAAAAATAAAAATTGATTTATGCTTCCCGACAAATAATGACATTGCGCTCCTTGCGGAGGCTGAGGATTAGCTGAGGATGAGGAGGCTTATATAAATAATTTCTTGCAAATGCGGTCTTCTTTACTATCTTTGTCTGTTTAAAGAATATAGTTTTAATCAATAATGCCATTAAACAAAATTTTAATAGTATGAAGAAGCTTTTAATTGCACTTGCTGCAGCTTTTATGATGCTGCCGCTTTTTTCTACAAATGCAAATGCGCAGGGGATCCATTATCAGGGAGACGCATCTTTGGGATATGCATTTGGAACAGGTAAGTTCAATGTAAATAGATTTAACATCACAACAACTCACGGTGTTAGGATAAACCAATATCTGTTTGCCGGAGCCGGTACCGGTTTCAATTTTTACAGCAGCGATGGGGAAAGCCTTACTTTTATGCCTGTATATCTATCTGCAAAAGGCTATTATCCTCTTACAGACAACCTTAACCTTATAGGATCTTTGGATCTTGGAAAAGGGTTCTGCTTAGATAATGATACAGATGATGCTTCAGGGTTCTACTGCTATCCTCATGTGGGTGTTGAGTTTCCGATTGCAAACAGATTTGGATTGGATTGTACAATAGGTTATCACCATCAGTCTGTTTCAAAAGAGGGCATTTCAGTTAATATGGATGCCATAGCTTTTAAGGTATCCTTCAGCTGGTAGTCAGATTATAAAGATATAACAGGATTACCATACAATTTTTCCAATATCATGAAATACAAAATTTTTCTCCTCCTCTTTACGCTGTTGGCATTTGCGAATAGCATTGTGGCCCAAAATACAGGATTGTTTACATATACAGGTGGCTATTTTATAAAGGACGGTAATAATTGGTATGAATATAGGCCGGGGGATAAGGTTGGAGTGTGGGCCTCCTACACGCAGTACGGAGAGGAGGAAAATTTTTATAATATTGAGAATAATATTAATTATGTAAGCGTCCCAAAGGATCCTTCTAACAGCTTTTTTGTTGCTAAAGAGAATGGAGAGTGGAAACCTATCTACACAACGCGTAATTTTTACAGTTTTTTTACAGATGAAGGGCGAGATCTTTACTGCTATAACGGAGGCTACTTTGTAAGGAATGGCACTAAATGGAAAGAGTACAGGCCGGGGGATAAACAGTCTGCATGGAGCACCTATTCGCTTTACAAATCAGATGATGACTTTTTCTATATAGAGAGCAGTGCAGACAAGGTGGCTATACCAAAGTCAAAAGATGTGTCGGGAAGTATCTTCCTATACAAAAACAATGATTGGGAGGCTATCTATACAGTTTCTGATATTTATGAATCTAAAGGTAACGGCTACTATGCAAGTGCCGGCAGCAGTCCGGGCAATAACTCAAATTTAGGTAACAACAGTTCTCAACAGAGCTACGACTATACCCTTAGGTTCTCATGCTATGAGATTTGGGATGATAAGGAGGGATCTTATGGTGATGATATATATGCACCATGTTCTGTAAGTATAAGCAGAAAAGGTTACGGACTAATTTCATACGGTTCAAAGAAAGTTGAGTTCAGATTTACAAGAATTATTGAGTATGAGCATATAAATAAGGGATCAGGCGCCAGTATTATAGAAGCTTTGCTTTTTATAGGTTTTTCAAATGAGAAGGGATTTGCCCTGTATGAAAACATTGATGACGAGACGGAGATAATCTCATATATAGACACAGATATTGAAAACGTTGATTCAACGGAGGGTGGCTATGCTGTTCTGTATATAGATGGATTAAAGGGCGTTCCAAGTTTGAAATTCTCAAAATGTTCCAGCAGAAAAATAGGTAAGGAGATTCATGATATTACAGAGAACCACAATTTCTTTAAAAAGGATTAACGATAAGGATGGCGTTTACAATAGGTAACCAAAGGTACACTGTTGGTGTAATCATATCTACATACAATAACCCCAAATGGTTGGAAAAGGTGTTTTGGGGCTATATGAAGCAGCAGTTGCCTGCAGATGAGATAGTCGTAGCGGATGATGGCTCCAAAGATGATACGCGGGAGCTTATAGAAAAATACAAGGAGTACCTTCCAATAAAACATGTATGGCAACCCGATGCGGGGTTTCAGAAATCGAGAATACTTAACAAAGCTATTGCCGTCTCTACGGCAGACTATCTTATATTTACAGATCAGGATTGTATTCCTATGCCAAACTTTATTACTGTTCATTGCAGATATGCAGAGAAGGGGTATTTTTTGTCTGGAGGCTACTTTAAGTTACCTATGGAATTGAGTCTTACGCTAACTAAGGCTGATATAGAGAGCGGAGATGCGTTTAGATTGGGTTGGTTAAAGGAACATGGCCTTAAATGTAGTTTTAAGTGTACAAAACTTATAAAATGCAATACATTCAAATGGCTTATGAACCATATTACACCAACAAAAGCTACTTGGAACGGGTGTAATGCTTCTGGTTGGCGAGAGAATGTGTTGGCTGTAAACGGATTTAACGAGGAGATGCATTACGGCGGGCAGGACAGGGAGTTTGGGGAGCGTATGTGGAACAGCGGCCTTAAGAGCAAACAGATAAGGTATAGTGCCATTGCATTGCATTTAGACCATAAGCGTCCTTATAAAACCCCCGAGACATTGGCAAAGAATATAGGCATTAGAAAGGATACCATAAAGCGAAAAGTTATAAAGACACCGTACGGGATTGAGAAATCTGTACCGAGTTTGTAAAAAGTTTGTAGTTGAGAGTTTATAGTGTATAGACAGCATTTATAAAAGTGAATATTTAAACAAATAAGGTATACATTTGTATAAGAATTTTTCAAGATAGAGTTTTTATGTTAAAGATTGCATTCAATCGTCCATTCTTAACCGGAAACGAAATTAACTATATTAACGATGTTTTGAGTGGCGGAAAGATTTGCGGGAATGGAGTTTATACTCAAAAATGTCAGAATTTTTTCAGAGAATGGTTGGGCAGTAGAAAATGTCTGCTTACAACTTCGTGTACAGATGCTCTTGAGATGTGCGCTATGTTGGCTGATATAAAACCTGGTGATGAGGTTATAGTACCTTCATATACATTTGTGTCTACTGCATTGGCTTTTACAAGGCAGGGGGCAAAGGTTGTGTTTGCAGATAGCCTTGCTTCTCACCCATGTGTAGACCCGGCCGGAATAGAGCAGCTTATAACGCCAAAGACAAAGGCAGTAGTGGTTGTCCATTATGCCGGCGTTGCATGTGATATGGATGCTTTTAAAAAGTTGGCACACGAACATAATCTGCTTCTTATAGAGGATGCAGCACAGGCTGTAGACAGCTATTATCTATCAAAAGACGATATTTCTAAAAAAGACGTTTCCAAAGAGGATGCCGGCAAAGAGGGGTGTCCTTTGGGCAGCATAGGAGATCTTGCAGCTTTTTCGTTTCACGAGACCAAGAATATCCAGTGCGGGGAGGGTGGATTGTTGTCTATAAACAATCCGTCGCTTGTTCGTAGGGCAGAGATTCTATGGGAAAAGGGGACTAACAGGGCAGAGTTCTTTAGAGGCGAAATAAACAAATACGGATGGGTTGATACCGGTTCGTCATTTCTTCCAAATGAGTACACGGCTGCATTCCTTTGGGCGCAGATAGAGCAGATGCGGCAGATTCAACAATGGCGTAAGGAGCTATGGAACAGGTATTACAATAATCTGTACGGAAAAACTCCATTGAAAATGCCGTTCCTGCCATATTATGCTACAAACAATGCCCACATGTTTTATGTTACAACGCAGACTCCGGCAGAGCGCACAGCACTCATAAAGCATCTTAAAGACAACGGAATAAATGCGGTTTTCCATTATTTGAGTCTTCACAAGAGCAAGTTTGCGGTTGATAACGGAATGGGCGGAGCTAACCTTCCTATGGCGGATTATTATACAGATTGCTTGGTAAGGCTTCCTCTGTTTGGCGCACTTACAGAACAAGAGGTTGATTACGTAACAAAAAGCATAATAGATTTTTACAATAAAGAGATATGATACTTCACCTTGCAAATGACGAAAAGATTATAGGCCGTACCATTGAGATTTTTGAGGAGGTTTTTCCCTTTAGCAATCTTTGGGTAATAACCAATCGTTCATGTAAGAAAGATCTGAGTATCATACAACCTACGCCAAAAACAGAACATCTTCTGTTGGGACGCAAGGAGTTTCTTAAAGATATTAAAGGTAATATCTCTGCCGTGATGGAACGCTGCGGAGAATCAACCGGATTGTCTGAAAACAGTTTGCCCGGAAATGGTTTGTCGGGAAGCAGAGTAAACATAGTAATACATCTCCTTAACCCTCGCAAGATAAACATTGTTAGGCAGATACAAAAGGCTCTGCCGGCAACTTGCAATGTGAAGATCTACTGGATAATATGGGGATTGGACCTCTATAACAAACTGCTTGCTCCGGCCGGGTTTGAGATGTTCACATTGGACAACGTCTACTCCGGATTATTTGACAAAAGTTTTGGCGCCTTTAATAGGATTGGTGCTGCCAAAGAGGCCAAATCAACAGTGAAATTCATAGAAAAGAGCGTAGATTACATAGTTACAGATACCACAGAATCAGACTATTCGCAACTTGTGAAATATTATCCGCAACTTGCCGCAAAGCCGTGGAAGGATTTCTTCTATTATCCCATAGATACAATTTTAGGAGAGCTTTATTACCGTCCGCTTCCTAATGGCTCCTGCAAGGAGACGGTTATGGTTGGCAATTCCGCCTCGAGGACCAATAATCACAAGTATCTGCTTGCGCTGTTGAGTCAGTTTGATCTTAGAGGTAAAAAGGTTGTGGTGCCTTTAAGCTATTCCGGGCGTGCGAGATATGTGAATGAGGTAGTTGCATACGGTAAAAAGGAGGTTGAGGGTTTTGTGCCTTTAATGAAATTCATGCCATTGGATGAGTACAATAGGTTGCAGTCCTCAACTGCTGTTGCGCTGTTTGGCAATCTTAGGCAGGAGGCTATTGGAAACATAATGATTGCTCTTTATATGGGGGCAAAGGTGTTTCTGTTTGAGAGCAATCCTGTTTACGAATGGGCTGCTACGCACAATCTTAAGGTCTACCCTATGAGTGCATTGTCTCAGGTGGAATTGGATACGCTGCTTCCGGCTGAGGATGCGGAACATAACCGCTCCGTCTTAAGAGAGCTTTATTCAAAAAGACGTATGATGCAGCTGATAAAAGAGCTGTTTTAGATGGCTTTGGCGTTAGCATTGGCGATTTTTAAGTGTGTAGAAAGTTAAGAGGGTATAGAGGGTATAGAGGGTAAAGAAAGTATAGAGTGTGGAAGCTGTTATTTTTTTAGACTATATACTAAATCAATTTACTCTAAACTATATACTATAAACTTACACGGTGTTGTCTTTCGGAATTAAATTGGCTAAAGCTAAATAATAGTTGATAGTTAATAGTTTATGGTTTATAGTTTATAGTTTATAGTATGATGATGAAAGACTAATTTCTTTTAAACTTAAAATTTGCTGCGAACTTTTAACTAAATTAGGAAAAGCTAACGCCAACGCCAATGCTAAAGCCAATTAACCATTTGTGTGATTGAATTATTTTTATTACATTGCAAACGATTAAGACTTAACATTATGAAATATTACTTGAAAAACTTCTCTTCTTGTAAAATCTTTGCAAAGATGCTCTATTGTTGAGCTTATAAATTAATGTTTAACTATTAAAAATTTTTGATTATGAAAAAGAGTCTAAAAACAATTTCACTTATTATTATCTTAGTAGTCACTCTATTAGGAGGTGCTTTTGCCGCTTATGCCACCAAATGTATTTTAATCTGTCCACAATGAGGAAGCATGGAAACTAACCACTATCATCCAAATGGCGGAACTGGTGCTCAAGTTAAATGTAGAGATTGTGGATACAAATGGTTTGAAGCAAATCCTGAGCAGGAATCAAGGAAAGTGAACGAAAGTGAAAATTAATTAGTCTTATGAGAGTATATTTTACATTATTACTGTTGTTTTGTTGTGTTGGAAGCATCTCTGCGCAGAATCTTTACAGAATAACAGGAAAGGTTATAGATAAAGAGGGCAAGGCGGTTGAGTTTGCCTCTGTAGTATTATCTGACAATGTTACTAAAAAACTCTCCGGTACGACAACCGGCGTAGATGGAACCTTTACAATAAACGCTAAGGAGGGGGTATATACTTTCGAAGTTTCATTATTAGGATATGAAAAATATACTCTCATTATAACCGCAGACAAGAATATCAATCTTGGAGATATTGTCTTAAAGGAGGATGTAAACACATTAAATGAGATAAAGATAACAGCCAACAGGGTAGATTACAATATGGGCGGCTATGAATATAAGATAGGGAATATAGAGGCTCTTAAAAATAAAGATCTTACAGATGTTCTAAGGACAGCTCCGGGAATTATGGTAGCTAACAAGATAACCCTGTATGGCAGTGCCATAAACAATATTTATGTAGACAGACGCAGGGTTCAGATGACAGAGGAGGCGCTTTTAAATTATTTGCGTTCATACAAAGGAGGCAATATAGAGAAGATAGAGGTAATATCAGACCCGGATATATCTGCAAGACATGGCGGTACAGCAATTAAGATAACCACAAAAAAACAGGAGGGCGGATTTTTATCTGCTTCTGCAAGAGCATCATACAATGAAAATATGTTTGCCGTTAGTCCCGATTTCAATCTTAATTACAGAAAAGGTAAATTCTCTTTTTATACCTCAGGCGGTTATATGAATCATAATAGAGACACAAAAGAGATTACAAGTTATGATTGGAAGAGCGCAGACAAACGTATAGATGATATAACAACAGAGAAGATAAAACTTCCTCTTTCTGTTAACGGTACTTTTGGAATAGGGTATGATATCTCAAAGAACGATTATTTTTCTGCCGAGGTATCATTTAGAGAGAGGGAGAGAGAGCAGAAAAGAAAGACTATTGTTGAGAGTACCGGAGAAGACGCAAATGTTGCGTCTGATGGGAGCTATAGGGACTATAATACGGTAACCCGTACCCCTACCGTCTCATTAATGTATGTTCATACATTTAAAGATGCATCTGAGTTTACAGTAACGGGAGATTATGTTGGCTCTTATAAAAAGGATGATATAGTCAGCGGTGTATTAACAGAGAATGATTCAAAGGAGGATGGCAAGTTGACCCATACAGAGAATAATACAAGTACTTTTGCCGGTTATGCCAACTATTCAAAGAGAATAAAGAAAAAGCACAATATAAATGCCGGTATGAGGTATTCATATATAATGAATGAGGCAATCAATAATGAATCTACTTTTTCATACAACGAGGGGTTATTAAAACCATTCGTCTCATATTCGGTGAATTTTAAAAAATTCGGGCTTAGAACAGGGGTAGAGGGAGATTGGGCCAATATAGGCCATAACAACTATATAGATATATTGCCAAGTGCCTCTGTAAACTATTATATGAATAGAAACAAAGGGCATATATTAAGTGCCGGTTACTCTATGAGTGTGGGAAGGCCAAGTATATCCTCGCTAAATCCCAATGCAGTACTTTCCGAGCAGGATATTATAGTAAGAGTTGGAAACCCGGATTTGGAATCCTATTACAATCATAGATTCAGTCTCTCGTTTACATTGTTTAACGATTTCTCCTTATCTGCCGGATACAGCAGAGCCAATGATGCAATCACTACCTATATGTATTCAGACGATAAAGGTACAATATATCAGACCTATACAAATGATGCCAACAGCCAAGGAGTATCCGTTACTTTTAATGTAAACAAATATCTGTTTAACAGACTGAATTTAGATCTCAGTACCATATACAAGTATTCAGAAAGTGAGACAACCAACAATATTCAGAGAAACAACTCGTTTTCATGTACATTGGTAGCAAACGTATCATTGCCTAAATCATTCTCATTTACAGCAATGGCATTTGCAGACAGTAAAAAGAGAATAGGCCACAATGCATATAAAAAAGAGCCTTTCGTGCTTGATTTGGAGCTCTCAAAAAGAATAAAGAGATGGAATATCAGATTCTCGGTGGATGACGTATTTGATTCACGTAAAGGGGGAGCGAATATGACAATAGATATGGGGGACTACACGCAGAAAGTGACCAGCTATACCGCATCGAGGTCATACAACATAAACGTATCCTATAATCTCAGCTGGGGCAAGGCTGGTAGGATAAAGAAGACAGATACCCAAAAACGCGATATGGGTAGCAGGATTGGGTATTAGTTTATAGATGGTGTGGAATACGTGTAGGTTATTAGCGTGTAAATGATTATATTTGCACGCTATTTTTTTGACTATACCACAACATACAAAACTATGAACGCTGTATTTGCCTTTAGGTGGAATGATCTGCATAAGTTGCTTTTTTGTAATGAATTGTTAGATAAGGAAAAATTGCCTATTAATGAGGTGGGGAGATGTTATAAATTCCTTGAATCTTTCTCTGCAGACAAAATAATCTACGGCATAAATACCGGTTTCGGCCCAATGGCCCAGTGGCGGGTTGATGACAAATATCTGCAAGATTTGCAATATAACATTATAAGGAGCCACTCAACAGGTGCCGGTGAACCGTTGGATGATATATATGTAAAGTCTGCAATGATAGCTCGTTTGGGAACATTTCTGCAGGCACGCTCAGGCATTCATACAGAGGTGGTTGATCTGTTGGTGAACTTTATTAACAGGGGTATCTATCCTTTTATTCCTCAGCACGGCAGCGTGGGCGCAAGCGGAGACCTTGTACAACTTGCACATATTGCATTAACACTTATAGGAGAGGGAAAGGTTCATTACAAGGGGGAATGGTGCCCTACAGCAAAGGTGTTAAGGGAGAATGACCTTAAACCTGTTGGAATACACATAAGAGAGGGACTATCTGCAACTAACGGAACCTCCGTTATGACCGGAATTGCAATAGTAAACCAGTTCTATGCGGAGAAACTTTTGGATTGGGCGGTTTTGGCGGCAGTGTGGATGAATGAGATTGCTTCATCTTTTGACGACCTTATGGCTGTTGAACTTAATGAGGTACGCAGGCATAAAGGGCAACAGGTTATTGCTAAAAAGATGAGAGAACTCTCTAAAGGTAGCAACTGCATGCAGAAGAGGGAGCATGAACTTTATGACAGCGGCCATAAGGATGCCAAGACCTTTAAGCACAAGGTACAGGCTTATTATTCGTTGAGGTGTGCTCCGCAGATACTTGGGCCTGTGTATGATACTCTTGCAAATTGCAGGGAGATTCTCATAGATGAGGTTAACTCGGCCTGTGACAACCCTATAGTAGACCCTGACAGTAAAAATGTTTATCACGGAGGTAATTTCCATGGAGATTATATCTCTTTGGAGCAGGATAAGGTAAAGATAGCGATGGTGCGTGTGGCAATGACAGCGGAGAGGCAATTGAATTATCTGTTTCACGACAGGATAAACGGCATTCTGCCACCATTCCTTAACCTTGGCGTATTGGGGCTTAACTACGGTATGCAGGCATGCCAGTTTACTGCAACATCAACAACGGCCGAGTGTCAAACGCTGGCAATGCCAAACTATGTTCACAGTATTCCAAACAATAATGATAATCAGGATATTGTGAGTATGGGAACCAACAGTGCGCTTCTCTGTAAAAGAGTGATAGACAATGCTTATCAAGTAATGTCCATTCTCTATATTGCATTGGCGCAGGCTGTTGATTGTTTAAAGATTGAAGAGAGACTTTCACCTTCAACAGCAAAGGTCTACAAAGATATAAGAGAGATGATGCCTGTTATAGTTGAAGATACTCCGTTCTATGATGATATAGAGAGTATGCAGGCATATTTGCGAAAGATAGAATAAAGTTCCTAAGTGAAATAAATCTGAAAAAATTTTAAAAAATGAAATATGCGTTGGTTACAGGCGGGTCAAGAGGTTTGGGTAGAGCTATCTGCTTAAAGTTGGCATCTATGGGTTTGCCTGTTGTTATTAACTATAATTCCAACACAGCTGCAGCAGAGGAGACTAAAAGTCTTATAGCGGAGCAGGGTGGAACGGCTGAATTGCTGCCGTTTGATGTTGCAGATGAGAGTGCTGTAGAGGTAGCTCTTGGAAAATGGGAGGATGAGCATCCTAACGACTATATAGGCGTTTTGGTAAACAATGCCGGAGTAAGAGAGGACAATCTGCTTGTCTTTATGCAGAACGAACAGTGGCATAAGGTTATAGATACCACTCTTAACGGGTTCTTTGTAATTACTCGCAGACTGCTTAAGAACATGCTTACCAAAAGAAGCGGCAGGATAATAAACATGGCATCTTTGTCGGGAATAAAAGGATTACCCGGACAGACAAATTATTCTGCTGCCAAAGCTGCTTTAATTGGTGCCACTAAGGCTTTGGCTCAAGAGGTTGCCCCCAGAAAGGTAACTGTGAATGCGGTCGCTCCGGGCTTTATTGCAACCGATATGACCAAAGATTTAAATGAGGCGGATCTAAAAAAGATGATTCCTGCCGGGCGTTTTGGAAGGCCCGAGGAGGTTGCCTCTCTTGTTGGGTTTTTGGCGAGCGATGAGGCGGGGTATATTACGGGGGAGGTTGTGTCTATTAATGGGGGACTATATACATAAAAAATTAATTAAAAAGGCAATTACTGCGTTACGCTTGTTTAGAAATTTCTCACATACTACAGTATGCTGCGGATTTCTCAACTTCGCAAGCCTTGGCCAACGCTAAAGCCAACTATAAACTATAAACTATAATGGGTAGGAGAGTTGTTATAACGGGGACCGGAATCTGGTCCTGCTTGGGTACTAATATAGAGCAGGTTAAGGAGTCGCTCTACGGCGGAAAATCCGGCATCGGCATTGAGCCTGCAAGATTGGAGTACGGTTACAGGTCTGCTCTTACAGGAATAGTAGAGAAGCCTAAACTGAAAGGGGTTATAGACAGAAGGTTGCGTGTAGGACTTTCCGAGGAGGCGGAGTATGCCTATATGGCAAGCAGGGAGGCTTTTGCAAATGCGGGGATAGATGATGCCTATCTTTTAGCTAATGAGGTAGGTGTTATCTTTGGCAATGATTCGTCGGCGAAACCTGTTATTGAGGCGGCCAGGATAATGGATGAGAAACATGATTCGGCGCTTTTGGGCTCGGGGCTTATATTCCAAAGTATGAACTCAACAGTCAATATGAATCTTAGCACAATATTTCATCTTAGAGGTGTTAACTTTACCGTGAGTGCGGCGTGTGCAAGTGGTTCACATTCAATAGGGTTGGGCTATATGTTAATTAAACAGGGGTTACAGGAGATGGTTTTGTGCGGAGGTGCGCAGGAGACAAACTACTACTCAATGGCAACTTTCGATGCCCTATCTGCATTCTCTATAAGGATGGATGAACCCGCAAAGGCTTCGCGTCCGTTCGATAAAGACAGGGACGGGCTTGTGCCGAGTGGCGGGGCGGCTGCATTAGTGCTTGAGGAGTATGAACATGCTGTAAAACGTGGAGCAAACATCATTGCAGAGGTTGTTGGGTACGGATTTTCGTCTAACGGCGGCGGCATATCGCAACCGAATGATGAAGGATGTGTGATAGCAATGACAAGGGCTTTAAATGATGCCGGCATTGCTGCAGATGATATTGATTATGTAAATGCCCATGCAACATCAACCCATCAGGGGGATATGTTTGAAGCTATTGCACTTAACCGCCTGTTTGGAGGCAAAAAAGCACTTATAAGCTCTACCAAATCTATGACCGGGCATGAATGCTGGATGGCCGGAGCAAGCGAGATTGTCTACTGTACCATAATGATGCAGAACAGTTTTGTTGCTCCTAATATCAATTTTGAGAATCCCGACGAATACTCCAAGAATCTTAATATAGCTGCTACTACGGTTAATAGGGAGCTTAAAGTGGTCTTGTCAAACTCTTTTGGTTTTGGCGGGACAAACAGCGCATTGGTAATAAAATCCATTAGCGATTAAGATTAACGAATATTAAAAATTTTGATAGTATGAGAAAACTTGTATTGATGTTTATTGCCATGACAATGGCCCTTAGCTTGAGCGCACAGAAGAACAGTGTTCAAATGGTTTCCGGAGACAAAGATGTCTTTTATAAAGAGGAAGCAGTTGTAAATGTTGTCATAGATGACCACAAGACACTTATAGACGGAAAGGACAAGACTGCAGATATATATTACGGAGATAAGGGGGCAGACGAGTACCAGAAATTCATAGAGGATTTGGATAGGGCACATGAGAGCTTCATTACATTCTTTAATGAAAAAAAAGGTGGCAGAATAAAGCTCACAATGACAGGAGAACCTCAGTTCGACGCGGAATATACATTAAAGATAAATGTAGTATCAATGAATGTTGGCAATGCAGGTGGTATGGTTTGGGGGACAAGCCGTAAAGCGGGAGGAGCGTTGATCAACGGGAATATGCAACTTATTAATAACGAAACAGATGAAGTTGTATGTGAGTTTATATTTGCAAGGGTAAAGGGGCTGTTGTCTCCTGTATTCAAAGGGCGTGCAATAAGTGTTTACCGCTATCTTGCAGACAATCTTCTTAAAGCTGTAAAATAATGGAACTCTCGCCTAATCTAAAAAAACTATACACAAAGGAACACCTTTCTGCGCACGATGCCCAATTGAGAGCGCAGTTTATTGCATGGGGGCCTGTTATATTTCAGGCAACCCGTATAATGCTTAAATACGGCATATTGGAGATGTTAAGAGATAGTGAAGGTGGGCTTACAAGGGCAGAGATCTGCGAGAAGGCAAAACTAAGCGATTATGCTGTAAAGTGTCTGTTGGAGGCATCTCTTTGTATAGGTACAATATTGGTTGACACAGATACAGACAGGTATACGCTTGCAAAGACAGGTTGGTTCCTGCTTATAGACAATGCAACAAAGGTAGATATAGATTTTAATCATGATGTAAACTACGAGGGTTGGTTCCGTTTGGAGGAATCGCTTGTAAATGGTAAACCGGAGGGCCTTAAACATTTTGGCAACTGGCCTACAGTGTATGAGGGGTTGTCATCTTTGCCGGAGCAGGTGCAGAGATCATGGTTTGCTTTTGACCACTTCTACAGCGATAACTCATTTGACCAAGCCTTAAGTATTGTGTTTGATAAGTATAAGCCACGCACTCTGTTTGATGTAGGCGGCAACACAGGGCGCTGGGCATTACGTTGTGTCTCTTATGACAAGGATGTTAACGTAACTATATTGGACCTGCCACAGCAGATAGAGATGATGAGGAAACAGATAATTGGGCATCCCGGGGCGAATAGGATAGACGGCTACCCTATAAACCTGTTAGATTCTTCTCAACGTTTCCCTGCAAACAGTAATGTAGATGCCATCTGGATGAGCCAGTTCCTTGATTGCTTTAGTATGGATGAGATAGTAAGCATCTTGATTAGGGCAAGCGAGGCAATGACCCCAAATACCAAACTCTACATTATGGAGACACTTTGGGACAGGCAGAAATATGAACCTGCTGCCATGGCGCTTACAATGACCTCCCTCTACTTTACCGCAATAGCAAACGGTAACAGTAAAATGTACAATACTCAGGATATGAGGTGTTGTATAGAGAGCGCGGGGATGAGGGTGGAGGGGATATATGATGGGTTGGGGCATGGGCACAGCATAATCGTTTGTAGCCAAATAAAAATGTAATTACTGCGTTATGCTTGCTTCACAATTCCTCATTTACGTTAAAGTAAACTCCGGATTGTTCAGCTTTGCAAGCCTTGTACTTACGCTTTTTATTTGACTACAATGACGTTTGAGAGATGACTGTTTCGCAAGCCTTGCATTTGAACTTTTTATTTGACTACAATGATATTCGTGAGATGGCCTTTTGCAAATGGCTTTGGCAATATTTGAAAACCAACGCCAAAGTCAACGCCAAAGCCAACGCTGGCACTAACGCAAATAATGAAAAAATTTTAAAAACATATAATAATATGACAAGAACAGAGATAGAGGAAAGAGTAAAGAACTTTCTTGTAGAGGAATTGGAAATTGATGAAGAGAAGATTTCTCCAGAAGCAAAACTCAAGGATGATTTAGGAATAGACAGTCTTGATTTTGTTGATATAGTGGTAATTGTAGAGAGAAACTTTGGGTTTAAGATAAAACCCGAAGAGATGGCCGGGGTTGAGACTCTCAAGCAGTTTTGCGATTATATAGAGCGCAAAGTCAACTAAAAATTATTTGCTTTGGCATTAGCGTTAGCATTAGCTAATTTTTACTATAAACTTAATTAGTTAAAGCCAAAGCTAAACTAAATTATATGGAACGGAACGAAGAGATGCAGTGGAGCGGCAAGACCGGTGGAACACCTTGGATGCAACGTACATTGGCAAAGTGTATGAAGGTGATAAACATACGCTTTGTTTACATTGCAGCCGGCTTTATGGTTCCGTACTATATGGTGGTACACCATAAGGAGTATCTCTCTATCTACCGTTTCTTTAGGGTGAGGATGAACTACGGAAGGATAAGATCTTTTAGGAGCGTGTTTGTAAACCATCTTAAATTCTCACAGATAATAGTAGATAGATTTGCTGCATATTCCGGCAAACATTTTACCTTTGAGGTAGAAGGTGCGGATATAATGCGAAAATTTGAATCCAAGGATGAAGGCTTTGTTATAATAAGCTCTCATATTGGGAATTATGAGCTTGCAGGATATTCCATGGTTGCAAAGAAAAAGCGTTTTAATACACTTGTCTATGCCAATGAGACCCAAACTGTTATGGAGAACAGAAACAGGATGCTTGCAAAGGCCAATATGCGTATGGTCCCCATAAAAGAGGATATGTCGCATATCTTTCTTATGAATAGTGCGTTGTCTGCCGGGGAGGTTGTAAGTATGCCAGGCGACAGGATGTTCGGTTCAAGAAAATTTGCAGATTGCCTGTTCTTTGGGGAAAAGGCTAAGTTCCCTATAGGGGCATACGTCTTGGCTCTGCAGAGAGACGTTGGCCTTATGACAATGTTTGTAATGAAGAGGAGTGCCTTAAAGTACAAGATAATCATTAAGGAGATTCCGCTTCCTATCGCCAACGCCACAATTAAAGAGCGCATGAACGTTTTGGCGCAGGAGTATGCCTGCTGTTTGGAGAGTGTTGTAAGGGAGTATCCTGTACAGTGGTTTAATTATTATGATTTTTGGAGGCATGAATGATTTGAAAAATATACCTGTGCTTGAGTTGCTGCCGCAACGTCCGCCGTTTGTAATGATAGATAGTCTTCTCTCATTTGATGCTGTAAATACGGTTACATGCTTTAAGATAAGGGAGGATAATCTTTTTTTTGACAATGGCAGGTTTACGGCATACGGCCTTACGGAGAATATAGCTCAAACAGCAGCCGCAAGGCTTGGATATATAAACTATATAAACAAGACTGAGGTTAAGATAGGCTATATAGGTGCTGTAAAGAATCTTAAAGTATTACGAACCCCAAGGGCGGGGGAGGAGATAGTTACCACCATTACCTTAAAGGAGGAGGTCTTTGGGATGAGTCTTGTAGATGCTGTTGTAAGAAGCGGCAATGAGGTTATGGCGGAGTGTGAGATGAAGATTGCTGTTGCATCTGAGTAGTTATTAGGAGATATGGATTTGAAAAATAATATATTGGAGGTTTCAAAAGAGTTTGAGATAAGATTCTCTGAGGTAGACTCTATGAATATAGTGTGGCATGGCTCATATACCCTCTATTTTGAGGATGCACGCGAGACTTTCGGTGCAAAATACGGGCTTGGATATATGGATATATTCTGTAACGGATATTATGCTCCGTTGGTAGACCTGCAGTTCCACTATAAAAGACCTTTGGCATATGGGATGAAACCTCTTATAAAGATAATCTACAGAGCAACCGAGGCTGCAAAGATTATCTTTGACTATGAGATATATGATACTGCAGACAATGCTTTGGTTGCAACAGGCAGGTCAGTCCAGGTATTTTTAGACAAGAACTATCAATTGGTGTGGGCTAATCCACCGTTTTATGAAGAATGGAAGAGAAAGTGGAACGTTTTGCCGCAGTAAAAATTGCAGATAATATTGTCTCTCCGTTAGGGCTTTCATCAATGGAGAACTACCTTGCCGTAAAGCAGGGGAGGACTGTGTTGCGCCAATATTCCAAGTGGGGATTGCCCGAACCTTTTACAGCCTCGTTGATAGAGAGGGAGGTAATTTGCAAAGAGATTGAACGGATAAAAGGGGCAGAGGGGAGAACTCTTTTTGAGAATCTGGCAATATTGTCTGTTGTGAGGGCAGTGGAGAGTAAAGATAGCTTTGGCGTTGGCGATTTTGGAAGTAAAGATAGCGTTGGCTTTGGCGTTAGCGTTGGCGATTTTGGAAGTAAAGAGGGGAAAGAGGGGTTGGATCTGTCATCGGACAGGGTTCTGTTTGTTCTCTCAACAACAAAGGGCAATGTCTTTTTAATGGATGACAAGTGTGTCGCAGGGGGAGAGTTTGGAGATAATTTGGCGGCTCTGTCAAAGGATAGGATACTGCTTGGAAGGGCTGCTAAGGTTATAACGGATTATTTTGGACATAAAGATAACGCGGTGGTGGTTTCCAATGCCTGCATATCAGGGCTATGTGCACAGATAGAAGCTGTTAGAGCTTTACAAAGCGGAAATTATGATTATGCTGTGGTCGTTGGATGTGATGTACAGTCTCCGTTTATTGTATCGGGATTCCAGTCTTTTAAGGCGTTGTCCAATGAACCATGCAAACCTTTTGATATAAACAGAAATGGGCTTAATTTGGGAGAGGCCGCTGCTACAATAATATATAAAAGAGTTGTGGAAGAGGATATTAAGCCAACAGATTGGGTTGCCTGCAGAGGCGCCATTAGGAATGATGCCAATCACATATCGGGCCCATCGAGAACAGGTGAGGGGAGTTACAGGGCTTTGATGGCAGTATTGAATGGGGTAGACAGAGATAAATTGTCTTTTATAAATCTGCATGGAACGGCTACGTTGTATAATGATGAGATGGAGTCTATAGCTCTAAACAGAGCCGGTTTAAGTGATCTGCCTGCAAATGGTCTTAAAGGTTACTACGGCCATACCATGGGGGCAGCAGGGGTGTTGGAATCCATATTGAGCATCTGTTCGGCAGATGACAATACAATTATTGCCACAAAGGGATTTGAAGAGCAGGGGACAACATATAGGGTGAATGTGAGCTGCGAAAACAGAATTACAGACAAAAGTGCGTTTGTAAAGTTGTTGTCCGGCTTTGGCGGGTGTAATGCTGCGCTTCTTTTTAACAGAGGAGGGACGTTATGGTAAATTGTTGGATAAAGATTACTCCACGGGAGGTAATTCTAAATGGAGAGAAAATAGAGGTTTCCTCTACCGGCGATGCTCTGCTTACAGAGCTGTACAGAGAGAGGCTTGTCCCTTATCCCAAGTTCTTTAAGATGGATGCCCTCTGTAAATTAGGACATGTGGGGGCAGAGATGATGTTGGATTGTTTGTCGGGAAGCGGAAAAGAGAACCCAAGAGAGATTGTTCCTTGTTCAGATGTGGCTGTAGTTCTCTTTAATAGAAGTAGTTCATTTAATGCAGACAGCCATTTTGAGGAGACAATAAGGGATAGGAAGAATTTTTTCCCGAGTCCTGCGGTATTTGTGTACACATTACCTAATATTGTTACCGGGGAGATTGCCATTAGGAATAAGTACTTTGGCGAAACCTCTTTTTATGTGTTAAAGGAGAAGGACTTGGATGTTGTGGCGGAGCATGTTGAATATGCTTTTGAGGAGAGTGAGACAAACTATGTATTGTGGGGATGGGTGGATTATATGAATGAAGATGATTTTGAGGCTTTAATGTTTGTTTCGGACAGGCGGTAGAGCTAATGGTATTGATGAAATGTATAAAGATTTATTATAATGGAGGAATTGATTGAAAAACTTAAGGAGCAGATTATTGAAGCTCTTAATTTAGAGGATGTTAAGCCCGAGGATATAGATAATGACGCACCTCTTTTTGGTGAGGGCCTTGGGTTAGATTCGATTGATGCTTTGGAGCTTATAGTGCTTATAGAGAAGAATTACGGAATTAAGTTGGAGAATCCTGCCCAGGGAAGGGAGATCTTTAAGTCTGTAAATACAATGGCGGATTTTATCTCTAAGAACAGGACAAAATAGATGAGTGTTCCGGTATATATAACGGGTGCGGGAATAGTTTCTGCCATAGGTGTAGGCAAGGTGGAGACTTTAAAATCTCTGCTTGAGGGGCGTGGTGGTATATCTGCGTTGCAGTATCTTAAGACAGAACATAAGGAGTTTCCGGTTGGCGAGGTGAAGCTCTCCAATGGGCAGATGGCGGAGATGCTTGGTATTCCTTGCAATGCGGTTAAGACGAGAACCTCTCTTATGGGAATGCTTGCCGTACGTGAGGCGTTGGATGAGGCCGGTGTTGTTCTTGACGTTACTGCAGATGATAGGGCTTGGGGTGCTGTATCAGGCGGAAGGGTGGCGTTTGTGAGTGGTACAACTGTTGGCGGAATGGATATGAGTGAGCAGTTCTATATGAATTTTGTGAAAGATGATTCCAAGAATGAGTATATAGCTGTTCATGACTGCGGAGCCTGCAGCGAGATGATAGCAGATTTCTTTGGCGGATTTGGTTGTGTTACAACTTTGTCAACAGCCTGCTCATCTGCAGCCAACGCCATAATTTTTGCTGCGGAACTTATAAAGAGCGGTAAGGCTGATATTGTTGTTGCCGGGGGGTGCGAGTGCCTTACAAAGTTTCATCTGAACGGTTTTAATTCACTTATGATTTTGGATAAGAAACCGTGCAGACCGTTTGACGAAACCCGTGCAGGTTTGAATCTTGGAGAGGGGGCTGCATATATTGTTTTGGAATCAATGGAGTCTGCAAATGCAAGGGGGAAAAGCCCTATAGCTTTGCTTGGCGGCATGGGAAATGCTTGCGATGCGTTTCATCAGACAGCATCATCTCCTAATGGTGACGGGGCGTATCTTTCCATGAGCAAAGCCCTGAATGATGCCGGACTGCAACCGCAGGAAATAGATTATATAAATGCTCACGGAACAGGAACTCCAAACAATGATGCCAGCGAGAGCACCGCAATGAAAAGGCTTTTTGGAGAGGATCTGCCGCCTGTCTCCTCTACAAAATCTTTTACCGGGCATACTACAAGTGCGAGCGGGGCTATTGAGACCGTAATCTGCCTGCTTGCAATGCAAAATAGCTTTATTCCGGCTAATCTTAACTGGAAAGAACAGATGCAGGATGGAATAATTCCTGTAAAAGAGACACTTTTAAACAGACGGTTGAGGAGTGTATTGTGCAACTCTTTTGGCTTTGGCGGTAATGATTCATCTCTTGTTTTTATGGCTTTTGGAGAGCATGGCTCTAAAGAATCTGACGAATAAAATGGGAAGGGCTTCTAAGTGATATTACAATGAAAAAACAGAATATATATGTAAAAGAGGTTGCGCAGATATCCATTCAGAAACCTTTGTGTGAAGAGTGGATGTTGTCTCCAATGTTGTATAATGAACCGTATGTTAGGGCGCAAGACCCTAATTTTAAAGAGTTTGTTACACCTATGGAGAGCCGGAGACTTGGGAAGATACTTAAACGTGCCATAGCAACGTCGTTAACGGTTGTCAAGGGGTCTGGCATAGCTGTTCCGGATGCCATAATAACCGGTACTGGAATGGGGTGCATAGAGAACACGGAGCATTTTCTAAGTGCTCTGTGTAATGAGGGGGAGCAGTTCTTAAAGCCAACCCATTTCATGCAGTCTACTCATAATACAATAAGTTCCTTTATAGGTATATATCTAAAGTGTAACGGATATAATGCAACATATTCCCACAGAGGAATCTCTTTTGATTCTGCTTTGTTGGATGCCGTTATGCAGATGGAGAGCGGCTCAATAAAGAGTGCTTTGGTAGGTGGTCATGATGAGATGTCACCAACATATTATTCGTTTATGAAAAAAAGCGGATATGTAGATGGGACGCATGAGATTTGTAGTGAGGCTGCTGTGTCTGTAATGTTAAGCACAGATGTAGCTAATGCTGTAGCAAGAATTTGCGGGACGGAGCTTATGTACAGGCCAACGAAGCAGATGTTAAGATATAACTTTAACAGATTGTTGGAAAGTGCAGAAATAGATGCATCCAAATTGGATGGTGTAGTTTTGGGTATTAGTGGTAATCCTGCTAAAGATGACTGTTACGATGCGGTTTTGAAGCAGTTATTTGGTGACGAGACGGGTTGCACGGTAAAGGGGGTGCCTCTGTTGCGTTATAAAAATATTTTCGGGGAGGGATTCTCGTCATCTGCATTGGGCTTTTATGCTGCTGTATGCTGTATTAGAGGGGGATATATACCAAAGATGATGTATGCCGGCAGATATGCCGAAAGTGGTATATTGTCCTATGAGCCAGATTGTTTGGTTGATAAAGCTTCGGAAAATGACGGAGTTCGCAGGCTATTGTTGATAAATATGGCAGAGGGGAGAGATTGTGCATTAATTATATTGGAAAAAGTATGTGGAAAATAATACCATGGGCAATATTTCAGAGTGTGTTGCTTACGGCGGGTCATGTGTTTTTGAAATTGGCCTTGGAAAAGATGGAGAGGTTGTCGTTTACCTGGCGTTGTATAGGCGAGCTGGTAACTAACTGGTGGATTGCTGCCTGCGGCGTAAGCTATATAGCTGCATCATTGATTTGGGTATATATGTTAAAGCATTTCCCGTTTAACGTAACATATCCTGTAATAAGTATAAGCTATGTTTTTGGAATGTTTGCCTCTGTGATTATATTTCATGAGCATGCTCCGCTTACAAGGTGGTTTGGTGTGGCTCTTATAATTGCAGGGTGTTATTTTGTGGTCAAATAAAAGTTTATAGAGTAAGAAAGCGTTGGCATTGGCCGTGTTTTAGTTGAAAGTGTATAGTTTATAATGTAAAGAAAGCTAAAGCCAAAGCCAAACTATAGGAGGTCACATTATGAGAATTTTATATAGAACATTATGTTTTGGTAGCAAAGCTATGGTGGCAATTGCGCTTGCGCTGTTGTCATTCTCTTATGCAGGCGCTCAGAACCTTACACCTGTTCCAGCAGATGAGCAGGGTTCTATTGTTGCGTTAATTAAGGAGGCTACGTCTGGAACAAAAACGATAAAGGCAGATTTTGTGCAGGAGAAGACAATGCAACTGCTTGGCAGCAAAATGATTTCGCGGGGCATGATGTTATATGTCCGTCCCTCTTCTTTCAGATGGGAGTATGTAAGCCCATACAGCTATATTTTTGCAATAGCAGATGGAAAGGTGATAATAAAGTCTGCACAGGGAAAGAGCGAGATAGATATAAGGCAGAGCAAGCTGTTTGCAGAGATTGCCTCAATTATGATGGGCAGCGTAACAGGAGGGTCTTTGGAAGAGAGCAAAGATTTTACATTTTCACTCTTTTCTTCGGCCGACAAAAAGCTGTATATGGCTGAATTGACGCCGGTGAAAAAGGAGATAAAGCAGATGTTCAAGGCTGTAAAGCTCTTTTTTCTTCCCGATAAAAAAGTGGTGGATAAGATTATTATGACAGATAGGAGCGGAGATGAAACTATAATAGAGCTCAAGAATATTGTTCTGAATGAGGAGATAGAGGCGGCGCATTTTATTATAAAATAATGAATTACAGATGACTAAATTTTATGAGAACTGCCATTTTTAATATACTCTCAATTCTCTGTCTTGCTCACGTATCTCTGTTTGGTGCAGAGGTTGGCGATACTGTTGTGGTCAAACGAGAGAGTGCAGTTATCTCATTTAATGCAGCCGGTGTATCTGAGAACGTTGTGGTAGTTGATATGAGGGGGAATAAGTTGTCGGGAATATTGATGATTAAAAAAACAGAGGGGGGAATGGTTGGCACTTTGGTAAATGAGTTTGGTATAAAGGCGTTTGATTTTGAGATCAACAGTGCCGTTAAAAGCCGATTGGGTAGCGGAAAGAGGGTGAAACTTATTGATGTGGTAAAGTTTATGGACAGGTGGTATATAAGGCGGGTGCTAAGGCGGGATATAGATTATATGCTTGGTTTTCCTAATGTTCCGCAGAATTGCGGATTTGAGGTTGTTAAAGAGGGGGGGAACATTGTTGTAAAGGATTTGAAGTACAGGATTAATTATACTTTTGTAAGGAGATGAGGCTTTCGGATAATTTCTTTTATGTGATAAAAAGAGAGGAACGCTGTGATAAACAGTGTTTTACAATAAGACTTAACGGTGAACATGAGATCTTTAAGGCTCATTTCCCCGGAGAGCCTATAACGCCGGGCGTGTGCCAGCTGCAGATGGTGGTTGAATGTGCGGAACAGCTCCTTAATACTGTGTTGTACGTTAAGGAGGTAAAGAATATAAAGTATCTCTCTCTTATGAGACCAAAAGAAAACATTGAGTATGTTATTGAGCTTTACGGAATTGAGAAGGAGAATGAAGAGTATAGACTTAAGGCTGTAATCTATTGCGGTTCTGTGGCTTGCACAAAGATGTCTGTAGTGCTTTCAAAAAAAGAGATATAAAAATCTCCTATAATACTACAACCTTATAATAAAGCAAATGGACTCGACCTTTAACGATACAACAAGAAAATTTAAAGAACTAAAAAGCTGTGTGCTTATTCCTGTGTTTAATAATGCAGGTTCTATTGTGCGTGTTGTTGAGTCTGTTTTGCAGTATTCTTCCAATGTTATTGTTGTAAATGATGGAAGTACAGATGGCTCGGATAAACTTCTGAAAGCTACCGGTCTGCCTGTTGAGGTTGTGAGTTATGGCAAGAACAGAGGAAAGGGTTATGCTATTAAGGTTGGTTTTGAAAGGGCTGTGGAGTTGGGCTACGAGTATGCGATTACTATGGATGCAGACGGCCAGCATTTGGCATTGGATCTGCCTGTTTTTGCAACTGCAATTGAACAGAACTACGGAGCCTTGGTAATAGGTAGCAGGAGTTTTGATAATGAGAATATGCCGGGCAGGAGCGGTTTTGCCAACAGATTTTCAAATTTTTGGTTTACGGTTCAGACAGGTTATAATCTTCCCGACACCCAGACCGGCTTTAGAGCCTATCCTCTTGGTAAGATGCGCTCCGGTTGGATACTTTCTTATAGATATGAGGCTGAGTTGGAGCTTCTTGTCTTTGCAGCGTGGGAAGGGGTAAGATTGCTGCCTGTGAGAATTAATGTGTATTATCCACCAAAAGAGGAACGCGTAACACATTTTCGTCCCGCAAAGGATTTTGCCCGGATAAGCCTGCTTAATAGCTTTCTTACGTTGTCTGCAATCTTTTACGGATGGCCCGTAACTTTATTCAGAAAGCTTTTTAAACGGAGGGGAGGGCAATGATAAGGTTCTTTCTAAGGATATACGATTCTCTTGTTGGCAGGCGCGGTTTGGTACTGCTACTCTTTTCGGCTCTTTGCGCTCTGCTTGTTTGGAGAATATTTTCAATTGAGTATAAGGAGGATATTGCTGATTTTCTTCCATCGGACGAACAGACTGAAAGGTATACCGAGGTCTACAAACATCTGGGGGGGCAGGATAGGATAGTGGTTATCTTTTCTGTAAGAGATTCTGCAAAATATAGTGCTATAGAGAGAGCTGAGCTGCTCTCAAATGCCTTGGACAGTTTTGCAGCAGCTGTTGAGAAGTGCGATACAAACAAGGTTGTTACCAATCTTCAACTTGGCGTAGATGAGTATGGTATGCTCAATCTTATAGATTTTATGCGGGAGAACTACAGGCTCTTTTTGTCTTCTAAAGATTACGCAAGGGTAGACAGCTTGCTAACAATACCCGGATTTGTTGGGAAGCAGTTAGATAATGATAAGATGCTGCTTATGCTTCCTACCGGTGGAATGCTTGCCGGTAATGTGCAGTATGATCCGCTTAATCTGTTCTATCCGGTACTGCAGAGGCTTAATTCCTTTAATATAGCCGGAGATAATTTTAAGATTGCAGACGGAAGGATATTGAGCAGCGATGAGTGCAGGGCTTTTGCCTTTTTTACCTCTCCGTTTGGAATGAGCGAAACAGGTAACAATGAGTTACTTGCAGAGCTGTTGGATGATATAATGCTTAGTGTTGAGGAGAGTACTCCTAAGGTGTCTGTTTCTGCTGTTGGGGGGCCTCTTATTGCGGTTACAAACTCCACCCGGATTAAAAGGGACAGTATTTGGGCTGTTGCACTCTCCATAGTGCTTATATTTGCACTTCTGATAGTCTCTCTCAAGCGGTTGTCGTATCTGCTGTGGATCTTTGCAGCACTGCTGTTTGGCGGTGTTTTTGCTCTTGGGGTTATGGCTCTTTTTAAGAGCAGCATCTCTGTTATAGTTCTTGGTATAGGGTCTGTCATAATTGGTATTGCAGCCAATTATCCGTTACATTTTCTAGACCATTTAAGACATGAACCAAACAGACGTATGGCGCTCAAAGAGATGGTTACCCCTCTTCTGATTGGGAATATAACAACTGTTGGTGCGTTTCTTTGTCTTGTTTTCCTAAAGGCGGAGGCAATGAGAGACCTTGGCTTTTTCGGGTCATTTACCCTTATTGGAACTATCCTTTTTGTACTGCTGTTTATGCCCCTTTTCGTAAAGGAAGGCAGAGCGGCACAGGGCAAAAAGGGGTTGAAAAAAGGTTATGAAAAGGGGCAGGACGGCAGTTTTAAGCATTGTTTGTATAATGTAGATAATGCCGCAGAGGGTACTTCTGCAAGGGCTTGCGGAAATGGCAAGATTGCAGTGCGGTTGGCTCTGCCTGTATTTCTGCTTACATTGCTGTTTGGCTATTTCAGCCTTTATACCTCCTTTGATTCCAATATAGGGCATATTAATTATATGACAGATACTCAGAGAGAGGATATGGCTTTTCTGCAAAGCAATCTTTCCAACGATTCTACAACATATATCTATGCCGTGTCTCAAGGCGGAAACATAAATGAGGCTTTGGAGGGGAACGAGAGACTAATTAACGGATTGGAGGGTTTTGTCGGGAAGCAGAAGATTATTGATATAAAGGGGATTGGCGGTTTTATACCCTCTGCAGCTGCGCAAAAGAGGGGACAGGAGAGGTGGCAGGAGCTTTGGAGTAGACATGCAGATGTAGTGGATACACTGCAGTTGTGCAAGATAAAGGCTGGTTTTAGCAGTACTGCTTTCGCTCCGTTTGTGGAGAGTGTGACATTGGGGCCTAATGGTACTGCCTCTGAATATGGGATTAAAGAGATTGGTTATTTTGCCCCCGTTATGGAGCTTATGGGCAGGAACTATATTATTGAAACAGATTCTTTGGTTAGAGTTGTAAATTATCTTAAGGTACCTGCAGGAAAGGGCGAAATGATTAAGAATGAGATAAGGGATGCCGGCATTTTGGATGAGAATAGTTTTGTGTTTGATTCGGGTGATGTTGGAAACAGGTTGGTCTCAATATTGTCTGATGAGTTTAACTATATTGGGTTTATCTGCGGGTTTGTGGTCTTCTTCTTTTTGTGGCTCTCTTTTGCATCTGTAGAGCTGAGTCTGCTCTCTTTTTTACCTTTGGCCGTGAGTTGGCTTTGGATACTTGGAATTATGCAGATATTTGGTATTCAGTTTAATATAGTGAGCGTTATATTAGCGGCATTTATATTTGGACAAGGGGATGACTATACCATTTTTATAACGGAGGGGTTGATTTACGAATATGCTTACGGAAAGAGGTTGCTTGCATCTTACAAGAGGAGTGTGGCGCTTTCTGCTCTTATAATGTTTGCCGGTATGGGTATGCTTGCATTTGCAAAGCATCCGGCACTCAGTTCTTTGGCTGTTGTGGCCATAATTGGTATGCTTACGGTTGTTGTGATGGCGTACTATCTGCCTCCGCTTGTCTTTAGGTGGATTACCGCCAAACGGGGCAAGTACAGGGATGTTCCGCTCACAATTGGGAGGATTGCCCGCTCACTTAAAGCCTTTATGTTCTTTCTGTTTGCTGCATATTTTTATGTTCTGCCGTACGGTTTTGTAATGCTAAAGCTGCTTAAGGCCACAGAGAAGCGTAAACTACGCTTCCACCGCTTGTTACAGAGACTAGCGAAATTCGCAATATACAGAATACCTGCAGCACCGTTCAAATTGGAGAATCCTTTTGAGGAGAGCTTTGAAAAGCCTGCGATAATAATCTGCAATCATCAGTCACACATAGATTTGATGTGTACGTTAATGCTTTCTCCAAAGATTGTTGTGTTAACTAATGATTGGGTGTGGAACAATCCGTTCTATGGACGAATAATAAAGTTTGCAGATTTTTATCCCGTTTCAAACGGTGCCGAGGTGAGTCTGCCAAGGATGAAGGATCTTATGGAGCGCGGTTATTCGATACTTGTTTTTCCTGAGGGAACCCGTTCGGCAGACTGCTCTATAGGCAGGTTTCACAAGGGGGCTTTTTACCTTGCAAACGAGCTTAAAGCAGATATAGTTCCGCTCTTTATCCACGGTTTTGGCCATGTGCTCCCTAAAAATGATTTTATGCTCAGACCGGGTTCGCTGTTTATGCAGGTTGACAAAAGGATATCATACAATGATTACAAGGAGATTTGCGGACCGCAGTACGATGCGCAACAAGACAGGGCGCTCACCTCATATTTTGGCAGGTATTACAGGTCTCACTATAAGGAACTTTGCTCAAAATTAGAGACTGTAGAATATTTTATCCCTTACGCCACCCTTAAGTATTATTACAAAGGGGCAGATGTAGAGGCGCGTGCACGTAAGATTTTCAAATTGATTAAAAAGGGAGATCTTTCTCCGCTTCCCGACAAATATTCTAAATTGGATAGCGGGTGTAATGACAAGAGAGGCATAGTTTGGATAAAAAACAGCGGACAAGGGGAATTTGCCCTTATCTTTGCGCTGGCTTACACGGAGTATGAAGTTTATGCCTTTGAGAGAGATTATGATTCTGCAGCATTGGCGGCAAATATATCGTCTATTCCTCATAATCTGCATTTTGTACATCTTTGCGGTGATTCTCTGCCGGACAGCTATTCCAAAGCGGATTACTGTATTGATGTAAACAATTTGATAAAGGGGGCATAAGGGTAGGCTATGATTATGTGAACGGCTATGAGTAACATTGGAAAAAATAAACAGAGGTGTGTTGTTATTGGGAGCGGTCTTGGCGGTCTCTCCTGCGGAGTCGTTCTGTCATCCAACGGATATGATGTTACGGTTTTAGAGCAGCAGTCGCAGATAGGCGGTTGTCTGCAATGCTTTAACAGGAGAGGAATTAAGTTTGAGACTGGAATGCACTTTATAGGGAGTGCAGATCATGGACAGGTGTTAGACAGACTGTTGCGTTTTTTGGGTATTAGAGATGAGTTGCAACTCAGAAGATTGGATGAGTACGCTTATGACATAGTTGCTCTTAATGGAGAGAGGTTTAAGTTTGCCAATGGAAGAGATGCATTTATAGAGCAGATGGGAGGCTATTTCCCCGCTGAAAAGGACAATTTGGCCAAGTATTATAGTATTGTAAGCGGCATTGCAGAGGCATCGCAGTTTCATTCAAAGGAGTGCGTTGATACAGATATTGTTCTCAATACAGAGTATCAGTTAAGAAGCATAAATGATGTGCTGGATGATTTGATTGCAGATCCGCTACTTAGGGAGGTACTTGTGGGTTCGTTGCCACTGTACGCTGCTGTAAAGGATAAGACGTCCTTCTCTCTTCACGCCTTTATAATGGATTTCTACAATAAGAGCGCATTTAGAGTAGCAGGCGGAAGTGATATTATTGGAAAGTTATTAGCCGGTAAAATAGAGGGTTTTGGCGGAGTGGTACTTACAGAGAAGAGGGTTGTGAAGGTTGTATGTAACGATTCCAAAGCTGTTGGTGTAGAGACGGCAGACGGCAGTTTTTATGATGCGGATATTGTCATCTCTGCGGTCGACCCGCGTGTCTGTATGAAGCTTGTAGATTCCAAGATTATTAGACCGGCATATAAAAACAGGATAGGCTCTCTGCCCGGTACCGTTGGAGGTTTTACGGTTTATCTTCTGTTTAAGGATGGGATGATGCCGTATATGAATAGCAATCTTTACGGCTATAAAGGCTCTCCGTGGGGCTGTGAGTCGTATAACGAAGATGACTGGCCCAAAGGCTATCTTTACATGCATTTTGCAAATGATACCTCTTTTGCAAGGGCCGGGGCAATTATATCCTATATGAATATAGAAGATTTAGCGAGGTGGAGCAACACTTTTAGCGGCAGGAGAGGGGATGATTATGAAAGATTCAAGCGTGACCACGCCCTTAAATTGATTGCAGAGGTTGAGAAGATATGCCCCGGGTTGAGTGCAGCCATAGATGGATTCTATACCTCAACTCCACTTACATACAGAGATTATAACAGCACCCCGGATGGTGCACTATATGGCATAGCAAAGGATATTACATTAGGCCCTGTCGGCAGGGTTTCATATAAGACAAAGATACCTAATCTGATTCTTGCCGGGCAGAGCATTAATTCACACGGAATACTTGGTGTATTGGTAGGTTCGATTGTTGCTTGCTCAGAGGTGCTTGGAAGTGATGTGGTTTTAAATGAGATAAGGAGAGCCAACAGATGAAAAATGTTGTAATTATAGGAGGAGGACTTGGCGGTCTGTTCACAGGTGCACTACTCTCCAAGAACGGGTATAAGGTAACTGTCTTGGAAAAGAACAGGATTATAGGTGGCGGCTTACAATGCTTTAGACGAAAAGGGGTTGAATTTGAAACGGGAATGCACATTCTTGGAGGCTTCCAAGAGGGTGGTAATGTGGGTAAAATATGCCATTATCTTGGAATCCTTGACAAACTGTCCATTATGAATACAGATCCTGCTGTAATGGATATGATAACATCGCTGCCATCTAAAAGGGTTTATAATATTCCGCAGGGAAGAGAGCGCTTTACAGGGTATTTCTCTGCACTCTTTCCAAATGAGGCTGACGGTATAAAGAATTATGTCAATGATATTTATGCTCTTGCAGATGAGGTTGATCTGTTCTATCTTAGAGAGCAGAAAAGCTCTATTCTCTCTCTCAGTGAAAAGTTCCTTATGCCTGCAGACGAACTTATTGCAAGCCATATAGATAATAGTGAACTGAGAGATATTTTAGCCTATATGGCTCCTATGTATGCCGGTATAAAGGGGCATACCCCTGCTTATATCCACGCACTAATAAATGTGCTCTATATAGACGGTGCAAGTATGTTTGTTGGAGGTAGCCGGCAGCTTGCAGATCTGCTTGCCGGTGTTATAGAGAATGGTGGCGGGGAGGTTTTGAGTGGAAGTAAAGTGGGAAAAATATTGGTTGAGGAGAAAGCGGTCAAAGGGGTTGTAACGGAGGATGGTCGTGAATTTGCCGGGGCGGACTGGTATATTTCTGCCATCCATCCTGCGCTTATGGTTGATATGATAGAGGGAAAGGCTTTTACAAAATCTTACAGGACAAGACTTAAGGAGCTACCTAACAGCTATTCTACCTTTACGGTTTATGTAAAGTTCAAGGAAGAGAGTTTCCCTTTTATGAATCATCCGTCATATCTTAAGGATGATAATTCATCTATGTGGAATTTGCAGCAGTTTGATGATGCTTGGCCAAGAGGTTTTATGTATATAACCTCTCCGGTTAAGAATCAGGGACCTTATGCAGAGAAGATGACCATAAACTGCGTAATGGATTTTTCTGTAGTCGAGCGTTGGAAAGATACGGTTACCGGGCGCAGGGGGGCGGATTATGAAGGGTTTAAAGAGAGGTGCAAGGAGAGGGTGTTGGCAAAGATGGAGAGGCTGTACCCAAACTTTCGCAATATGATAGATTACTGTTTTACCTCCTCTCCACTCACAATACGGGATTACTACGGTTCTGTAAATGGCGCATTGTACGGATATTTAAAGGATTGTAATAATATTACCGCTTGTCAGGTGCCAATCTATACCAAAGTTTCCAACCTGCTTCTTACAGGGCAGAACAATAATCTGCACGGAATCTGCGGCGTTCCTCTTACGGCAATAGATACGGCAGAGGTAATTGTCGGGAAGAATATGATTGTTAAAGCGATAAATGAGAGTGTTATGCGTTAGGCATTGGCTTGGGAGATAAGGTTGTATTATACTATGATAGACAATAATATGGATATTGAATTTGAGTCTCCTGAAAGGATTAAAACTTTTCAGGATGGGTTGTTGCACAAGGCGTTGGCTTATTTGAACTCCAACTCTGCATACTACAGGCGGATGTTTGAGAGATATGAGATAGATATTACCAAGATACAGACTTTGGAGGATCTTGTAAAGATTCCGTTTACAGAGAAGAAGGATCTGCAGATTTTCAACGAGGATTTTCTCTGTGTGCCAAAGGAGAAGATTATAGATTACATAACAACATCCGGGACTTTGGGAGATCCTGTTACTTTTGGGTGTACGGAGAAAGACCTGCAGCGGTTGGCATACAACGAGAAGAAGTCTTTTGAGTGTGCAGGGTTGCATCCGGGTAATATACTGCAGCTGATGACTACCATGGACAAACGTTTTATGGCCGGTCTTGCCTATTTTCTTGGAATAAGGGAGATGGGTGCAAGTATAATAAGGGTTGGCAACGGAATTCCTGAGCTTCAGTGGGATACCATAAAGAGGATAAAGCCCGATACCATAATGTGCGTGCCATCTTTTATTCTTAAACTCATTCAGTATGCAGAGGAACATGGGATAGATTACAGAAACAGCAGTGTAAAAAGAATCATTGGAATAGGAGAGGGGCTTAGAGAGCAGGATTTCAGCCTTAATCTTTTGGGCCGCAGGATAAAGGAGAAGTGGGACGTGCAACTTTTTGCTACATACTCCTCTACAGAAATGGGTGCCACATTCTCTGAGTGCGAGTACGGTATGGGCGGTCATGTTCACCCCGAACTTATTATTGTAGAGATAATTGGCGAAGATGATATGCCGGTTGCAGATGGCGAGATAGGTGAGGTTGTGGTAACAACGTTGGGGGTTGAGGGGATGCCTCTACTGCGTTTCAGGACGGGAGATATGGCTGCAAAACGTGTTGAGCAGTGCAAGTGTGGGAGGAATTCCTACAGGCTTACTCCGCTGGTAGGACGAAAGAACAACATGATAAAGCTAAAAGGGACAACTCTTTATCCGCCTGCCGTAAATGATGTGTTGGATAACACAGATTATGTTGAAAACTATATAGTCTTTGTTGAGGATTCGGAGGCCGGAACAGATGAGGTGATTGTAAAGGTGGGTCTTAAAGGGAAGCCGGATTTTGATGCTGTAAAGGATCTTAAAGATCGTTTCCGCTCCAGGATAAGGGTGGCTCCTATTGTTGAGATTCTGCCTCCCGACGAAATCGCCAAGATGAATTTTCCTGTCAAAAGCAGAAAGCCTGTAAAGTTTGTGGATAGCAGGAAACATTGCGTAAAATAGCGAGTATATAGGCGTTAGCTTTGGCTTTAGCTGCTTAAGTTTATTGTTTATAGTCAGTTTATTAGTTTATAGATTTAAAGATATTAGTTTTTAAATTTTAACTTTACCTCTGTTAACTTTAAAACTATCTATACACTATAAACTTTCAACTATAAACTAAATTAAGGCCAACGCCAACGCTAACTTGTATAATATTTAACCATTTGGTGCAAAAACGTCATTCGGTACTATGAGCTTTAATGATTTGCAAAAATGTGACAACACAAGGAGATGTGATAATATAGGAAGATTCGATGATATAAGGCCGTACTATAACAGCGAGATCCCTGCAGCAATGAAAAGAATTACAGAGAGCAGTTCATTTCCTGTTCTTGCCTCTTTTGTATACCCTGGCAGACCTTTAGAGGAACTTAAGCAGATGTTGCTTGGCTTTAGAACAATATCTGATTTCCAGTTGGAGGTGATGAAGTGTGTGAATGAGCAGGTAATAACCAGCAGCATTACAGAGTTTTCATACAACGGAATAGATAATCTTTCATTAGAAGGAAAATATTTGTTTGTCTCCAATCATAGAGATATAATGTTGGATTCCAGTCTGCTGCAATACATACTGTACAAAAACGGACATCAGACATCGGAGATCACCTTTGGCTCAAATCTAATGAGCTCGCCTCTTGTAATAGATGTTGGAAAATCTAACAAGATGTTCAGGGTGGAGCGCGGTGGCAACATGAAAGACTTTTACAAAAGTTCTATGCACCTTTCGGAATATATAAGATATGCCATAACAGAAAAGAACGAATCTGTCTGGATTGCGCAGCGGAACGGACGTACAAAGGATGGAAATGATGCAACGGACCAGGGGCTGATAAAGATGTTCTGTATGAGCAAGCCTAATGACAAAATTGAGGCTTTGGCGGAATTGAATATTGTGCCCGTTTCTGTTTCATACGAGTGGGAACCATGCGATATACTAAAGACATTGGAGCTGTACGAGTCTAAGTATATGAAATATATAAAGAAACCGGGGGAGGACCTTAACAGTATCCTTACAGGAATAACCCAACAGAAAGGACGTGTGCATTTTGAGATCTGCAAGCCTTTGGAGAGGTCTGTTTTGAAGTCTATGGGGGATGGCGTTACCGGGAATGAATATAACAGAGCTGTTGCGAGATATATAGATGGTGAGATTATTTCTCATTATAGATTGTTCCCCAACAATTATATTGCTCATGACATAAGATATGGCAGCAGTGAGTACAGAAGTTGTTATTCAGTGGAGGAGAAGTGCCTGTTTGTTGAACGTATGAACACCCTTTTGGATTATGCAGACTGCGACACAGAGATGTTATACGATATCTTCCTGGGGATCTACTCCAACCCCGTAGATGCCAAAAGATAGATTGCATTGTAATCTATGGGCTAACAGGCAATAGAGGAACAGCCTGCAATCGATACCGATTTGCAACATATATCTTGTTTTGTTGTCCATCCCTTGAAATGGTTGACAAATTGGAGGTAGCCAAGCTAATTTTGTGTATTGTAACTACTGGATATTATCCCTAAGAACCAATGCATTAGGAAATTCGGGTTTGATTAGCTCCAGCGTACGTACAGCCTCAGACTTGTTCTTGAAATCCCCAACGGATACCGTAAAATATGGATTGCTGTATGAACGGTAAGCAGGAATGTCAGGGAACGATTCTGCAAACTGTTTGAGAACAGCTTCCGAAGCGTTTCTGGCAGACTGCTTGTTGTCAAAAAAGATCCTTATGCGATAACCATAGTTCTTCTTCTGTTTGTTCTGCTGAATATGGCACTCCATTGCCTCTTTCATCTTAGAACTTTGGTACACAGTTATCTCCCCCTTCCTATTGGGGAAATTGTATATTTGTGCGTTAGCTTTGCTTGAAACAGCAAATATCAAAGCTATTGTAAATAGTATTGTCGCGGTTCTCATCGTTAGGGGCTGTTATCTAATTTGCGCTCTTTTGCGCCTGTCTGCTTTTTATTATGTTTACTACCTGTTCTCCCGACACAGAAAATTTTAATTTTTTCTTCGTCCCCCCGGCCTTGAGCTGAGTTCTTATGTCTGCCATAAAATCCTGAGGATTAATATTCTTATAGGTTAGCCCCATAATAATGGCCTGCTTGGCATCGAGCAGCTTTACCTTGAACTTGCCGTAAACACGTCCCATGTAAAGTTGCTGTATGTTAATAGGTTCAACCAATTCAGCCTCGGCAAATTTCTTTCCCTTTCTATATACCATTGCGTAAAAATCGTTTGACGCAAATTTTTTGTTTACAGGATTCTCTACTGTAGCACCAACCGTAACCACATAGTCTGTAGGTGAATTGGCCTTTACATTCTCTATCTTAAACTCAGAGAACTTAGGTAATTTGTCGGGATTATTAAAATTAACGCAACTTGCAGCCACAAAAGCGATTAACGCAAGAAGCAGATATTTAAACTTACTCATTATATTTTGGTTTAAAACCACAAATTTATAAATTTCTTTATTCACAAACTATGCCTAAGGGTAATTTTAAAATTCTTGACTATCTTTGTGCAGCTTTGGAGGGGCGGGAAAAATGGAACAGAAAGTGGTGTTAAATATTTAGTAAGATGGATTTTAAGCAAGTTAAGCCTATTCTCGATACAACAAAACCGCAGATTTTTATTGAGACTTACGGTTGCCAGATGAATGTGTATGACAGCGAGGTGCTGCTGTCTCTGCTTCAGGATGCCGGATACTCTCTGTGCAATGAAATTGAGAATGCCGATGTAATATTTGTAAACACCTGCTCTATAAGGGATAACGCGGAGCAGAGGATAAACGGTAGATTAGATTATTTCCTACAGCTGAAGAAGAAACGTGCAAAATTGGCGGTAAAGATGCCGCTTACGGTTGGTATCCTTGGCTGTATGGCTGAGCGCCTTAAAGATAAGTTATTGGAACATCCTGCAGTTGATATAGTTGCAGGCCCTGATTCTTATAGGGAGATGCCAAAGCTGTTGGAAAATCTTAGAAGCGGGGACAAGCAGATTAATACACTTTTGCTTCCCGACGAGACTTACGCAGACATTACCCCTATACGTATGGACAAGAACGGAGTGTCTGCCTTTATCTCCATCATGAGGGGATGCAACAATATGTGCTCTTACTGTGTTGTACCATATACAAGAGGAAAAGAGAGGAGCAGGGATCCTCAGAGTATAATAAGGGAGGCAAAGGAGCTATATGTTAACGGATATAGGGAGGTGAGCCTTTTGGGACAGAATGTAGACTCATACCATTGGGCAGACCCGGACAATCCAACCCATACCACAAATTTTGCGCAATTGTTGGAGGAGGTTGCCCTTATAAGCCCAAAGCTAAGGGTTAGGTTCTCAACCTCGCACCCAAAAGATATGAGCAACGGGGTACTTTACACAATGGCAATGTACCCTAATATCTGCAACCATATCCACCTTCCCGTGCAATCCGGGAGCGATGTAATGCTTGCTAAGATGAACAGGAAGTACACAAGGGAGTGGTATATGGAGAGAATATCCAAGATTAGGGAGATACTGCCCGATTGTGCAATTAGCACAGATATTATTGCGGGCTTTTGCGGCGAGACGGAGCAGGATCACAAAGATACTCTCTCTCTCATGGAGGAGGTAGGGTACGACTATGCCTATATGTTCCAATATTCTGAGAGACCAAACACCAAGGCTGCAAGGCATTTTAAGGATGATATTTCTCTTGAGGTAAAGACAAGGAGACTAAATGAGATAATTGAGTTACAGGGGAGATTGTCCTTGGCTGCAAACCAGAAATGTTTGGGAAAAAAGTATGAGGTGCTTATAGAGGGGACATCAAAGAGGTCTTCCGAGCAACTTAACGGCAGGACTCCGCAAAACAAGATGGTTGTCTTTGACGGTAAGGGGCATAAGGTTGGAGACTATGTTACGGTAAAGATTAACGGATGTACGTCTGCTACTCTTCTTGGAGAGATAGTAGAATAGATTTATACCGGCTTAGCATAACAAAAATGTATTTAAAATATTAATATTATGACAAAGATGAAGACCGTTTACCTCGGCGGATTAAGAAACGAGGTTGAGCATCTGCAGAGCGGTACAAAAATAGTTACGGATGCTCCGCTTGACAATCATGGAAAGGGTGAATCATTCTCACCCACAGATCTTTTTGCATCCTCTTTAGGTTGCTGTATGCTTACTATAATGGGTATCTCAGCAGAGAGCTATGGTTTTAACATAGATGGAACGACCATAGAGACGGAGAAGATTATGGGTACCAATCCTCGCAGGGTTGTTGAACTTAAATTAGATATACACTTTCCCAAAGGCTCAAACTACACAGACCAGCAAAAGCGTCTTATAGAGGCTGCTGCCCGTACATGCCCTGTTGCTAATAGTTTGAATCCCGAAATTAAGAAGACCATAACTTTCAATTATTAAAAATAATAATTAGGGAGGTGTACTCCTTACAACTTGGTAAAAGGTGCTGAAAATGCCTTTTTGCCAAGTTTGTTTTAAGTATTTTTTGGTTTTATAAAAAATAATCTTACCTTTGCAATCCCAACGCGGCCATGCCCAGATGGCGGAATTGGTAGACGCGCTGGTCTCAAACACCAGTGAAGCAATTCGTGCCGGTTCGACCCCGGCTCTGGGTACAAAAGAAAGCTGAATGATTTACTTTTAATCGTTCAGCTTATTTTTTTATAGAAGCACTTCCAAATTGTTGTTTCAAATTATTCCTTATGTTTTATGGTAATAGTTTTGCTTGTTTGGAATGGAATGATATAACCGCTGCATTTGCTTTTTGACTCTGCCCATTTTTATTTTATAGGAGATTATGTAAAAGATTCTTAATAAAATGTTACATTTGCGATCTATTCGCCATACAATGTGGATGTGGCATGGGGTGTAAATAACAAATAAACTAAACTTATATGAAGAAATGGCTTGTTTTCTTGCTTGGTATTATCACAGGTATCATAATAACAGCAGGTACCATACTCGCGTTTACTTTTGCATTTAACTTTAATTTATCTGACAATTCGAGAATCATTGGACTTGAAATGTTTGAAGAGCCGGGAGATTACATGGAATACACACAATTTATGGTGTTCAAAGTGGTAGGATCCGGGTGTGCATTAGCCTATGCCGATGGTGCAACAGTCCTTATTATACCAAATGAAAAACAACGGTTCTATGATGATCAAAAAATTGTTCTTCAAAACGGCCAATGTGCCCAACATGTGGGAACTTATAAATACTCCTACAAAACAGTTCCGGTTGTTAGAATAATTGAAAGTGTAGAATTGCCGAAATCAAATAAAGCAGTTGCAGCAAAAAATAATTCCGGAAAAACATTATTTGATAACCCCGGAGACTGTGTAAGCCGTAAAAATTTTGAGGTACAGGAGGTTTTGGAATCTGGTGATGCTATCGCGCTGGAAATTAGAGAAATTGTTTCGGGATATATACTTACTTCAGATTTAGAAGTCCTAATTCTAGCTCAAGAGTATAGCAATTTTTACAATAAGCAAATAGTCAAAGCTCCTCATGGAAAGTGTGCGAGACAAATTGGAAATTATAAGTATCAACAATATGGAAATACAAAAGTAATTCCTATAATTGCCTTCAAGTAAACATTGGGGTATTGCGATTTCATCACTCAAATATCCTGCATAGCGTTTCATTAAATTATTGAGGGAGTGTAAACTAAACTGTGTCAAGTAATATTTCTGGTGCTGTTTTGGAACTTTTAAAAGTTCCAAAACAGCGCTAATTTATCAATATCATCAAAGAACTCCAAATAAAAGTGGTGGTCATGCCA
>UQWT01000012.1 GCA_900544815.1 uncultured Bacteroidales bacterium | reverse complement strand
TGGTGACCCGAACGCAGAAATGGATGGGACTAGTCGGCTGCTTCGGTCAAATAGAAAACATTAAACGACAGTCCCTATTTATCCTAATCCCGCATCTGAGCGGTACTGTAATAAAATGAGATCTGTCTTTGTAATCCACTGTTGTGGTGACACTATTCACAGTTGAGGTCTCATTTTCATTTCTACTCCTAAGAGACCAGTGTGCTCCGGGTACAAAACTCCATCTTTTATTGAATTGTATATCAACATCAACGCCTGCTCTCACACTGAAATTTTCGTTGAGCTGGGGAGAGACCACAATGTTTAAATTTGATTTTGTCTGTGCAGATACATAGACAATTGCAGAAAGGAAAATGAATGACAGTAGTAATAATCTTTTTGACATAATTTTTATTTTATATTTTGCACAGATTAAACGCATGAGACGGGAAAATACTGCACGCCTGGTGGTAATTTTGGTACAACAGTCTTTGAATACGAACAAACCATTGTAATACATAAGATATATAATTATGGTTTCTTTTGTGGAGTTACAAAATTCCAATGATTTTCAATATAAAACTCTTGTAATTTTCTGCGTTAAATCTTGACACTATGTTAAATGGTATTGAATAAAAAGTTCTTAAGTAAGCGTTAAAAAATAAGTTGGTAAAGATTTAGGAGTATTTTTGAGAAAAGAAATATAGACCGAAAAGACAATTAAAGATTACCAAGTTATTTTTTTAAGATTACTAAGTTTTAGTTTTGTTCATTATCTTTGCAGTGTTCAATCTAATTGAACGTGGTTTGAATATTGAACAAAATAACATAGAATGATGGCAGACAGTATCATAATAAACCAAGCATTAGATGCTCTAAAAGCAAGCCTTCCTATGGATAATGTTGTTTCTACAACTACAGAAAAAGGGGATGGCGCCAATGGAAATGATACCATCGTTAAGATAATGAATGTAGATTTTGTGTGCCTTGTAAAAGAAAACATAACCAAGGCTACATTAAATCAGACATTAGCAACAATGCAAGTTTTGAAAAGTGACAAACAGCAAATATTGCTTGTCACGCAATACATAACTCCACAGGTGTCAACAGAGTTGACAAAAAATGGTATCAACTTTATAGACTGTGCAGGAAACTGTCTTGTTAGATATACAGAGGCAGGAAACTTGATTTTTCAAATATCCAATCAAGGAAGGAAAAACACTGAATCCAAGGTAAAGACCTATTCTGCATTTCAAGATGCAGGATTGAAGGTTGTTTTCTATCTATTGCAAGATGCAGACAATGTAAAGAGACCCTATCGAGAGATAAAAAAGCAGATTGGCGTATCTTTGGGAAGCGTGAAAAATGTCTTGGACGAACTTGTAAGACGTGATTTTGTTTGTGGTACCCAAAAAGGTCGTGTAATAAAAGACAAGAAGAAATTGCTTGACTTATGGGTAGGCAATTACAATGAAGTGTTGAAACCCAAATTGTTGGTAGGTACTATGACATTTAGAACAGAAGAGCATAGAAATGAGTGGAAAAACATTGCATTGCCACAGGGAATGTCATGGGGAGGAGAACCTGCTGCAAACTTGACGGATGGCTACTTACAACCAGGAAGTTTTGATATATATACAGAATTACCGGCCGCACATCTTATGCGAACAGGTGCCGTCAGACAAGATGTGAATGGCGAAATTCATATATACAACAAATTTTGGAATTGGGGAACAGGTAACAGAACTGTTCCTGCTATATTAATCTATGCAGACTTGATGGGGAGTGGCAATAGCCGCTGCTTGGAGGCTGCACAGCGCATATTGGAGAATGAGCTTAAGGATTTCAAGTGAAAAGATCAATAATCCATTTCTTGTGGAATTGTTGGAGAAACTTACGGATAGCTTTCGTAAGATGGGGCATGACTTCTTTATCATAGGAGCCACCGCAAGAGATATTGTCATGCAACAGATGCTTGACACATCATCACGCAGAAAGACAAGAGACTTGGACTTGGCTATAGCAATTCCAAATTGGCAGAAATTTGACAAAATAAAGAATAGCCTAATTGCCGATGGATTTGAAAAGGACAAGGCAAAGCACCAACGCTTCTATTATGGTGACTACGAAATAGATGTTGTTCCATACGGATATGTGGCAAAGGAAGACGACAATATCTATTGGCCTCCAGAAGAAACGATAGCCATGTCTGTAAAAGGCTTCGGTGAAGTGCTTTCGGATGCCATAACGGTAAGTATAGATGACAGATTCACCGTAAAGATAGCTTCTTTGCATGGCTTGTTTCTGCTGAAGTTCAATGCTTGGATGGACAGACATCTAACCACAAACAAGGATGCAGAAGATATGTCCTTCATCTTGGACAACTATCTAATGGCAAACTTGAATAGAGAAGCGTATATGGAAGTATATGACTGGGACGACTTTGACGAATATGTAGCTGGCGGCTACTGGCTGGCAAATGATTTGGCAAAATTGCTGACCAAAGATCAACTTACCTATTATGCAGACAGAATAGATGAGGAATTGCAGTTGGAGGAGAGAAGCTATTTGATAAGCCAAATTCTCAATTCACAATCAGACATGGATTATGATCAAGTAAGAAAGACATGGCAAGTCATTTCAGGCGTATTCCACTCTGCGGCAGAAGAACGGGAATAAGATGGAAGATATAAAATATTGTAGTCAAAAAGGTTCTGGGGATGTAAACCAAGATTTCATCTTGTGTAAAAAATTACAAAACGGGAGTTGTATCGCTATCCTTGCAGATGGTATGGGCGGTTTACAACATGGTGAAATGGCGGCAGTTATAGTTGTAAAGAGTATTTATGAAACATTGACAGAACAACCTTCTGTGGATATAAGAAAGTTGTTAGCCAAGGCTTTTGAACAAGCAGACATTGCAATTGCCGACAAATGCAAGTCTCTTAATTACAAAATGGGAGTAGCAGTTACCGTTTTATATATAAAAGTTGATACAGCATATTACGCATGGCAGGGAAACGTACGTCTATACGGTAAAAAGGGGGAAGGCATATATCAACTTACTGAAGACCACCAGAAGGATAGTGATAATTGCACTTTTCTAACTCGTTGTGTGAATGGCAAAGGCTTTCGCTATCCAGTCTCCATACGAGAAACAAAAATATCAGACATGGATTTCTTGTTTTTGTGTACTGACGGATTTTATCAATCCAATGATCGTATTGCATATGTTATAAGAAGAGGGCAATTGCCAAGCCATCTTGAAAATTTGGAAGATGACGCATCCTGTATTCTCATACAGTTGCATCCATAGATAAAAAAAACATGGCATAAAGGTGGATATTTTTTGCTTGTGTCACCCAAAGTTACCCAATAAAATTACATAATTAATTGATTTCCAATGTGCACTATATAATGGCACGAAGAAGTGATGAAGTCAAGATGCCTAATTATGGTTTTCTTCTACGGAGTTACAAAATTCCAATGATTTTCAATATAAAACTCTTGTAATTTTCTGCGTATGATTTATAATTCTAAAATATTTACCATTTCTGCCGGGGTGACGACGAATCTCTTAGCAGGAAAATGCTTTATGTTGCCTGTTACAAGATAGGAGTCCTCCTTGGAAAGAGCAATTTCGTAGAATACGATGTCTTTTTGATAGGGAAAATCCACATCAATTGCTGTGGTTCTCTCTAACTCAAGACCATCTGTCACGATTGCTTTGAGAACTGTATTAATCAGTGACGGTGTAAGGTGGAACTTTGACCTTAAGAGTACACTTCTGTATTCGCTAATAATTTCGTTGTTACACAGCGGTACAATACGTTCCTGCATGATTGCTCGGAATATTTTGACAGGATTGGAATCAAGGCTTTTTGAGATTAGTGCTGAAACGATAACATTTGTGTCAATGACAGCATAGATTTTATCTTTTAACTTAATACACAGCAGAGGTTTTCTTTTATTCCCGACAAATACCGGCACAATTGCACCATATGCCTGCCATAACATTGATGACAAATGAAAAAAAAGAGTTGCGTTGCTGCAACTCTTTTTTTGACTCACTTTTTGTGATCTTTGTGGTGTCACCAGGAATCGAACCGGGGACACAAGGATTTTCAGTCCTTTGCTCTACCAACTGAGCTATGACACCGTTGTTTCGTTTTGGGACTGCAAATGTAGGCATATTTTTTAAACTACCAAAATTTTTACCCAATTTTTCATCTTTTTTTTTCATTTTTGTACTCCAAAGCAGTAGAAAAAAGTATAGATAGGTATGGATAATAAGCATATAGAGGTGAGCAACAGCTCGGTAGGCCGGAAAGAATATTCAAGTATTTTTTCGGCAGATGTTATTGTGCCTGTCAAGTACAAGTCTGCTGCCACGTATATCATTCCTCACAAATTTTTGCAGTCTGTCACTACAGGCAGTTGGGTTGAGGTTGATTTTGGTGGAAAATCTGTTAATGGTGTTATTGCAGATATAAAACCGTACTCTCAGTTGCAGTTGTTATCAAAGCCAGGGTGTAAGCCTAATGATAGGAGTGAGTATGCAGAAGGCCCGTCAAAAGCAGATGATTCTGCAGAGCCACTGCCTGAAATAGATTATAAGGAGATTAAGGAGTTGCTTCCATATCAACCTGCCGGCAAAAATGAGATCTCTTTTTGGTTGCAACTTGCCGAATATTATATGTGTACTCCGGGTGAGATTTTAAAAGCGGCTTATCCAAACAGCTATTTCAAGCAGGAGGAGGTAAAAGCAAAAAAAACTCCACAAAGGTTTGTTGACGAGGCCGGAACTGTTGATGAGCTGAAAATGAATATATTGTCGGGAAGCCAGGAGATAGCATATAAAAAAATAAAGAGTGAAATAGGGAGAAAGCCGGTTTTGCTGAATGGTGTTACCGGCAGCGGAAAGACAGAGATTTACATTAATCTTGCCATTGAGACACTTAAACAGGGAAAGCAGGTACTGTTTATGGTGCCCGAGATTTCGCTGAGCAGGCAACTGCAGATGAGACTTAAAAATATATTTGGAAAGAGGGTTGTGACATACCATTCGCAGCAAACACCTGCAAACAAGCATTTTATATGGAAGCTGTTGCAATACGGTGGGGCTGGTGACTCAAATGAGAATATACCTCTTGTGGTATTGGGAACAAGGTCGTCGCTCTTTCTTCCGTACAACAATTTAGGGCTTATAATAGTTGATGAGGAGCACGACAGCAGCTACAAGCAGACAGAGCCAAACCCGCGCTACAACGGGAGAGATGCTGCGCTGATGTTGGCCCAACTGCATAAGGCTAAGGTGATATTGGGTTCTGCCACACCATCTTTGGAAACCTTGTATAATGTGTATACCAACAAATATGCTTTGGTAGAACTTAATGAGACCTATTATGGGGCTGTTTCACCAAAAATTACTGTCATAGATACGCTTAAGGCTCGTAAGACAAAGCAGATGGCGGGCAATTTCAGCCAGCAGCTCATAAACCTTATGAAGAGGGAGTTAGAGTCCGGCGGGCAGATAATGCTCTTTAGAAACAGACGTTCCTATTCTCCTCAGATAGAGTGCTTTGATTGCGGCTATTCACCTGTATGCCCTCATTGCAACGTACATTTAAGCTACCATAAAGCCACAAACAGTTTAGTCTGCCATCATTGCGAATATACAAAAGTGTTTAATCATAAATGCGAGGCATGTGGCGGCAGCAATTTCATTTATCGCGGAATTGGTACTGAAAAGATTGAGGAGGAGTTGTCTGTATTGTTTCCTAATGTAAGGATTGCCCGATACGATGCAGATTCCGCAAAAAGCATAAAATACCAGCAGGATACACTTAATGCCTTTACCAATGGCGAGATAAAAATTCTTGTTGGAACTCAGATGGTAAGCAAAGGTTTTGATTTTCCGCACCTAAGCATGGTAGTTGTAATGCAGGCCGAAAGTATGGTTGGGTTAGAAGACTTTAGAGCAGACGAGAGAGCCATGCAGCTTCTAAGGCAGATTATGGGCAGAACCGGCAGACGCGAAAAGCAAGGTAAATTTGTAATTCAAACCTCTTGTGCGGATCACCCCGTGTTCAAGACTTTTGTAAGAGAGTTTGGAGAGAGTACCAATATTAACGGGCGCAAGTTTAAAGATTATATGCTTCATCTTTTGAATGAGAGAAAAGAGTTTGGTTTTGCCCCTTTTGTGCGAATGATCAAGCTTATTATAAGGCATAAAAACGAGGAGAAGTTAGCAATAGTTTGCGCAGATGTAAAGAACATTTTAACAGAGAACAACAAATCTATACAGTATACAGAACTTACCGGCCCTTTTGCCCCTGTAATAGATAAAGTTAGAGGGGAATACATCAAATGTTTCTATCTTAAATTTGCCCGCAATAATCACTTAGCGGAGGGAAAGAGAGAGTTGTCCAATGTTTTGAGAGGGGTTAGGGGGGGGAGTACCATTATTTTTGATGTTGATCCCCTCTAAAAATTAAATAAATGGACAATTACTGCGTTACGCTCGCCTCGCATATCCTCATTTACCTAAGTAAACTCCGGTATGCTCATCTTCGCAAGCCTTGTACTTGCCTCATTTATTTAATTTTTAATAAGGTAGTGGAAAATGGACAATTACTGCGTTACGCTCGCCTCGCATATCCTCGCATCACACTGCTGTTCGTTCAATAGTTGTCTTCGCAGCCTTGTATGATGGCGGCAGCCTTCTCCTGATCCGAACTGAAAGTAAAGCTTTTTATTATGCTATAATTGTTCCTTTGGTCAACAATACGAGGAGCCAAAAACTTAAGAGCTTTCAACTTATCTGAGTCAAAACTAAAGATGCCAAGTATCTCAACGCACTGCCTGCATGAGTAGAAACATCCAAGACTTGCAACCTCTATCATATCCAACTTCCCGTCTGAAAAACTCTCTTTTGCTTCCCGACAAATCTTGATTAGTGGATAGCAATATTCTCCACAGGCTGAACCTGTTCCTTGTCCAACGGTGCAGATTGGTACTTTACCGTCTTGAAATCAATGGAATGTAGGTCTATGCAACGTATGGTGTTATTGTAAGCAGTCTTATAATATACTTTTAGGTTGGTGAGATCTATGGCAGATGTCCATTGTGTTGCGCTTGGAACACCCGATATGTTTGATGTACTTACACCATACTGTGCAGCTGCGGCATTTAAAGCGGCTCTGTCTGCAGCTTTACCGGCTCTGTCTGCAAGCGCGGTATTGTTATCGCTTGAATTGCTGCCGTTTGAACTATTGAGGTTACCGGCAATTTCTGAGGCAGAAAGCTCTATGCCTATAGGAATATCAAAATTGTTGAGAATGTGGAAACACTGTTGTACGGCATCAAAAGCCCTCTCCCTAACAGGGGCGGTCGCTTTGTAGAATGCAGCACGCACAAACCTCGATGGCGGGGTGGCGTCGCCCGGGATTCCAAGAAATCCAGAATTGCCTCCAAGCGGTCTTACTGTCTGCTTGCCTAACATCTGTGTTGGTGCATCGCCTTGGTATAGATTCACATAGTTGCTTAGGTTGGTTATATGCCACTCAAATCCCGGGGCATTTGTGAGCACTCCAATGCGGTTCTCGTAAAAGTGGGGGATGCCGTTAACAATCTCCAAAACGACCTGTCTGCCGTTAGGCTCACCTATTCTCCAGTGAAGGACAGATGCGGGGTCTAACCCTACTATCCTCATCTCTTCAACAGCTGCTTGTACCTCATCTATTGTGGAGAACCGGCTTAGAATCCACTGTACAAATTGGAGGTCAACTACGGTTTTACCCCTTAACGCGGGGCTATAAGAGTTGTAACTGCCATACGCAGGGAAGAAAAAAAGCCCTGCGGATAATCCCTTTTCATTAATTCCCTCTGCTATAAACTCCTTTTGCACAACAGCAAGCCCAACAACTCCATACTTTGCACAGTAGGTTGCTCCGGTTTTTCCTGTTGGTGTAAGCGATGTTAACCTTTCTCCACGCGGTATGATTACGTAGCTGCATGGTAGTACTCCATGTGCCCATTCAATGGTTCTTGCCTGAATATAGCTGCCATCCTTGGCAATTAAAGATATGCCTGTACAGGCTAATACTGTATTACTATCTGTGATGAAGAGGAGCAACAGCATAATGGCAGATAGGATAAGTCTTTGGATGTTCAAATTGATTTTCATGTTCGGTCTCATAATGTAAATTTATTCTGCTTTTCTCTCTTAACACTCAACCGGGAGATTAGTTTAAAGTTGAGAGTTTATAGTGTATAGAAGGCTTTGGCGTTAGCATTGGCTGATTGAAGGTTTATAGTTTAGAGGGTAAAGAAAGAGCTTAAGCCAAAGCTGAGCTAAAGCCAAAGCCAACACAAAGCCCTAAATTATCTCAAAGTTAGAAAAGACTATCAGATATGAGGTAATTTGGGGCTTGTGTTTTGATAAAAGGGCATTATTATGTAACTTAGCGGACGCGTTGAGAATGTACTAGCCTGCTTCTGAGCGCAGTTCTAGCCTATTATTGCAGTAACGAGAATCAGGCATATGCAAATGTTTGGTTTTCATAATTTTAATGCCTTTTTATGATTTTTACAGCAGAGAATATTTTACTAATAGGATCTATACTGCTCTTTGTGAGCATAATTTTGGGAAAAACCGGATATAAGTTTGGAGTGCCATCTCTGCTTATGTTTCTTTTTGTTGGAATGCTGTTCGGCTCGGATGGTATAGGTTTTCAGTTTCACAACGCAAAAGAGGCTCAATTCATAGGAATGGTTGCCCTTAGCATTATCCTATTCTCCGGAGGAATGGAGACAAAGATAAAAGATATAAGACCCGTGCTTGGCCCCGGAATAGTACTCTCCACGGTAGGTGTCTTTCTAACTGCCCTGTTTACCGGTCTGTTTATATGGTGGCTGTCCGGAATGAGCTGGTCTAACATCTACCTTCCTATAACAACATCATTATTACTTGCATCTACGGTCTCGTCAACAGATTCTGCCTCTGTGTTCTCAATATTAGGGTCGCAGAAGATGAAACTTAAAAATAACCTCAGACCGTTATTGGAGTTGGAAAGCGGTAGTAACGACCCTATGGCCTATATGCTTACCATTGCGCTTATACAGTTTGTGAACAGCGATGGCGCTATGGGTGTTGCGGGGGTATTTATTTCATTTATAATTCAGTTTGCTGTTGGTATAGGCGCCGGTTATTTCTTGGGAAAACTTGCAGTAAAAATACTAAACAAATTAGACATAGATCTTAAGGCCTTGTACCCTATCCTGCTTTTAGCGTTTATCTTTTTTACATTCTCATTTACAGACCTTTTGCACGGAAACGGATATTTGGCTGTGTATATTGCAGGTATGATTGTAGGCAACAACAAGATAATGCACAAAAAGCAGATACTTACATTTATGGATGGGCTTACATGGCTGTTCCAGATAATAATGTTCCTATGTTTAGGCCTGCTTGTAAATCCTCATGAGATGCTTAACACAACGCTTGTAGCAGTTTTGATAGGTGTATTTATGATTGTTATAGGGCGTCCGTTAAGCGTTTATCTCTGTATGCTTCCTTTTGGAAAGAGATTTACGAACAATAGCAGACTGTATGTCTCATGGGTAGGATTAAGAGGTGCGGTTCCAATTATTTTTGCAACATATCCTGTGGTGGCAAATGTAGAGGGGGCAGAGGTTATCTTTAATGTTGTCTTTATGATTACGCTTGTGTCTCTGCTTATCCAAGGTACAACAGTATCTGCTGCAGCACGTGCGCTTAAGTTGGATATGCCATTAGAGGAGAGCGAGTCTGATTTTGGAGTTGAAATATCCGAGGAGATAGATACAAACCTTAAAGATGTGGTACTTACAAAAGAGCTGCTTAAGAGGGGTGACACCTTAAAGGAGATGCAGCTACCTAAAGGTACGTTGGTAATAATGGTAAAGAGGGAAGATGAGTATCTTGTTCCAAACGGAACTCTTAAACTTATGGAGGGAGACAAATTGCTCGTTATGTCAAAAAAAGGTGAAGAGACAGAAGAATTTGAAAAAAAATAATACACAATAATACAATAAAAGTTAAAACAGCTTTTAAGGAGCTGAGTGTTAAATAATAAAATATGAGATCTGAATTTGAAAAATATGCAGTAAGACACAAAGGGATAAACTCATTAACGCTGCATGACTATCTTAAAATGCAATCCGGCTATATTAATCCGTCAATTATAGAGGAGAGACAGCTTAATGTTGCTGTTATGGATGTGTTTTCACGACTTATGATGGATAGGATAATCTTTCTTGGAGTTCCAATCACAGATGATGTTGCCAATATTATTCAGGCACAATTGCTGTTTTTGGATTCAACCGAGAGTTCGTCCGATATACAGCTATACATAAATTCACCTGGCGGAACTGTGTACTCCGGGCTTGGAATATACGATACCATGCAGATTGTAAGGGCCGATGTTGCCACAATATGTACCGGAATGGCCGCTTCAATGGCATCTATACTTCTTGCCGCGGGACAGAAGGGAAAGAGAAGCGCACTTCCGCATTCAAGGGTAATGATACATCAGCCTATGGGTGGTGCAGAGGGGCAGGCATCGGATATTGAGATTACGGCCCGTGAGATTATAAAACTAAAGGGTGAACTATATGATATTTTATCTGAACATACTGGCAAAAAGGTTAAGCAGATAGAGAAGGATGCAGACAGGGATTACTGGATGACAGCCAAAGAGGCTTTGGAATACGGTATGATAGATGATATTTTAACAAAAAAAACAGAGCCTCAGGAGAGTAGATAGTTTATAGAGAGCGTTGGCGTTGACTGTCAAAATTAAATTAGCTAAAGCAAATGCCAAAGCAAATAAAAGTTAATAGTTGAAAGTTTATAGTGTATAGACAGTTTTAAAGATAATAGCAGTAAAGTTTAAAGTAAAAAACTAATATCTTTAAATCTATAAACCAATTAACTGACTTTTAACTTTAAACTATAAACAATAAACTTAATAGGCCAAAGCAAATGCTAAAGCTAAAGCCAAAGCAAATGCCAAAGCTAAAGCCAAAGCAAATGCCAAAGCTAAAGCTAAAGCTAAAGCAGTAACTTAGTCATAAAAGGGGAATTAAAGGAAATGGCAAAAAATAACGATAACAGAGATAGCGGCAGACACGGAATAAGATGCTCTATATGTGGCAGAGGGGAGAATGAGGTTGCAATGTTGGTTGGAGGAGATTACGGATATATCTGCAATGAATGTGCAGAGTTGGCATACGATTACTTTAAGCAGGCGCTTAAACAATCAAATGCAAAATCTGCCCAATCGGATATGAAGCTCATAAAGCCTAAAGAGATAACGGCCTTTTTGGACAATTATGTAATAGGGCAGGATGAAGCAAAGAAGTTCCTTTCTGTTGCAGTATACAATCACTACAAAAGGGTAAATCATCAGCTGAGCAAAAGCAACGGTGATGAGATGGATATAGAAAAATCCAATGTTCTTCTCGTTGGCCCTACCGGTACCGGCAAGACATTGTTGGCTAAAAGCATTGCAAAATTGCTTAATGTGCCGTTTGCAATAGTGGATGCAACTGTGCTAACAGAGGCCGGTTATGTAGGAGAGGATGTTGAATCTATCCTAACAAGATTGCTTCAAGATGCAGATTATGATGTTGCCAAGGCAGAGCGTGGCATAGTATTCATAGATGAGATAGACAAGATTGCGCGTAAGAGCGACAATCCGTCTATTACCAGAGATGTTTCCGGAGAGGGTGTCCAGCAGGCAATGCTCAAACTATTGGAGGGAAGCAAGGTAAATGTGCCACCTCAGGGAGGAAGAAAACACCCTGAGCAGCGTATGATAGAGGTGGATACCACAAATATTCTCTTTATCTGCGGTGGAGCTTTTGAGGGGATAGAACGCAAAATAGCTCAAAGGCTCAATACACAAGTAGTAGGTTATGGAGCGGAAAAGAAGACAGCCAACATAGACAAGAAGGATCTCTTAAAATATGTGGCCCCGCAAGACCTTAGATCATACGGTCTTATACCCGAGATAATAGGACGTCTCCCAATCATTACCTATCTTCACAGTTTGGACAGGGATGCATTGAGGAATATCCTTACGCAGCCTAAAAATGCCCTTATAAAGCAGTATGTGAAGATGTTTGAGTTAGACGGCATAAAACTCAAGTTTGACGATGACGTGCTTGATTTCATTGTAGATACGGCAATAGAATACAACTTGGGAGCCAGAGGGTTGCGCTCTATCTGCGAGGCGATAATGTTAGATGCAATGTATGAAGCCCCTTCTGAAAACAAAAAGACGCTCACCATTAAATTACCGTACGCAAAGGAGAAGGTGGCCAAGTTTACCGGTTCGCTGCCTCTTTAGAGAGATAAAACAATATTTGTCGGGAAGAAAAATAACTAATTAAAATAAAATATATGAAAGCTTACATAGCGGAGAATAAAGATAGGTTTTTGGCGGAATTGTTTGAGATTCTGCGAATACCAAGTATAAGCTCACAAAGTGAGAACAAGAAGGATATGCAGGCATGCGCAGAAAAACTTGCGCAATTCCTTTTGGAAGCCGGGGCCGATACAGCTAAGGTATATCAAACCAAGGGGCACCCTGTTGTCTTTGGAGAGAAGATTATAGACAAGAATCTTCCAAATGTTTTGGTGTACGGCCATTATGACGTTCAGCCTGTAGACCCAATTGAACTTTGGAAATCTGCACCGTTTGAGCCTGAAATAAGAGATGGAGCAATCTATGCGCGTGGAGCCAACGATGATAAGGGCCAGCTCTTTATGCATGTTAAAGCGTTTGAGTATCTTGTAAGAGAGAATAAGTTGCAGCATAACATAAAGTTCATCCTTGAGGGTGAGGAGGAGATAGGTTCTCCAAGTCTCTCTGCTTGGGCAAAGGAGCACAAGGAGTTGTTGGCATGCGATGTTATTTTGGTATCAGACACTACAATGATAGATGAGAAGGTACCAAGCATCAACTGTGGCATGAGGGGATTGGCTTATGTAGAGGTTAAGGTTACAGGTCCCGACAAAGACCTCCATTCAGGCCATTACGGAGGTGCGGTGAGCAACCCTATAAATGTGCTTTGCGATATGATCTCATCTCTTATAGACAAAGACGGACACATAACCGTAGAGGGCTTCTATGATGATGTTGTTGAGCTGAGCGCAGAGGACAGGGCTATGCTGGCAAAGGCTCCGTTCAATATAGATGAATATAAGAAATCTCTTAATATAGATGAGGTTAGGGGTGAAAAAGGTTATACTACATTAGAGAGAACAGGCATACGTCCATGTTTGGATGTTAACGGCATCTGGGGTGGCTTCACCGGCGAAGGGGCAAAGACCGTTATTCCGTCTACCGCTCATGCAAAGATCTCAATGAGGCTTGTCCCTAACCAGGATTGTCACAAGATCACCGAGCTCTTTGCCAAACACTTCTGCAAGATAGCTCCAAAAGGGGTTAAGGTTGAGGTATTCCCTCATCATGGAGGGAACGGTTTCCTTATGCCAATATCGTCACCTGCATACAAGGCTGCCTCAAAAGCAATAGGGGAGGTATACGGAATAGATCCTGTTCCAAGCCGCGGTGGTGGAAGTATCCCTGTTTTGGCAGATCTTCAGCAGATTTTAGGAGTTAATCCGCTGCTTATGGGATTCGGTTTGGAGAGAGATACAATTCATTCTCCAAATGAGAGCTATCTTTTGAGCCAGTTCTTTAGGGGGATGGAGTCTATAGCGTTGTTCTATAAATATTACAGAGGATAATAATGAACTACACACAACTATACGAACAGATTAAGGCCAAACAGAGTTTTCTCTGTGTTGGCCTTGATTCAGATCCGCTACACTTTCCGCCATGCTTGAAAGGAGCTGAGAAACCTATCTATACATTTAACAAAGAGATAGTTAATGCAACGGCTCCGTATGCGGTGGCCTATAAAATCAATATAGCCTTTTATGAAGCTGAGGGTGTTAGTGGTTGGCAGCAATTGGAGATGACTGTAGATTACATTAAACGCAATCACCCCAATATTTTGCTTATAGCAGATGCCAAGCGCGGAGATATAGGCAATACCGCCAAGCAATACGCAAAGGCATTCTTTGAGACCATGGACTTTGACGCTGTAACGCTCGCTCCATATATGGGAGAAGACTCAATAAAACCTTTTCTTGAGTATCCCGACAAATGGGCCATCATACTTGCCTTAACCTCAAATGCATCTGCCGTAGATTTTGAGACTCAGGAACTTGCTGCCGGAGGGCATCTTTACGAGAAGGTGATAAGAACATCTATGCAGTGGGGGTCTGTAGATAATACAATGTTTGTGGTTGGTGCCACCCGCCCTGCTAAATTAAAAGAGATAAGAGAGTATTGTAAAGATAACTTCTTTCTTGTACCCGGAGTTGGAGCACAGGGCGGCACAATAAAAGAGGTTGCGGAGAATGGCATGAACAAGCATTGCGGATTACTTGTAAATGCTTCACGTTCAATTATCTTTGCAGATAAGACATCTCCAGACTATGCTTCTGCTGCAGGGCGTGTAGCTAAAGAGATGGCAGAGGAGATGGCCAAATATGTTTAAGTAAAGCTTTAGCTTTGGCATTGGCTTTAGCTAATTTAATTTTAAAAGCCAAAGCTTAATTATAAGGAAGTTGAAACGTTGTAAACATATATGTTTGTGCGGCCTTATGGCCTTATGCTTTATGATTGGAGAGGGTTTTGCCGCAGACAGGACTGCTGCAGAGGTCTCTCTTAATCGTAAAAAGCCCCTCACTGTGCTGTTTACAAGTGACCTGCACTCCAAATTAGACAATGTTCCATATCTTAAGTTTTTGATAGATGCAAAACGTAGAGTTGCAGAGGAGAGGGGAGATGCCGTTGTTGTTGTGGATGCCGGTGATATGGCAATGGGCACCGTTTACAGCACACTGTTCTCATCTTCTGCCACTGAGTTGCTCTCTTTGGGAATGTTAGGATATGATGCCGTATGTTTTGGGAATCACGATTTTGATTATGGTACAGATAGCCTTGCAAAAATGTTCTTTACAGCAGATTCAATTTCTGCCATTACAGATAATCCAATTAAACTGCCTGCTTTTCTTAACTCAAATCTTAGATTTGAAAATAACACATTAAACAGAGCACTGCAAAAGATAAAATCCGGGCCGGATACCATCATAGTGTCCAATGGAGTTAGAGTTGGTATAATAGGCTCTGTTGGAGAGGATTGTTTCTCTACAATTGCAGATAGCAAAGGAATTGAATATATTAATCAAAAAGAGGTAGTTGCAGAATCGGCTGATGATTTAAGAAATCGCGGGGCAGATTATGTAATACTCTTGTCTCATTCCGGGACGTACAGCAAAAAGGGAGCTTTAAAGAGTAGCGATGCCTTGCTTGCACAATCTCTGCAAGGTAGAGTAGATGCTATAATTAGCGGACACGACCACATACAACTTTTCAAACCGCTCAGAGTAGGAAATGTTGTCATAGGCAACGCAGGTTGTTATGGCCGGTATTTGGGTGAGATGCGGTTGAACGGAGATTCTTTGGAATATAGCTTATACAACGTGGATTTATCTCCAGGAAGAGATAGTAATCTTCTTAAATGGCTTGAGATTCAGAAGAATAGGGTAAATGACCATTTTGTGGATATGTTTGGAGTTTCTGCGTCTGATACGGTTGCTGTTATTGATACCCCTTTTGAATATGGCAGAGATGACTTTGGTAATTATCCGTTAGGAAATCTTGTAGCCGAGTCTTACAGATCTACGGCATTGCCATTTGTAAGTGATGATATTGTGGCTGTAGTTCCGGACGGAACTGTAAGAAATTCATTATCTGTTGGGGCTGTTACCTATGCAGATTGTTATGAAACGCTCTCACTTGGAATGGACAGCGACGGTAGGGTGGGCTATCCGCTTGTACTTATATATCTGTATGGAAGCGAACTGTATGATGTTGCTGAGTTGACCCCCTCCATAGGGGATTATATGCCGGATGCAAAGCTCTCTTTTGCAGGTTTTAACTACATCTACAACAGCAAAAGGCTGCCGCTATTTAAAGTAAAAGAGGTATTTGTCGGGAAGCAGAAAGTCATTAAAGATAAATTGTACCCTGTGGTAGGGAGCTATTATACGGCATCTCTTCTCAAGCTTATGGAGGAGAGTTCTCTTGGCCTGTTAAAAGTTGTACCAAAGGATGCCTGTGGTAATGTTGTAACAGATCTAAAGAGCTGTATACTTAAAGATTCTGTTGGCAATGATATGGTTGAGTGGAAGGTGTTTGCAGATTATCTTAAAATGGCAGACTTCAACTCTTGTAAGCATAATGCATTGTCAAGCAGCAGGATTGGTAAAGTGGTTTATGCAAAGATAGCCTTGGATAGAGACAATTACTTTGTATGGTTACTTTATACAACTGTTCTTAGCTTAGTTGTGCTTTTTGTTCTATTTGTGATAAAAGTCGTCAGGCGTATGTTGCGAAACATGAGATAGAAAGATAGGAGACAATCTCAAGGCCTATTTTAGTTTTGCAATAACAGACTGACAGGCACGTACCTTATCTCCCACTTTAACTGTTATCTCTGTATCAAGCGGCAGGAAAATATCCATTCTCGAGCCAAATTTTATGAAACCTACCTGAGAACACTGGTTAACATCCTCTCCAATCTTGGCGTAGCAGACAATCCTTCTTGCAATATAACCGGCAATCTGCCTAAACAGAATGTCTGTCCCTTTGTGGTTTTTTACAACAATGCTTGTCCTCTCGTTTTTTTCGGAAGATTTAGGATGATTGGCAACTATATAGTTCCCGTGGTGGTGTTTGCAATATACAACCTTGCCACCTATGGGGTAGTAATTTACATGTACGTTGAAGATGCTCATAAAGACAGATACCTGTATGCAACGTCTCTTTAGGTATTCGCTCTCGTCAACCTCCTGCACTATAACCACTTTACCGTCACACGACGAAACAACCAAATCTTTGTCTATTACAGAGATCCTTTTTGGACAACGGAAGAAGTTTGTTATGAAAAGAGAGAGAATGGCACCAACGATACATATCGTCTTGGATGTACAGTGCCAGCCTGATATTAATACAACAATGCCTAAGATTACAAAATATAATGCAAATGTTGTTGCTATTATGCCGTATCCCTCCTTATGAATTTTCATTGTCTGTCTATTAAATGTTAACAAAAAAATACAGGTATAAAACCGCTACCGGAAATGCCAGCAATGCACCGTCAAATCTGTCTAACATGCCACCATGCCCGGGCATAATGTTTCCGGAATCCTTTACACCAAAATTTCGCTTCAGTTGAGATTCAACCAAATCTCCTAAAACGCCAAAGATAGTAATAATTATCGATACTGCTATAATATGAACGTAGCTAATCTCCAGCAGTCCGCACAATTTAACAACCAAACCTGCTGTAATAGCAGATATTACAGCCCCAAAAAATCCTGTCCAGGTCTTGTTTGGGGAGATTGAAGGAAACAGTTTATAGTTTATTTTTTTCCCAAGAGTAGAGCCCAAACAGTAGGCTCCCACATCGCATGCCCACAGAATAATAAACATGCTCAAAAGAACCTTGCCTGTGTAGTTCCCGTTTCCATCTGTTATTATCAAGGTTGTAAGTGCAAATGGAACACCTGTATAGAAGAAAGCAGAGTAAGCCCACGGAAGCATCTCGTAACCGTTTGGTTCCCTCTGAGCTCCGCTGCCCTTATGTATGTTGTACTGCTTGTTATACAATGCAGATACCATTATAAATATAAGCGGGATTATTGTAAGAAGCAGAAAATGCAGGTCTATCCCTCTTATTGCAACCATGGTAGAACAATAGAAAAGAAATAGTGAAGCAGTTAGAGAGAGTATCATGGTAACCCTATGATAGTTTTGTATTCCGCTCAAGCTAAAATACTCCTTGGTGGAGAAAATAATGATAATGGTCATTAGGATTAAATATGACCACACATTAAAAAGCAGAGCGCCTGTCATAATTATTATGAAGGCAACTCCACTAATGCTCCTTTTTGTAAGATTATTCATTATTCATCTTTATTAAGGCTCTCCGGCTCAGTTTCTTTATCCTTTGCTACATTTTCATCCTGCTTTTCTGCACCCTGTCTTGGCCCAAAGATGTTAACCAAATCCTCCTGGAATACCACCTCTCTCTCCAAAAGCAGGTTGGCAAGCTTGTTAAACCCGTCAAAATGCTCGGTCAATATCTTGTGCGCCATTTCATGGGAGCTGTTTATGAGTGTTTTAACCTCAGCATCTATCAACTCGGCTGTCTTCTCGCTATAAGGCTTTTGGAAATTGTAGCCGCTGTCTTGTGAATCATAGAAAGAGACATTACCAACCTTTTCGCTCATACCAAAGTAGGTGACCATTGCGTACGCTTGCTTTGTAATCTTCTCTAAGTCAGATAGTGCTCCGGTAGAGATCTTTCCGTTAATCAGTTCCTCTGCAACTCGTCCGCCCATTGTGGCAGCCATCTCCTCCATCATCTGCTCCTTAGTTGTAAGTTGCCTCTCTTCCGGAATGTACCATGCCGCACCTAAAGCCTTTCCCCTTGGGATTATTGTAACTTTAAGAAGAGGGTTTGCATTAGGCAGAATCCAACTTACAGTTGCATGGCCTGCCTCATGGAATGCAATGGTTCTCTTCTCCTGCGGAGATATTATCTTGCTTTTCTTCTCTAAACCTCCTACAATTCTGTCTATTGCATCCAAGAAATCCTGCTTTTCAATAAACTGCTTATTCTTTCTTGCAGCCATAAGAGCAGCCTCATTACAAACATTTGCAATGTCGGCACCTGAAAACCCGGGAGTCTGTTTTGCAAGAAAATCTGTCTGCAGTTCCGGTGACAGCTTCAACTTGCTTAGGTGCACTTTGAATATCTCTTCGCGCTCCTTAAGCTCAGGTAGATCTACATTTATCTGTCTGTCAAATCTTCCGGCACGCATCAACGCCTTATCCAATATATCTGCACGGTTGGTTGCCGCAAGAACTATAACACCGCTGTTTGTACCAAAACCATCCATCTCTGTAAGAAGCTGGTTAAGGGTATTCTCCCTCTCATCGTTTGATGAGAACCCTCCGTTTTTGCTTCTGGCACGTCCAACAGCATCTATCTCGTCAATAAAAACAATGCAGGGAGCCTTCTCCTTTGCCTGTTTGAACAGATCTCTTACCCTCGACGCTCCAACACCTACAAACATCTCAACAAAGTCTGAACCGGATATAGAGAAAAACGGAACATTTGCCTCACCTGCAACAGCTTTGGCCAGCAATGTCTTTCCTGTACCCGGAGGTCCTACAAGCAGTGCTCCCTTAGGAATCTTTCCACCTAACGCGGTATATTTCTTTGGGTTTTTAAGAAAATCCACAATCTCCATCACCTCAACCTTTGCCTCCTCCAATCCTGCAACATCCTTAAAGGTTACCTTTGTATTATTATCCTTGTCAAATACCTTTGCCTGCGATTTTCCAACGTTAAAGATTCCTCCTCCGCCGGCTCCACCGCCTATCCCTTTGGACATCCTCTTTATAAGGAAAAACCACAACAGCACTATAAGAGCAGGGAATATAAGCCAACTTATTATATTTCCAAAATAGTCTATCCTATTTTCTGTCTTAATTTCAAATCTTTTTTCATCCGGGAGGCTTTCACGCGCCTCTACCAACGCATCCTCGGATTTTATATAAAATACAAACTGTGGGCTGTATTTAGGCTCTTTGCCTCCAAAAAGATTAACATATTTTTTTAAACTGTCTTTTTTTATTGTAACCTCGGCAATATCCTTGTTTACCACGTATGTAATTTTCTCCACATCCCCTTGTGAAATCATATTGTCCTTAACCTTGTACCATTCTGTCTCCTGGGGATCACCACCTTGATATCCTCCAAATACCATATAGATTAAGAAGGCAAACAGAGGTATATAGATCCAAAAAATTACATTAAATTTTGGCGGCTTTATTTTTTTGTTCTGATTAGGGCTCTTGTTCATAAAAAAAAATTATTCCTCGTACTCTTTTTTGATTGCGTCTGCCCAGAGATCCTCCAATCTGTAGAACTCTCTGTAGTCTGTCTGAAAAATGTGGACAACTATGTTACCATAGTCTAAAATCACCCAAAAGGCATTCTCCTGTCCCTGCTTTCTAACCACCTTTGTCTCACATTTATTTATCATTTCATCCTCAACATTGTCAGCTATTGCAGAAACAGCTGTTGTAGAGTCTGCATTGCAGATGACAAAATAATCACATATTGCGGTTCCAATTTTGGTTAGGTCTAACGAACAAACATTTTTGGCTTTTTTATCTAACATTGCTTCAGCTATTGTAGCAATCTCTTTCTCAACGCTTACGGCCTCTTTATTGGGCTCTTGTTTACTTTTTACAGAAGAATTTATTGTCACTTTTCCTATTTTTAAACTTTCATACTATTTTTGCAGAGACAAAGATACTGCAAATTTTTAGCCAATAATCAGAATGAAAAGAAATCTTACAATAAATTGGTTAGATACAATAGACTCTACTAATTCAGAGGCATTGCGTAACGTATATAATGTAACCCAAGACTCCGTATGGTCTGCAGATTTCCAAACGGCAGGAAAGGGACAAAGAGGCAACAAATGGCATAGTACAAAGGCTTTAAACCTTACATTTTCAATCCTTTTAAAAAATATACGGCTTAGACCACAAGAGCAACACTACATATCAATGATATCTGCTCTTGCCGTTGCAGATTACCTAAAATCAAAAGGGATAGATGCCAAAATAAAATGGCCAAATGATATTTATGTAGGCGACAGAAAAATATGCGGAATGCTAATAGAGAACATCTTGGGAAGTGACACTTTGTCAGCCAGCATAATTGGTATAGGACTAAATCTAAACCAGTTGGAGTTTGACCCATCTTTGAAAAATCCTACTTCGCTTCTAAAGGAGGTTATGAATATGCTTCCTAATACCACCTCTTTAAAGGAGTTTGACAGGCATAGTGCATTGGAAGAGCTTCTAAACTGCTTTTTTGATCTGTACACATTGATGAATATAGATGGTGGCAAGGAGATGTTTGCAAAAAGATTTGAATCTCGCCTTTATAGAAAGGATGAATGGCATAATTATGAGGAGATTAACGATCTGTCAAATCTTAACCGCCCTGTTGAGACTATCTGCGGAAATAGAATAAGAGCAAGGATCACAGGCATAGACGACCAATACAACTTAGTGTTGGAGCATGAGAGCGGAGAGACAAAGCGTTACGCTTTTAAAGAGATAAAATATGTATTGTAGATAAGATTTCCGGGATATCCCGGAAATCTTATCTTTTCATTGCATCAATTACAGCCAATGGATCCTTGGCCCCAAACACGGCACTGCCTGCAACCATAATGTCTGCTCCAAGTTCGTACAACTTGCCTGCATTATCTGCATTTACCCCTCCGTCTATCTCTATAAGACAGTACGGATTCAGTCTGTTCCTCATCTCGTTCATGCGGGAAAGTTTGCTATAGGTATTCTCTATGAATTTCTGACCGCCGAATCCCGGATTGACAGACATAAGCACTACTATATCTGTATAGGGCATAATATCCTCCAAAAGTGAAACAGGGGTATGCGGATTAAGCACCACCCCGGCTTTCATCCCGTTCTCCCTAATGTTCTGCAGAGTTCTGTGAAGATGAGTGCAAGCCTCGTAATGTACCGCTAACCAGTGAATGCCCAATTTTGCGAACCTCTCTATATATCTGTCGGGATCCACAATCATAAGATGTGCCTCCAAAGTCTTTGTTGCACGTTTTGCAATTGCATCAATTACCGGGAAACCGTACGAGATATTTGGTACGAACACACCATCCATAATATCCAAGTGGAAAATATCGGCGTTGGAGCCGTTTATAATATCTACCCATCTGTTAAGCTCGCCAAAATCGGCGGATAGCATAGATGGAGCAACTAATTTTTGTTTCATTTGATATGCTTTAAATGTTATTTGCGTGTAAAGGTAAATAAAAAAGCCGGCTTTGAACCGACTTTTTTATTATTGTATATTTTCAACTACCTCTATAAGCAGTTTTCTGAATTTGTCTACACTCGCGAGTTCCAATTTCTCACCCGGAGCATGTACCCCTCTAAGTGTTGGCCCAAACGAAATCATATCCAATTCAGGGAACTTTTTAAGGAAGAGCCCGCATTCCAAACCTGCATGGATAGCTCTTACAACAGGCTCCGTATCAAACAATTTTTCGTATGCTGCTTTTGTTATCTTCAAGATCTGTGAATCAAGGTTTGGCTGCCATCCCGGATACTCACCCTCGTGAGTCACCACAGCACCTGCCAATGCAAAAACAGCCTCAACCTGCTCTGCAGCAACCTTTCGGCAACTGTTTATTGCGCTTCGCTGGCTTGTACCTATCCTTATAATATTGCCCTTCTCCATCTTTACGGAAGCAAGGTTGGTAGATGTCTCAACAAGCCCTTTAAGCTCTGCGCTCATACCAAGAACTCCGTGTGGCGCGCCATATAATCCATAGATCAATGCAGCGGCAGTGTTGCCGTCTATTGCAAATTTAGGATATGGATGCTCGGCTGTGGATCTGTTTGGAAGCGGAGTACAGGTACCTGTTACATTAGGATCTGTTATATGATATTCGTTGGCTGACTCCTTTATCACCTCCTTAAATATATTCTTTAAGGATTTCTCATGAGAACCATCTATGCCAAGTTCAACCCACGCTTCACGGGCAATGGCGTTTCTCTTGTTGCCTCCGTCTATTCTATATAGCTGTATATCACTGTGTTTATCCAATGCTCTGTAGATAAACCTTGCGAGTATCTTAATGGCATTTGCACGTCCTTTATCTATGTCGTCGCCACTGTGTCCACCCTGTGCCCCGCAGATCTTGAATATATAGCGTGAGTACTCTTTCATTACAGGTTCCTGCTCATAGTGGAACTTTGCAGTAGTATCTATTCCTCCTGCGCAACCTATAAACAGCTCACCCTCATCCTCCGAGTCTAAATTGATAAGATATTTTCCCTCAAAGAAACCTTTCTCAAGTGCAAAGGCGCCATCCATTCCTGTCTCCTCGGATACTGTGAACAGAGCCTCCAATTTTCCTGTCTTTATGCTCTTATCTATTAACAGCGCAAGTTGTGCCGCCATACCTATTCCGCAGTCGGCACCAAGGGTTGTATCCTTTGCTATGAGCCATCCATCCTCCTCTACATATTTTATAGGGTCTTTGGTGAAATCATGCTCTACACCTGCATTCTTCTCGCAGACCATATCTGAATGGCTCTGGAGTATAATAGTTGGAACGCTCTCTTTGCCTTTGTCGGCCTCCTTTATGATAAGCACGTTTCCTGCTTTATCTGTTTTGCATTGCAGATTATGCTTTTTTGCGAAATCCTGCAGATAAGCGATAATATGCTTTTCGTTTCCGCTCTCTCTTGGAATTGTTGTAATCTCTTTAAATATAGAGAGTATATCTTCTGTAGTCATAGCTAAATATGTTTATACTGTTTCCAGCTGTCTTTCTATATCTGTAACGTATTGTTTGAAACTTCTGTCTGTTTCAATAAGATTTGTAACTGTATTGCAAGCATGTAATACAGTGGCATGATCCTTATTTCCAATGCGTTTGCCAATGGATGCTAATGAGATGTTCGTAAGGTTTCTGCCAAGATACATTGCAATCTGTCTTGCCTGGACAATCTCTCTTCTCCTTGTCTTTGACAGAAGGGCATCGCTGTTGATTCCAAAATAATCACATACGGTACTCTCTATCTTGTCTAAAGAGATCTCCTTTGTTCCCGGCATCACTATCTTTTCTATAACCCTTTTTGCAAGATCTAAAGTTATCCTCTCCTTTGTTAGTGTGGCGTGAGCAATAAGAGATATTAAAGAGCCCTCCAACTCCCTTATGTTTCCTGTAATGTTTGCAGCCATATATTCAAGTACATCATTAGGAAGCTCTATACCGTCTTTAAAACTCTTGGCCTTAAGTATGGCAAGCCTTGTTTCGTAAGATGGAGCAGTAAGCTCTGCCGACAATCCCCATTTGAACCTAGACAACAGACGCTGTTCCAACCCAACCATCTCAACCGGAGGTCTGTCCGATGTAAGGATCAGCTGCTTTCCTGATTGGTGAAGATGATTGAATATATGGAAAAAGGCGTTCTGTGTCTTCTCTTTCTTTACAAATTCATGTACATCGTCCAAAATAAGTACATCCATCAACTGGTAAAAATGAAGGAAGTCTGTCATCTTGTTTTTTACGTTAACCGCATCTATGAACTGTGTCATAAAGCGGTTGGCGCTTACATACAGAACAATCTTTTCCTGGAATTTCTCCTTTATGGCTATACCTATGGCTTGAGCTAAATGTGTCTTTCCCAATCCAGGACCCCCATATATAAAGAGAGGATTGAAAGTATTGTTACCTGGAGATTGAGATATTGTTATACCTGCAGTTCTTGCCAATCTGTTGCACTCGCCCTCAATGAAATTTTCAAATGTATATTTGGGGTTAAGTTGTGGATCAATCTTCAACTGCCTCAGCCCGGGAATCACAAACGGATTAATATCATTGCCGTTCCTGGTAGGATATGGAACCTCTTTGTTTGTTACAGTCCTGTTATCCTCAGATGGATATGTTACAGACTCCTCTTTGGTAACATTTATGCGGTAGATCAATCTTGCGTTACTGCCTATAAAGCGTTTTAGGGCCTTTTGCAGATAACCTAAGAACTTTTCCTCCAAATACTCTCTAAAGTAGTCCGAAGGCACCTCAATGGTCAATGTGTTCTCTACAAGTTTTACCGGTTTTATTGGCTTGAACCATGTTGTAAAAACTTGCGGAGGAAGGACATCTTTAAAGAAATCCAAACAATTATTCCATACAATTATGTGAGGGTCTTCATTCATAAATTTTATACTCCTTTAAGATTTAAGGAATACAAAAATGAAGAAAAAAAAGTGATAAAAAAAATTATTATCAAATTTTTTTTTTGGACAAAAACGTAACTGCTTAAAAATCAAAACGAAAAAATTTCTATAATATAACTGATTGAAAATCAATACTATAACTATGTGCAAAAATTTACTTGCTCCGTAAAAACGGATAAAAATAGACTTGTTAATAACTTGTTAATAACCCTAAATCAACGTTATAGCGGCGTAAGACCTAAAATACACTTATCTTGATATATTTTTTTGGATTGGCCGTAATTTTTTGAATTAAATCGTCAATATGGAAGATTAATGAATCAACATTGTTATAAATTGAATTTGAGTTTAGGAGTTTGCCAACCGTCCCATCCGGAGACTGAAGTTGTGATATAAGGCTGTTCAGTTTTTCAATCGTCTCCTCAATAGGTGCTTTTGCAATATTGCCTGTAAAACCTTTAATGTTATTCAGAGATTCCTCAATTGTACCCTTGTTTGCTTTTAATGTTTCGGACAGTTCGGACAGGTTTGCAACAAGTGCCTTTGCCCGCGGTGCCATCTCATTCAACTGTGTAGTGAGTTCTTTTGCATTTGATGCTGTTGCGTTAAGGTTGCTGAATGTCTCACTTAAATTTTTCTGTGTTGTTGAATCTAAAACAGCGTTGATGTTTGTGAGTGTTTTGTTCAGGTTCTCCATAACAGCCGAGAACTGCTCTTTAAGCGGAGCAAATTCGCCGGTAAGTGTGGAGATCATGTCGGGAACTATAATCCCTTGCAGTGTATCATTCTTTGATAGGTGGATGTTTGAGGTGCCAAATGAGATTCTTACAGATTTGCTGCCAAGTATATCTGCACTGTAAAGCTCGGCCTTAGAGTTGGCAGGTATCGCGTAATCGGACTTTATTGCCATACGTATGACAAACAGGTCTTTTATATTGTCATATTTTATGGTCTCTATTGAGCCTACTTTAAGACCTCTTATGTAAACAGGGCTTGTGGCGCTTAACCCGTCTACACTGCTGAATGTTGTATAATATCTGTTACGACCGCTAAAGATATCGCTACCTCGCAGAAAGTTTATAACAATAAAGATACATGCTATTGTTACAAGCACAAATAGCCCAAGATTCCGTTTCTTATTTAATATAGGTTTCATTATGATTCGTGTGTTATCTTATTATTTATTATTTTATTTTGTACAACTTTATATCGGTTGCTTGTCCGGTTTTTATTCTATTTGTCCGGCTTATAATCCTTCATCTTTGTTATGAATGCTTCGGGGAATTTCCTCCTTATCTCTGTCAACTCCCATAAGGCCTCCTCCTTTGTTGCAAATGAACCATGTATATATTTGTAGGTATTGCCAACTCTGTATCTTACAACCGGAACACCTTTAAACATGGCAGAAGAACAGTTAAGCTTTTTCGCCACGCTCATCACCTGTACACCCCATACACCACCATTCGCACCCTTTCTACTTTCCAAATCGCCAACGCTCTCTTTACCCTCTAAATTGCCAACGCTAACGTTCTCTTTACTTTCTAAATCGCCAACGCTAACGCCAACGCTCTCTCTACCCTCATACCCCTCTTTATATTTTACAAAGGCATTATAAAGAGCAGAAGCAATCTCCTGCTGCTTGGCCTTGCTGTTAAGGACAGCCCTGTCCTTTGCATTCGAAAGAAAACCTATTTCGGTGAGAACAGCCGGCATGGTTGTCTTCCATAAAACAAGCAACCCTCCCTGTTTTACCCCCCTGTTATATTTTATCGGGCCTTTGGAAAAGTTATCTTGAATATAGGATGCAAAGATAAGACTTTGTTCCAAATGAGTATTCTGTAACAGAGAAAAGATTATGTATGATTCCGGAGAGTCCGGGTTGAACCCCTCATATTTGGCTTTGTAATTGTCCTCTACGGTTATAACGGAGTTCTCACGTTTGCAGACATCAAAATTTCCCTGACTTTTTGATGTACCCATTACAAAGGTCTCGGTACCATGAGCTTCTGCAGATGTAGATGAGTTGCAATGTATGGATAAAAACAGATCTGCCTTGTTTTTGTTTGCAATGGCAGCCCTAACGTCAAGATCTACATAAACGTCGTTGGTTCTGGTAAATACAACTTTTACATCCGGGTAGTTATCCTTTATGAGTTTGCCTAACTTTAATGCAACAGATAGCGTAATATCCTTTTCTTTGATATTTCCCACCTTGCTTATAGCCCCCGGATGCTTTCCTCCGTGCCCCGGATCTATAACAATACACTTGAGTTTGGTATATTCATTGTTAGGTACAGAGGCGCAAAGATCTCTCGCTACTGCGCAGGAGAAAAACAGAAGGTACAGTATGCTAAAGAGTGCTATAAATTTTTTAAATATCATATTGTTGCAAAAAAGTATTAAATTCGCACCTTGCAAAAATACTAATTTTGCCGGTTTATCCCTATTAATATTATAATTGTTGAATTAAAAGTCAAAATGATTTCTTAATGTCTGCGAGAACAAAAATATTAATAATCACAATAATAGCTATGCTGGTGCTTTTTGCCGGCAGTTTTGTTGGCGCGCAGGCATACCAATGCAATAAGCATATATCTGCAGATATTCTGCAGGAGACACTAAGAAGACCGGACTCACTTACGGTAGCAAATACAGACACGCTGCACGCTGCAAAGAGAGATTCTCTTGCTACATTCGGCAGAGACTCTGTTACTCTGTCCGGTAGCGATTCGCTTGCTATATTAGGCAGAGATTCTGTTACTTTATCCGGCAGCAATTCACTTGCGGTTACAGAGCAGGATTCACTCAAAAACCGCGGAACATTGGAATTTCCCGTATTCTCAACAGCCCGAGATTCAACAGTAAAGGTGTTTGCAGATGGAAAGAGGATGCTCTACTACTATGGAGATATGAGTGTAAAGTACAATGACATGGAGATTAGGGCAGACTATATGGCTTACGACATGTCTACAGGTATTGTCTTTGCCAAGGGGCTTCCGGATACCACCGGGGTGATTAAGGGCAGTCCTGTAATGAAACAGGGGGAGCAGAGCTATGAGATGGAGAGTGTCTACTATAATTTTAAGACGCAGAAAGCCAAGATCAAAAATATGATAACCCAAGAAGGGGAGGGGTATCTGCATGGCAAGTTTTTAAAGAAGCTTCCCGACAATTCCATAAATATTTCAAAAGGAAAATATACCACCTGCGATCTTGAACATCCACATTTTTACCTAAAGATGACAGCCGCAAAGGTGATTAATGAAAAAGGCAAGGGACAGAAGACAGTTTTCGGGCCTGCGTATGTTGTAGTTGAGGATGTCCCAACGCCATTTGCTCTTCCGTTTGGTTTTGTGCCAAAGCTCAACGGCGGAAGAAGCGGGGGTGTACTTGTTCCAACATATGGAGAGGAGACAGCCAGGGGCTTTTTCCTTAGAGGATTGGGATACTATTTCGTATTTGGAGATCATTTTGACCTTGCTGCCACAGGAGATATTTATACCAGAGGCTCATGGGGCATGCAACTGAATTCAAGATATAATAAAAGGTATAAATATAACGGAACACTCTCGCTTACGTATCAGGATGACGTAACCGGAGAGAAGGGCTCGCCGGATTATAACGAGATGACAAACTTCTCTGTTCAGTGGACTCACTCTCAAGATGCGAAAGCACGTCCCGGAACCACTTTCAGGGCATCTGTAAACTTCTCCAGCCCTAACAACAATAAGTATAATAACCAGACAAATATAAACCAAGCACTGCAGAACCAGATATCATCATCTATATCATACGGAAAAACATGGGCAGGAACCCCGTTCAGCCTAACAGTAAATGCTCTTCACAGCCAGAGCTCGCGAGACAGTTCTTACTCTGTTACTCTGCCTAACTTAACGTTTACAGTTAACAGAATATATCCTTTCAAACGCAAGGAGAGGGTTGGAAAGGAGAAATTTTACGAGCAGTTTGCCTTCAATTATAACACAACATTAGAGAACAGGATGAGCTTTAAGGCGAGTCAGGTTAAAGATCCCAATTTTTGGAAAGACCACATGACAAACGGAATGAGACATAATTTCAGTATTCAGTTGCCAAGCCTTACCCTGCTCAAATATATACAGATTGCGCCATCTGTAAACTACGGAATGAATTGGTACTTTACAGATATAAGCAAATACTTCGATACCGAAACACAAGAGGTTGTAACCGAGAAGACAGATCCGTTCAGCACCTTTGGCATTACGCAGAATTTTTCTGCAGGTTTGTCTGTCACTACAAGATTATATGGTCTTTTCAACTTTGGCAAGAATAGAAAAATAGAGGCGATAAGGCATATGGTTACTCCATCATTAGGCTTCAGTTTTCAACCGGAGATGGGAACCGCGATGAACGGATACAAGACCTTCAGTTATGTAGACATAAACGGTATACAGCATACAGAGATATATAACAGGTTCGAAGGTGGAATAAATTCTGTTCCGTCAAGGGGAAAGAGTGCAAGTATGTCGTTCTCAATAGGAAACAACTTAGAAGTCAAAGTAAGGGACTTAAAGGATACAACCGGAAAAGGGGTTAAGAAGATAAAACTTATAGACCAGCTCTCAATAGGTGGCTCGTATAACTTTTTGGCAGATTCAATGAACTTTTCCAACATATCCGTTAATATGTCAACAACCATATTCGGTAAATTGGGGCTCAATGCAAATGCAACATTAGACCCTTACGCAATAAATGAGAGAGGGCAGAGGATTAAAACATTTAACATTGTACAGGAGGGTGGCTTTAAATTGGCAAGGCTTACCAATGCAAGTCTCTCGTTCACATACGGTTTTAGCGGTGAGGGAAAAAGTAAAATGGGAGAAAACTACGACTATAAATTCAACAATAATAACCAATCCGGCAGCAATTCGTCGGGAAGCGGAAGAGGAGGAGACGGACATGGGCATGGAACGGTAACGCAGTACCAGCGAATATATTACCACCCTGTTACAGGTGAGTACATACCGGGAGGGTGGTTGTACTATATGGACCCTAACATCCCGTGGTCTGCCAATTTTAACTTCAACTATTCATATTCAAGAAGTTATCAGTACGCGAACCAAGTAAGACAAACAATTAACAACCATACGGTTGCGCTTGGATTCTCGGGGCAGATGAGGCTTACGGAGAAGCTTAATGTGAGCCTCAACAGCGGTTTCGACTTAGCCAAGATGAAGCTCACCACCACTCAGATGAGCGCGTCATACGATTTGCACTGTTTCCAGATATCGTTCTCATGGGTACCGTCGGGGCAATGGCAGAGCTGGAGTTTTAGAATAAATGCAAAGGCGTCTGCATTGGCGGATCTGTTGCAGTTTAAGAAGAATGCCAGCTATTGGGACAGGTACAGCAGATAGTTGTGTTACTTTGCATTATTCTGTACTTCTGCATTATCATGCATCTCTGCACTGTCTTGCATCTCTGTACTGTCTTGCATCTCTGCACTATTATGTATCTTTGCCTCGCTCTGTGATTTAAGTCTCTTTAAATGATTCTTGTAGATACGTTTGGAAACAGATCTTATGATAATCACCATAAAGATTAATAGTGCTAAGGAGAACTCTATAAACAATTGCTCCTGTATGATGGTGTCCGCAATTAAAATATTCGGAGATTGCCCAAATATGTTATCCATATTAGTTGGGTAGTTAAGCCGGCTCCATTTTTTTACGATAATTCCTTCATAGACATAAGTAAGGCCGCCGTTGCTTCTGTTGAGCGATAAAAGTGTCTTGTGGTCAGATGAATATACAGGCAAAGATATGTTTGGCTTTTCGTTGGATGCAGAGAGTACAAACAGTTTTCCTCCGGCTTTTGTAACACTGCTCTCCATCTGCTCTATCTCCAAATATTTTTTATTTGACAGGTTTTTGTAAACAGATACAAAAACAAGCGGCGAATTAAGGTTTAAAATAGAATCAGTGACTGTATTGCCTCTGTTGTCCCTTATGGAGAAATCTATGTTGCTGCTGCTTCCCTCTGCAATGAGGACAGACCTTGTATCTACATAAGACCATGTTGAATCCGGCAGATTGTCCAATGTAAACTCCTCTTCTACACCATCTTTAGAGTATATTATAACTGTTTTAAACTGTTTAAGTTGGTTCTCCGACAAATTGGCTATGAGATCTGTACCTGGCTTGAACTGCCCAAAGTCGGCTAACGGTAAGAAAAACAGTGAGTAAAGAGTTGTTGCCAAGATAAAGATAGAATACGCTCCAAGATAGATATTCTGCCAGAATTTTGTTGCAATTGGTGCGAAACTGCTGCGCTGTCTGTAAATTACAACAGCAGCAACCAAAAGAAGGACATTTTTGCCTAACGTCTGCCAATTGGTAAGATGGATTGCCTCACCAAAGCATCCGCAGTCCTTAACAGGCAGAAATGTTGCGGAGCACAATGTTATAACTGTAAAGAAAAGTGTAAAAACAAGGCTTATAACAGAAAACAACCTTATTCTTAACCCCTTTAGAATAGCAATACCTATTAAGAATTCAATGCAGCATAGAATAATGGCACCCGGAGTTGCAAAAAGGTCCAAAAAATTAAGATTCATTGCTCCCAAGTACTCCTTAATTTTTAAGGAGGTTCCAACGGGATCCAATGCCTTAAGAAATCCCGAAACTATAAATACAACACCTATAAGGATTCTACTAATCCCTTTTATAAATCTCATAATACCTCTTTTTATCCCCTTTCAAACAGATATGACCATCACCGGTATTGTGGGCCGCCACTTATTGGAAAATTATATAAACAATGCAGTTATTCTTGAGAAGATCTCATTGGCAGGCAGCATATTACCGTTACAATCGCTGCAATCAACCCTTTTGAAATCTGTATCTCGTTTCACCTCTTTGATATATATATCGCGCACGCGCATTTGAAACTCGATATCCGCCTCATGAATATCCTCTTTTCCTTTAAGGTATGCCCTGTCATCTCCATCTCTGTTCTCTTTAAGTTTTTTGTCGACAAAAGAGACAGGTACATCAAGGAAAATATTCACATCGGGGCGTGGAATAGCATTTATATTGTATTCTGTGTTAAAGATCCAATCCCTCAACTGCTCCCTCTCTGCGTCATCTGCAATTTTTGCGCACTGATAGGCAATGTTTGAGTAAACATACCTGTCCAACAGGACTGTATCCCCATTATTGAGCCACTCTTTTATCCTGCCCGAGGCAACCCTTCTGTCCTCTGCAAAGAGCAGTGCTACAATCTGCGGATGCACGCTCTCTATCTTCCCGTAATCACCTCTTAGAAAACCGGCTATCATCTCACCGTATACCGGCGTGTCAAACCTTGGAAAATGAATGTATCTCAACTCTTTTCCGCTCTTCTCTATATAATCTTTGAGCATCTTTACCTGTGTGCTCTTTCCGGCACCGTCCAAGCCCTCTAAAACTATAAGCATAACTCTGAATATCTTTTCTGCAAACTTACACAAAATCATTGGATTTTTGTGTAAAGGGGGTCTGTCGGGAAGCTGTTTGTAATTAAAAATTGTCCAAACAGCCTCTTGTTGCATCTGTTATTATGAATTGTTATTAATTTTATGTTAAATTTGTGGTTTAAAAGATTTTTGAAATGGAAGTTACTGCTGAGAGAATTGCCGCACATTTTAATGGTGAGATTATAGGAGACCCAAATGTAAAGGTCTCTACCGTTGCAAAAATAGAGAGTGGAAAAAGAGGTGCCATCTGCTTTTTGGCCAACCCCAAATACAAACATTTTCTTGAGACATGTAAAGCAAGTATTGTCATTATAAACAAGGAGTTTAAACCAGATCACGACATAGAGCCTACACTTATTGTAGTAGATAATGCCTATGAGGCTGTTGCCTCGTTATTGGATCTGCTCAACTCCCTTAAGCAGGCAAACAGAAAGGGACGGAGCTGGAGGGCAAAATGTGCATGGAGCAGCAGGATTAGCAGAACTGCATATATTGGTGCATTCTCGTATGTAGGGAAGAAAAGTGTTGTTGGTGATGGAACACAGGTGTACGAGCAGGTTTACATTGGGCATAATGTTACAATAGGCAAAAACTGCATATTGTACCCCGGCGTAAAGATATATGAGGGGTGTAAGATTGGAGACAACTGTATTCTTCATTCCAATGTGGTTATAGGTTCGGATGGTTTTGGTTTTGCGCCAACTGAAGATGGCTCGTACAAGAAGATTCCTCAGACCGGAATCGTTACAATAGAGGATAACGTAGAGATTGGTGCAAATACCACTGTTGACAGGGCTACAATGGGTACGACAATAATAAAGAAAGGGGTAAAATTGGACAATCTTATTCAGATTGCACATAATGTTGAGATTGGTGAAAATACGGTAATTGCTTCACAGACAGGTGTTGCAGGCAGTGCAAAGGTTGGAAGGAACTGCCAGATAGGTGGGCAGGTTGGAATATCGGGACATATAACAATAGCAGATAAAACATCTATAGGCGCTCAGGCCGGCATCATGGGTAATATAAAGAAAGAGGGTGAAATTTTGCTTGGTTCTCCTGCTTTTGACTATAAAGCCTACCTTAGATGTTATGCCGCCTTTAAACAACTCAGATAAGTTTTTGTTAAGAACAGATTGCTAAAATGATTATCTTTGTGCGCTTATAATGATTATATATGATAAATAGTGTTAAACAGCATACATTAAAAGGAAAATATCTTTTTGAGGGAAAGGGCCTTCACACAGGCAGATTGGTAAGGATGAGCATTGAACCTGCTCCAGTGAATTTTGGAGTTAAATTTAAGAGAACGGATCTTGGCGAGGATGCTATGATAGATGCTTGCGTAAAGTATGTTACAACAACCTCTCGTGGAACAACATTGGAGAAAGGTGACGTTAAGATATCTACGCTTGAGCACCTTATGGCAACACTTTACGGATTTGGCGTTGATAACGTATTGGTTTGTATAAACAGCCAGGAGGTCCCTATATTAGACGGCAGTGCCAGACTTTTTGCAGATGCGATAATGAAAGACGGACTTGTGGAACAGGATGCAGAGAGGGAGTATATTACAATAGACAGGAAGCTTGAGATTAAGAACCCGGATACCGGCTCTGAGATAGTGATTATGCCGGATGACAAATTCTCTGTAGACCTTATGATAGATTATAACTCCAAGGTCTTGGGCAACCAATATGCAAGATTCAATGGTGAGACAAGTTTTGAAAAGGAGATTGCTCCGTGCAGGACATTTGTCTTTTTCCATGAATTGGAGCCACTGTTTAAGAATAATCTCATAAAGGGTGGCGATTTGGATAACGCCATAATCATAGTTGAGAGACCTGTGCCACAGCAGGAGTTGGACAGGTTGGCCGGAGTCTTTAATGTTAAGACATTGGAACGTGCACCGGAGGGTTATCTTAACCACTTGGAGTTAAGATATTCCAATGAGTGTGCAAGACATAAATTGTTAGACCTTCTCGGAGACTTCTCTCTTGTAGGGAAGCATATTAAGGGGAAGGTTATAGCTTATAAGAGTGGGCATGGCATAAATACCAAGATGGCCGGGCTTATATATGACACATATCTAAAAAACAACTAAATATACAGTAATGGAACACGAGACTAATATTCCTAAGTATGATCCAAATGCAGCTCCTGTTTTGGACATTAACGGCATTAAAAAATTACTTCCTCACAGACCTCCGTTTTTAATGGTGGACAGGATTATTGAGATGGGGGAGGATTATGTTGTAGGTATAAAGACTATTGGTGTTAACGAGTGGTATTTTAACGGTCATTTTCCTGAGGAACCTGTTGTTCCCGGAGTGCTGTTGATTGAGGCGATGGCGCAGGTTGGCGGTATATTGGTATTGAATAGTGTTGATGAGCCGGAAAGATATTCTACATATTTTGCCAAAATAGACAACGCAAAGTTCAAGAGAAAGGTGATACCCGGAGATGTTGTTGTGTTTAAGTTGACAATCACCAATCCTCTCAGAAGGTCTATAGTAAGTATGAACGGCAAGGCATACGTTGGCGATACGCTTGTATGTGAGAGTGATATGGTCGCTCAGGTAATAAAGAACAGATAAACAGAATAAATTTTACAATAATGAATAATTCGGTAGTACACCCAAACGCTAAAATAGGGAAGAATGTTACAATTGAGCCTTTCTGTTATATTGCAGAGAATGTAGAGATTGGCGATGGATGTCATATTGGCCCTAATGTTACAATTTACGACTACGTTAAAATTGGCAAGAACTGCAATATTTTCCCCGGTGCTGTAATAGGTGCCATACCTCAAGACCTTAAATTCCAGGGCGAGGTTACATACGTTGAGATTGGTGACAACGTTACCATAAGGGAATGTGCTACAATTAACAGGGGTACTGCAGCCAGCGGCAAGTATAAGACTATAATCAAAAACAATGTGTTGGTTATGTCGTACGTTCATGTGGCTCACGACTGTGTTATTGGAAATAATGTTATTCTTGTAAGCTATGTTGGTTTAGCCGGTGAGACTAATGTAGATGACTTTGCAATCATAGGGGGAAACTCCGCAGCGCACCAGTTTACAAAAATAGGTTGCCACGCAATGTTGTCGGGAGGCTCATTAATAGGAAAAGATGTCCCTCCATACGCAATGGCGGGCAAGAGACCTTTGTCTTTCTTTGGCATTAACATAGTTGGGTTGAGACGTAGAGGCTTTACAAGCGAGCAGATAGAGAGAATAAGGGATATTTATAGAGTTATATATCAGAGTAACCTTAATGTTTCGGATGCCTGCAAAAAGGTAGAGACAGAAATGCCGGATTCTGAGGAGAAGAGGATTATCTTGGACTTTATAGCTGAGTCTAAGCGCGGTATAATCAAATACAGCCCATCTTCGTCCGAAGAATAGCGTAATACAAACAGCGTTTACCATGTGTGCGTTGCCTAACAGAGTGTTGCTGTCAACTGCCTATTTTGCTCCTGTTGAGTATTTTGCGGTGTTGGATAATTGCAGCAATATGGTTATAGAGGCGTGTGAACAGTACCAAAAACAATCATACAGAACCCGTTGCCATATATTAACCGGCAGCGGGGTTCTTGTTTTAACGCTACCTGTGTTGCGCGGAGGCGGAAGTGTAGCCTGTAGTGTAACCGGCAGCGTAACCGGCAATATAACATTAGACCCTACGCACAAACTCCCTATTTCCGATATAAGAATAGATTACTCCAAACCGTGGGTTCTGCAGCACGAGAGAGCTATAGAGGCTGCATACGGTAACTCTCCATTCTTTGAGTACTATAAAGATGAGATATTTGCAGTTTTGGATTCTCATATTGAGACATTGCTTGGCCTAAATATGGAGTTAACCTCGCTGCTATGTGAACTGTGCGGAATTGAAAAGAGATTTTCGCTATCAACGGAGTATGAAAATCCTCAAAAAACAGACCCGGATACCTTGGATTTAAGATCTGCAATCCATCCCAAAGTATCCGTAAGCAACAACCCTTTCTATAAAGAAAAGGCGTATTACCAAGTATTTACAAACAAATACGGATTTACGCCCAATCTTTCTATTTTAGACCTCCTGTTTAACGAAGGCCCTAATTCTGTCTCGTTTCTGTAAGATATTGCCCAAGAGGCAATATTTCATAACATTAATGCCCTATCTTAACGCTCTCCTAAAATCTTAATCCTAAGGTAAGCACCAATCTCGAATTATACCAAGAAGCGTTTGCTACAGGCGCTTCCCTGCCCCCTGCACTGTTGTAGAAGCGGTAATCATCCTTGCCATCCTTTAGCTGCCTAATGTATGTCAAATCTGCAAAGAATCCCCCCTTTGAGCTGTATCCTAATCCGGCAGAACCAATGTAGGTTTCGTAATTGTTCTCCTTAAGTCCTGCAGTGTAATACCGGAATCCGGCTCTTATTGCAAGTGAAGGTGTTGCAATCACCTCTGCTCCAATTCTTACGTTATCAGAAGCCTTGTACTTATCCTTTATGGCAGCGTTCTCTTTGTTAAATTCCAATTTATAATCCGGGTCTTTAAGCTTCATTGTAGAGTAATCTGTCCTTTCGTAATCTATACTCAATGTGCCGCGCTGTCCAAATACAAATGCACCACCAATATTCCATCTGAACGGAGTCCTTAGGATATAATCATATTTTCCAAGCGGTGAAACGAGGTTGGCATAATACGCCTGTGATGTCTGAGTAGCCGAAAAATCGGATGCAATCCTCTCCTCCCACTCATCGTGGAGATACATCCAAGTAGGGGTGGATATGCTTGCTCCCAATCTTATGAAATGCACAGGAGTGAATATTGCACCAACTCTTACATTTATGCCCGTACCTGTTGTCTTAAGGCTGTATCTATGTGTGAATGAATTGAATCCTGTCTGAAAATCGCTGCTTCTTAATGCAAACTCGGAGTAGTTCTCATCTTTGCGGTAGTAGATGCTTTGAATACCTATTGTTGCTCCAACATAAAAAATGTCATTTATGTTTCCGCCAATATTGAGCGATGCCTCAGAAACATTCCCTTTAGATACAGATGTATATCTCTGGTCCAATTCGCCACCCATTGTAATGTCGTAGCCGTTCAGATTCTCGGTGGCACCCTTGTATTCCCTTCCATGTGTGTCGGGCAGAGTATCTAAAAGAGAGGCGTTCCATGCAAGAACACTCTTCCAAGACTGGTTTCCAAACGGATCGTATGAGTCTGTAATATCCAAATCCTTTCCATTTACCCCTTGCAATTCCGCCGCCATTGATGCAAGATAACTACTTTGGGCTGTCCTGCCGGTAGCATACATAGAACTGTTAAAGTCGTTTAACCTGTTGTAGGCTATAGCAAGCGACCAATTTTTAATCCCGTTTGTCATTCCTGTTTTAAAGGAACCTACCGCACCAAAGTTAGATATGGCAAATGTTGTTTTTGAATCACTCGTCTTGTTTCCCAAATATGTCATATCTGTACTGTTCATAGAGAGTAGCGGAGAGAATGTCACCTCATTATATCTGTAGATGGCAGAGGCTGCCGGATTTGAAAAAACAAATCCCATATCACCGCCAAGAGCTACGCCCGCCTGTCCCATGGCAGCAGACCTTGCCGTGCCCACCGGAGTCTGCCACGATAATCTGTAAGCATCATCTGCAGTCTGAGCATTGGCCTTTCCAACCATAGAGATAATCATTAGTGCAACTGCGCCTATTCCGGCAAATAATCTGTATGAAATATTCAATTTTCTAACTGTTGTCATCTTCTTCCTAATTAAAATTATGCAATAACGCTATCTTCTTCTGTAGTTTGACCCCCCTCCTCCGTTAGATTTGCTTCCCGACGAATAAGACGACTCACTGCTGTGAGAAGAGCTGTTGCTGTATGTATAGTTCGATGTGTTGTTACTTCTTCTGTAGCTGCTGTTGCTGTTGGAGTTGCTGTTGCTCCGTGTAGCAGTTCCGCTATTGTTTGAGTTTCTCCTGTAATTAGAATTATTGTTGTTCTGTCTCTGTTGTGAACTGTTGCTGTTTACAACACTATTATTTCTTCTGTTACCGGAGTTGTTGTTTCCATTTACAACACTGTTTTGCCCGTTGTTTATTGGCCTTCTGTATATGCTGCCGCCATTATTCCTGCCATAATTGCTGTTGCCATTCATGTATACCGGAGAGGAGCTGCTGTGCCCGTATGTATAAGGATCTCTCCTTGTATTGCTGTTGGAAGGCCTTCTACCGTCACCCGCATTGTGCATTATGCCACCTCCATTCCTTCTTCCGTAGTACACAGATCTGTGATCGCGAGGAGAATGCCCGTGCCACCAGCCATGTCCCCAACCGGGTCCGTGTCCCCAGCCGTAATCCCAACAATATCCCCAACCGGGATACCAAGGATCATAATATCCGGGACACCATCCGCCCCAGCCAAGATACCAGCTTCTGGTGCCAAAACCAAATCCCCAATAATAATCGTCGTAATACCAAGGATAGCGCCAGTAGGTACCCCACCACGGGTTGTACCAGCCCGAGTATCCTGCCCAATTAGGGCGATACCAATAGCTGTCGTCATAGATATTAAGGTTAATCGTATAGGTAGGAGAATCAAACTTCCTCAACCTTGCCTCATAACTCTCACTATCATCTAAAATGGAATAAGTTGTCACAGACGAATTATACGGATCTATCCTGTAATCTATGTTCACCTGATTATTGTCTCCAACGTATATCTCGTTTATAGACTGATTCGTCTGATCTCTAAGTTCACTTGCCTGACGTTTCTGTTCAAGTGCAGCCTGCTCTGCATTAGGATCTGGAGTGTAATACAGGCTGTTTGCGTATGCCCCCTGACTACTCCAACTGCCACCGGTTGTCATGCAGGATGAAAGTCCCATAACGGCGCTAAGTATTAGCAAATAGTTAATATTTCTCATTTTCCCTCCTGTTTTAGACAGTTTTTTAATTTATTTTGTATTTTTGTGCTCTTGATTACAAAAGTATCAAAAAATATTCCATTTAATACTCACAACGGAGTTATTTTATTAGTATAAACGATATAATTGCCGTTTTACTGCGGCGTTACTCGGATAATTTTAAGAATATGGCAAAAGAGGTTACAAAAAGAGAGGATAATTATTCCCAGTGGTACAATAATTTGGTTGTAAAGGCAGATTTGGCAGAGAACTCTGCCGTAAGAGGTTGTATGGTTATAAAACCCTACGGTTATGCAATATGGGAGAAGATGCAACAGCAATTGGACAAGATGTTTAAGGCTACAGGCCATGTAAACGCATACTTCCCTCTTTTTATACCAAAATCCTTCTTAAGCAAAGAGGCAGAACATGTTGAGGGATTTGCAAAAGAGTGTGCCGTTGTAACGCATCACAGACTTATGGTAAACCCTAACGGCCCCGGTGTGGTAGTAGATCCTGATGCCAAATTGGAGGAGGAACTTATTGTAAGACCAACATCGGAGACCATTATATGGAATACATATAAAAACTGGATAACATCATACAGGGATCTCCCTATATTATGCAATCAGTGGGCAAATGTCGTTAGATGGGAGATGAGGACAAGACTCTTTTTAAGAACAGCTGAGTTCTTGTGGCAGGAGGGACATACAGCACACGCAACAAGACAGGAGGCAGAAGCAGAGGCGCAGAAGATGGTTAACGTGTATGCCGAATTTGCAAGAAAATATATGGCTGTCCCTGTGGTTGTAGGACACAAATCAGAGAGCGAAAGATTTGCCGGAGCTGTGGATACCCTCTGCATTGAGGCTATGATGCAGGATGGAAAGGCACTTCAGGCAGGTACATCACATTTCCTCGGACAGAACTTTGCAAAAGCATTTGATGTTAAGTTTACAAATAAAGAGGGAGTTTCAGACTATGTATGGGCAACATCGTGGGGCGTTTCAACCCGTTTGATGGGTGCTCTTATAATGGCTCATGGAGATGACCACGGTCTGGTCCTTCCACCCGCGCTTGCACCTATTCATGTTGTAATGGTTCCAATCTTCAAGAAAGAGGAGGAGAGAAAGGCCATTGTTGCAAAGATGGAGCAGATAAAGAGCCAATTGGAGGCATTGGGATTAACAGCAAAGATAGATGACAGAGACAACTACCGCAGCGGATTCAAGTTTGCAGAGTGGGAGCTTAAAGGTGTTCCTGTAAGGTTGGCAATAGGTCCAAGAGATTTGGAGAACAATACAGTTGAGGTTGCCCGCAGAGACACCATGACAAAGGAAGTAAGACAAGAAGAGGGGTTGGCAGAATACCTAAAAGGCCTTATGGATGTAATACAGGAGAACATCTATAACAAGGCGCTTGACTTTAGAAATAAAAATGTCTATAAGGTAGATACATGGGATGAGTTCAAAGAGAAGATAGAGCAGGGTGGATTCCTTCTTTGCCATTGGGACGGTACAACAGAGACAGAGGAGAAGATAAAGGAGCTCACCAAAGCAACAATAAGATGTATCCCTACAGACAGCTTTGTTGTTGAGGAGGAGGGCAAGTGCATCTTCAGCGGCAAGCCGTCGCACAGAAGAGTCATCTTTGCACGCGCATATTAAGAGTGACAGGTGGATAATAGCCGGATTATCGGCTTAGAAAGAATATTTGAAAAACATATACAAAAGGTTAGACAGTAATAAAAAAATATTTACAAGAAATTATGGAAGCAGATCCCTCGCCGCAGCAGAAGATTTTTGCGGCATTGAATCAGAAAGCCAGAATAAAGGTTCAAGTTAACGAAGTAGCGTTGGACATCTTTAACCAGCTTAAAGATGTGTTGGGTGAGATGAGCAATGATCTTAACGATCTTTTAGAGGAGGAGAATGAGAGGAAGGTAAGATTGGAGTATAGAGACAGGGGTAAATATGAGGCGGAACTCAAATTTGCAGACGATGTCTTGGTCTTTAGCCTTCATACAGATGTTTTCCAGTTCGACAGAGACCATGCGGTCTGGAAAAACCCGTATGTTAAGGCAAACCCATTCAACTCATACTGCGGGGTGATAAATGTCTATAACTTCTTGGCAGATTCCCTAAAGTTCAACAGAGGGGAGGATGTAGGCTACCTTGTAGCAAGGCTGTTTGTAAACCGGGACAAATATTTCTTTGTTGAGGGAAAGCGCCAGTTAAGGCAGAAAACATCCAACTTTGGCAAGGTAATGCTTGTAAAAGAGGAGTTGGTAAGCTTTGTGGAGCAGGCCATGCTCTACTCGTTGGAGTTTGATCTGTTAGTTCCGCCATACGATCTTGTAAAGATGGCAACGGTAGAACAGATAAACACCAAGATAGAGAGCACAAGAATGCGCACAGGCAAACGGTTGGGCTATAAATATAACTCAGACGACGTATTATCTGAATAATATGAGATTAGAAAAATATCTTCCGGTTCTTGCTGTTATTTTTTATATCATTTTCTTCCCGACAACAACTCTTGCCCAGAAGAAAGACAAGAAGAATACAGACAAGGAGGTAAAAGAGGTGGTCACAGGGCTCGATGCCGCACAGGAGTTAGCCAGACAGATCGGCTCGCAATTTGACGTGCCGGTAATCAACTATGAACCTGTTGTAAAACCAAAATTCTGGAAAAAGGGTGTCCTTACACAATTAGGATTCTCGCAGGTGTCGCTCACAAACTGGGCATCCGGAGGTTCGGGTTCCTTGGCACTCAACGCCTATACAAACTTTTATCTCAATTATACCAAAGGGAAGGTGTTTTACGAAAACCGGGCACAATTTGCTTACGGTTTCGTTCAGTCGTTTGAGACAGGGTACAGAAAAGCAGATGATAAGATAATCTTAGACAGTAAATTTGGATACCGTGCGTTTGACAAATTTTACGCATCTGCGCAGATGTACTTTAAGACGCAGTTCTCACCCGGTTTCGATTATCCGTCGAGCGGAGGACAGAAGCTTGTTTCCAAATTTTTGGCACCGGCAAATTTTTCGTTTGGTATTGGTCTTGAGTATAAACCGGGCAAGAAGAATATGTTCTCATTCAACCTTGCTCCGCTAACCACCACATGGATGATTGTAACGGAACGTGCGTTAAGAGCAAAATATGGAAACAAGGAGGATGAGGCAATAAGATATGAGTTGGGAGCACAGTTTACCGGAGACTTTAAAGCACAACCATTCAGGAACCTTAAGGTAGGAACAACACTAAAACTGTTTTCGGACTATCTTAACCAGCCAAAGAACATTCAGGTGAACTGGGATTTCAATGCAGAACTGGTACTGACCAAATACTTGGTAACAACGCTCAGAACCAATCTTATCTATAACGACAAGGTCCTTATAGCAGATAAAGATGGGCACGAAGCTCCAAGAGTCCAGTTCAAGGAGGTGCTTAGCGTAAACTTCTCCTACACATTTGGAGAATTTAAAAAATAGGTTACATATCCCTTAATGCAGTACAAATTCAATAAAGATATGGTCGCTCTTGGAGTAGAGGAGGGTGC
>UQWT01000011.1 GCA_900544815.1 uncultured Bacteroidales bacterium | reverse complement strand
CTCATGTTTGTACCATAAGTGTGCCAATTCGTGTCCAACCTTGTCAACTTCAACCGCTAAAACATTATACTCTATTCTATCTTTATCTACTGTGTTATAGCGGTAATTATAGCTGACGTTGGAATTATTTGTTTTTATGAATTTTACATTAATGGCATTTTTCTCCACATAATCCATAAGTCTGCTTATTTTGTAAGCCTTATTCTTCAACTGTTTGATGGCATCTTCAAACAGATCCATCTTGTTTTATCTTTTGTAAAACAAGGCTGCTCTTTGCATCCATTTCTCCACCTCTCTCCATTTCACCAAGACTGCTGCCCAACATTAGAATACTCGCATAATCGGGCACCTCCATTGGAATAGAAACTGCATAAAAATCCATGAATTCTTTACTTTCGGCCTTTGACCAATCAATGGATGAATTATCTGTCTCTATACTTTTTGTAGGAGCATCTTTAAAAACGGGTAATCTTATTCCACCATCATTTCTACTAAAAATGGATTCTGCCTCTTCTACTGAAAAAAGATCATTCTCCTCACGGTCATTACTTTTGAAAAAATCGCTCTCGCATGAAACGAGAATTGCAGACAGCACTATGGTATGAAGGAGTATTGAAAACTTCTTGAATATCATATATCTATTTTTAAGTTAATTTTCTAAATTGTTAGATATTTTAAATTAATCTTTACGCAAAATTAACAATCTAAATTAAAAGTACAAATTTTGGTAAGATATTAAAATAAGGCCGCAGCTTATTCACTGCAGCCTTTGGTTAATCATCCTTTGCTTCCCGATAAACATTGTAACAGTCATCTTACAGGTAGCCTTGTACTTAGTACTTATTTGTGTCGTACATAAGTTCAAAGCTATAATCCGTATTGTTTACATCAACCTCTATGGGTTGTGCCCCTATAATCTGCAAACGCGCCACTCTTTCCTTATCCTTTACGGTATAAACAGCATGCTCTTTTATATAATCCTCCAACTGCTCTATCTTTTGTGGAGGCACATTCTTCATTACGTCACAATTTTTGAAACTTATACGCAAATTAACAATTTTGCCATTCTTATCAACATCAGGATCAAAAGAATAGAAAAAGGATGTTTTAAAATTGTCCGAGCAATAGCTCTTTTTAAATTCAATGCAGGCTTTTGCCATCCCCAAGACCTCCTCTTTGCTGAATACAGCCTCTATTGCCTCTATTACCACATTAGGATTATTTAACTTTAAGAAAAATACGAATTCCGTGGTAATATAGCGCTCCTCCCCATTTATAGTGACATGTTCAATATCGTTTATATTTTTGAGAGTATATTCTTTACCACTCCTGTCTTTCTTTACAGTATACGTATATTTATTCCCAGACACTGTCTCTTTACAATAATAATCTTGTAATTCCTGTGACATTAATACATTAGCACATACAGTTGCAATTAGAAGGAACAATGATTTTTTCATACTATCAAAATTTTTAGTTTAAAAAAAATAATTAAAAATTTGTGAGAGTCTGATAGCCGTTCACTATCGTTCTCTCTCACGATGAAAATCTTTGATATCTCAACTTAAGTAAATTAATTTCAAAGATTTTCATGTTCGGTTTCATATTTATCAATATTGATTTATTATCTGAACAAATTCTTAAAATTCTCTACTTGTTCTAAAAAAGAACCTCTGTCAAAGACAAAATTATTATATTTAGGTCGCTTATCTTTAAATACTTTTAAATATTTATCCAAGTTTTCGGAATTCGGATTATCCCAAAATACTTTTATTATCTTTTTAATATCATCCGTATCAAATTGTGACATTAAGTAATACTCCCCGTTATAAGTATCTATTGAATATACCAATTCTGCAAGCGTTGATATTAGTTCGGAATTCAGGTTGTTTGTTAAATTTATACTCGGATACTCATGCTTGAACCAAAAATGTGCCAGCTCATGCCCAACTTTGTCCGCCTCTACTGCAAGTGCTCTGTGCCATATAGTATTACAATTTGTGGGACTATACAAATATGTAAAATCACTCTTAGGAGTACCTTTGTATTCTTTAATAGTTATCTTTTCACCTTTTTTCTCCACATAATCCATAAGTCTGCTTATTTTGTAAGCCTTATTCTTCAACTGTTTGATGGCATCTTCAAACAGATCCATCTTGTTTTATCTTTTGTAAAACAAGGCTGCTCTTTGCATCCATTTCTCCACCTCTCTCCATTTCACCAAGACTGCTGCCCAACATTAGAATACTCGCATAATCGGGCACCTCCATTGGAATAGAAACTGCATAAAAATCCATGAATTCTTTACTTTCGGCCTTTGACCAATCAATGGATGAATTATCTGTCTCTATACTTTTTGTAGGAGCATCTTTAAAAATGGGTAATCTTATTCCACCATCATTCCTATTAAATATGGATTCAGCCTCTTCTACTGAAAACAGATCATTCTCCTCTCGATCATTACTTTTGAAAAAATCACTCTCGCATGAAACGAGAATTACAGACAGAATTATGGTATGAAGGAGTATTGAAAACTTCTTGAATATCATATATCTATTTTTAAGTCAATTTTACAAATTGTTAGATATTTTAAATTAATCTTTACGCAAAATTAACAATCTAAATTAAAAATACAATTTTTCACTATAATTTTTTACACCACGCGGCAACGCCGCACTCGGTGCATTTAGGCTTTCGTGCGGTACAGATATATCTGCCGTGGAGAATTAGCCAATGGTGGGCATCTGCCCTGTCACATTCGGGAATCATTGCAGTAAGATCCTCCTCAACTGCAAGAGGGGTTGAACCGTTTGACAATCCCAGCCTGTGAGCAACTCTAAAGACATGTGTGTCAACAGCTATGACAGGTGCACCATAAACAATGGAGGCAACCACATTTGCAGTTTTGCGGCCAACACCTGGTAGCTGTTCAAGCTCCTCAACAGTAGACGGGACAATGGAATTGAACCTTGAGACAAGCATCTCCCCCAACCCTTTAAGATGTTTTGCTTTGTTGTTTGGAAAAGATATAGATGAAATATAACTGAATATCTCCTCAACAGAGGCGTCTGCCAAAGACTGTGGAGTTGGAAATCTCTTAAAGATAGCCGGAGTATACATATTGACCCGTTTGTCTGTACATTGGGCCGACAGGATTACTGCAATAATAAGCTGGAACGGTGAGTCAAATTGCAGCTCAGATTTTGCGTTTGGCATATTTGCCTTAAACCATTCGAATATCTTTTTTCGTCTCTCTTTTTCTGTCATAATATTAGCTACATCACCATTTATATTCCGCAAGAGAATTATCCTTACATAACATTATACGTCCGGGAAAATCCCTGCACAGCTCCGTATTATGGGTTACCATTACTATTGCAGGCCTCTCCTCTCTATGAATCTTCATTAACAACTCCATTATACCGTGGGCTGTCTCCTTATCCAAATTGCCGGTTGGCTCATCTGCCAAAATGAGTTTTGGATTATTGAGTAATGCCCTTGCAATTGCAATACGCTGCTGTTCTCCACCGGAGAGCTGGTGCGGCATCTTGTGCGCTTTTGTCTGCAGACCTACCATCTCCAAAACCTCATTCACCCTCTCAATTCTTTCACTCTCCCGCTTCCAGCCTGTTGCACTAAGAACAAACTCCAAGTTATCATTGACGGATCTGTCCATCAGCAACTGAAAATCCTGAAATACAACACCTACCTCGCGCCTTAGATACGGAATCTCCTTATTTTTAATCTTATGCAGATTGTAACCGCATACCTCCGCTTTTCCCCCCTCTATTGGCAATTCACAGATAAGTGACTTTATTACAGAGCTTTTACCGCTTCCTACTTTACCAATGATATACACAAATTCGCCTCTGTCAACTTCAAAATGTACATTGGAAAGTATAAGATTTCCGCCATTGAATATATCAACTCCGCTTAATCTTATCAGATTCTCACCTGCTTTTTCAGCCAAACTCTTCTGTTCCCCGGCATTTACATCAATATTCTCAGCACTCTCTTTCCCATTTTCCTTCACACACTCCTCCTTTGCGGCCTCCACAGCAACTGGCACAACGGCAACAGCCTCTTCATCCGTAACAGTCTCATTAATCTCAGAAAAACCATCAACAAATTGTTCCTCACTCTCCTCCTTAAACTCCTCCACAAATTCGCCACTAATTTCACCGTATGGTACATCATCAGGCTCCTCTCGATTATTGTCGGGAAGAAGATTAAAATCATCCTTGCTGTCTTCATTAATGGGCAAAGAGGTGTCATTCATGTTGAAATCTTTGCAATCCTCTATTGGTTTGCCGTAAATATCAAAGTTTGGCATTATTTTAAATGATTATTTCTTGCAAATTTATAAACTGTTTTTCATATTTTTACGTTGCAATTTATATTTTTGCCGTCAATAATTTTATTTAAGTCAGATGAACTACAAAAAGAGTTTGATTTCTGTAGCCGTTCTGCTCTCTGTATCGGCAGGGGCTACAATTAATGCCGCGGGTCTTTACAATACAGACTGCGCGACATACTACAACAACAATGGTGATTCTAAGGAGAAAGAGGCGTTGCAGCTCTACAATAACGGGATATACCACATGGCTTTGGCCCAATTTGAGAATATAAGGGACAACGGTTCAACCTCTACGACAGCAAACCAAATAGAGGGGTACATAGTCCTTTGCAAGATACATACTCAAGCAGCAGGCATAGAGGAGACAATAGCCAAATATGCTAAGGAGCATCCCGTTTCCTCAATGTTGGACAAGATCTACCTACACTACGCCATATATCTTTTTGACAACAGCAATTACGCAAAATCCCTTACCTACCTCAATAAGGTTAACAATATCTCAAAAGATGAGACACCGGACTACCGCTTTAGGCATGCCTACTGTCTTATGAGGGTTGGAGAGCAGAGGCAGAGCGCATCTGAATTCAAAGCGCTTATAGAGAGCCTTAATGGAACTGTAAAAAGCAGGAAATACCTTACTGCATCTCAATATTACCTTGGCTACATTCTCTATTCCGAGCAGAATTTTAAAGAGGCCATTCCGTATCTTAGCGCATCAACAGCGGACCAAAGATATGAGATGCTTGCAGGGTACCATATTTTTGAATGCAAGTTTATGCTTGGAGACTACAAATATGTAACACAAAAGGGTGAAAGGCTGTACAACAGCGTATCTGATGAGTACAGACCAAAGGTTGCGAGGATGCTGTCCGAGGCATATTATCAGGAGAGTAATACAAATAAAGCTCAACAATACTTTAAATTGTACTCAGACAGCGGTGTAAAACTTACCTCATCCGATAATTTCTATTCCGGCATAATGTCTTATCAGCTAAAGATGTACAAAGAGGCAGTAGAGAGTTTTGAGAAGGTAACAGAGAACGCCGCTTATTCCGGCTATTCAAAGAACCGTAACCATTTGGATTCATTAATACAGAGTGCATATTACTTTTCGGGCAACAGCTACATACAGCTAAAGAACAAATATGCTGCAAAAGACGCATTCTACAAAGCATCACAGATGGACAGCGACCGCTCCATTAAAGAGGATGCCTACTTCAACTATGCAAAATTATGCTTTGATATAAACAGAGCCGTTGAGCCACTGTACAAGTACCTTAAAACCTTTACCTATACGCAGGCAAAGGCAGATGAGATATATAACTATATTGCAACAGCATTCCTTCTTGAGAGAAACTATGCAGATGCATTAACAGCTTTAGACAGAGTATCAAACAAGAATCAGAATATCATCAACAACATACAGAAAGCCTCCTTTTTAAGAGGTATACAATTGGTAGACAACAGCGGCTACAATGCAGCAATTCCGTTTTTCCTTACTGCAACAGACAAAGGAAACAACGAAGACTTAGCCAATTTGGCCGAATTCTGGTTAGCTGAATGTCTTTACAGGACAGGCAAATACACCGAAGCATCGGCTCAGCTTAACACACTCAGGGCCAACCCTCAGTTTAAAGAGAGCGGAGAGTACTCCATCTCTTTCTTCAACTCCGGCTACATTAATTTCAAACTTGGCAAATACCAGGAGGCAGAGAGAGATTTCAACCAGTTTTTATATGTAGTTCCTGACGATGATCCACTTGCAGTTGAGGCTATGTCCCGCATAGGCGACTGCCGGTTCATGACTAAAGAGTATACCAAAGCTGCGGAGATTTACGAGAAAGCCGGAGTAATCAACAGCTACAAAGACCTTTATGCACCATACCAAGCAGCTGTATGCTACGGGTTGGTTGCAAAACAGGATAAAAAGATAGCACTACTCAGAGAGATCACAGACAACAAATATTCAGGCTCTGCCTACTTCTCGCAATCGCTATACGAACTTGGCCGCACACTTGTACAATCCGTTAAGGATGAGGAGGCCGTAACCGTCTTTAACAGGCTGTTGCAAGAGTCTGGAGACAGCACATTTCACTATAAATCTATGCTTGAGTTGGGAATGATCTATTCCAATCTTCAGCTTCCCGACAAAGCCCTCTCCTACTACAAAGAGATAGTTGAGAAATCGCCGTCGTCAGAGGAGGCGGAGAGCGCACTCGCAGGAATGGAGAGCATCTATCAGTCTCTTAACAGACCTCAGGAGTTTATAGACTACATAGACAAGATAGGATTGTCAAGCCATAAAAACGCAAGTGAAAGAGAGACTATCATATACAATGCTGCAGAACAGACATACCTTAACGGTAACCATGCAAAAGCCGTTACACTGTTAAGCGACTTTATAGAGAAATACCCGCAAAGCAAATATATTGTAAATGCCAATTTCTATCTTGGAGAATGCTACAGAAACCAGGATAAACCGGAGGATGCAATAACAGCATACAGAAGAGTTATGGAGGAGGGCGAAGGGGCATTCTCCGAGCTTGCAACGCTCAATTACTCAGAGCTTTCATACAGATTGCAGAAATTTGAGCAAGCTCTCATGGGTTACGAGACACTGCAGCAGATAGCAAAATTAGACAATAACAAACTGTTGGCGGCAACAGGAATAATGAACACCGCATTCAAGCTAAAGAATTATGATCTTGCTATAAAGAACTCGCAGATTGTTACAAAAGATTTTCCAAAAGCAGCACAGACAGTAAAAGACCAAGCGCAGCTTATCATTGCCAAATGCTATATGCTTACCGGAGACACCAAACGCGGAGAGCAGCAATTGACATCTGTTGCAAAAAAGCCTAAAACAGCCATTGGAGCAGAGGCCAACTACCTGCTTATAAAATCTGCTTACGATGGTGGCGAGTTTGAAAAGGTGGAGAATCTTGTGTTCAAATTTTCAGACTCCGGCTCTCCGCAGACATACTGGTTAGCAAAGAGCTTCATAATATTGGGAGATTCGTACTACGATCAAAACAATATAGGACAGGCAGAGGCCACATACAAGTCTATTAAAGACAATTACACTCCGGAGGGAAAAGATGATGATGTCCTTCAACAACTTGATGTACGTTTTAAAAAGTTAGAAAGTAAAAATTAGCTGAAAATGAGAAAGATTACAACCATAATAGGATTTTTCACACTATTTGCAGGCAGCATCTCTGCCCAAAACATTAACCCCAATGTTGAGGTGAAAAGAGATTATGAAAACAGGTTGCCTGTAATACATAAATCCAAACTCAGCACAGATTTCAACGACAGTCTTAATAATTTTGCCTTAAATTTCAACTATATGGTTTTTGACAAGTCATATAAGGATCTGTATGAGTTTGCCCCAACAACATCTGCCAAAATCGAGAGGCCCGATAATCCGCACAATTATACACTGTATGCGAGGGGCGGAGTTGCATTTCCGCTGTCACCGGATATTTTTGTGGCATATTCACCCAAATTACAGGGAATCAGAAGCGGGAGCAACTTTTTATCTTCATCTAATCTTATGATTTACGCATCTCATAAATCGTTCTGGGGAGATGCTCCGCTACAAGGGATAGATTATGGGACGGAATATAAGACAAATGACAACGCCGGTGGAAAATACCTCACGGAAAAACTTTCCAAAAAGGTTGGTGCTCACGATTCAAGAACAGAAGCTGGCGTAATTGTAGGCCATTATTGGAATACAGGCAGACTTGGTGCTTCACTTGTATACACCAACGGATACAACTCGTTTTACGGTAAAAATGTCTATTTGGAAGCGGAAGAATACAAAGGGAGCTATTCAGACGTAAATTCTCACAACTTTAATAAGATTGTTGCGAATTTCAACATAAATTCATTAGATGCCAATAAAGAGGTAAGAGGATTCAACTACAAGGCGAATGTAGATTATAACTATTTAGGAGACAATTCACTTGAAAAGCTTAAGTCTCATTATATTGCGGCAAAAGCGGAGATTGGCCCAACATTTGGCAAATACTCAAAGTTTTTAGTAAAACTATCTCTGAGAAATGCCAATACATCTATATTAGATGAAAAAAGCAACTATGGTCTGATAGAAGCAACTCCAACATATAATTTGAAGCATGGCAACTGGCAGCTGTCTCTTGGAGGAACAGTAAGCCTTAAATATACAGATGCAGCCGCAGGGAAGCACCATACAATGATTATTGGTATGGCAAAGGCGCAATACCAACTTATTAATAATGTACTGGCAGTATATGCAGTTGCAGACGGTGGCAATAATCTTAACAACTACAGCTCATTGTTGGAACAGAATCCATGGCTCTCTCCATTTGCAGACTGCATGATAAGTTCGGTCCCGGTTAGAGTTACCGGTGGTATTACAGGAAACATAAGCGGTATTGTAGATTACGATTTGAGTACAGGATACGCAAAGGAGAAGGGGCTTTTGCAATTTATAAACTCATTTGAAAACCCTGCCGCATTCAATATCCTCTACAGCAATGCAGAGAAGATATTTTTCAAGGCTGCAATAGGTGTCTCCACAAAAAACTTTACAGGAAACCTTAAAATGCAGTATAACAGGTATAACGGTTACAAGCCTTACAACTATGCACCTTTTGAGGCAAAGTTCTATGGCGAATACAATTATATGCAGAGGGTATTTGTTGGTCTCAACATTTACGGAAGAAACAGAGCCATTACGAATTTTGTAAAAGGTTACAGGATGGTAACCGAGAGCGACCACGATGCAATCATAACAAGACCTGAGTATCTTTACGACAAAGACTCTTATCTGAAAGGTTTTGTAAATATAGGTATCACAGGAAGATATGTAATAAATGATATGCTGTCTGTCTACGCAGAGATAGATAATCTTCTTGGACAACGCCCAAGTTTCTTTCAGCAGTACTACCAAAAAGGGATAAGCATTGGCGGAGGTGTTATAGTAAAGCTGTAAAAGAGTTGGAGGGGATTGCAGAATAGGCGGAACAGGTTAAAAATGGCTTTGTTTCTTTTGATAGAAAATGTTACCTTTGTGAGTTATAAAACTTAGCATACAATGAGTGAAATAGAGAATGAAAAGGTTGCCGCAAACAACAGTTATTCGGCAGACAGTATTCAAGTGTTAGAGGGGTTGGAAGCAGTAAGGAAGCGTCCCTCCATGTATATTGGGGATGTGGGGAGCAGAGGTCTGCACCACCTTGTATATGAGGTTGTAGATAACTCTATTGATGAGGCACTTGCAGGTTATTGTACAGATATTGAAGTTACCATAAATAAGGATAATTCAATTACGGTAAGGGATAACGGACGTGGCATTCCAACCGGAATACATGAGAAGGAGGGAAAAAGCGCCCTTGAAGTTGTACTTACGGTTCTCCATGCCGGCGGAAAATTCAGCAAAGACAGTTATAAGGTTTCCGGAGGTTTGCACGGTGTTGGCGTATCATGCGTGAACGCCCTGTCTACACACCTTACAGCAGAGATTCACAGAGAGGGCAAGATCTTTAAACAGGAGTATGAAAGGGGTGTTCCGCTCTACCCTGTAAAGGTTGTAGGTGAGGCATCCGACACCGGAACAATCATAACCTTTAAACCGGATCCCGAAATCTTTACCCAAGGTACAGAGTATTCTTACGATATTCTTGCTACACGTTTAAGAGAGCTTGCATACCTCAACAAAAATGTAAAACTGATAATACGCGATACAAGAGAGGTGGAGACAGATGAGGAGGGTAAAACTGTAGAGGTTGTAAAGGAGGAGACATTCCACTCCGAGCTTGGCCTAAGGGAGTTTGTGGAGTACTTGGACGGGACAAGGGAGAAACTTACAGAAAAGCCAATCTATCTTGAGACAGACAAGGGCGGTATTCCTGTTGAGATTGCCATGCAGTACAACACAGGATTCAACGAGAACATACATTCGTATGTAAACAATATCAACACTGTTGAGGGAGGTACTCACTTGAGCGGATTCAGAAGGGGACTTACAACAACCCTGAAGAACTATGCAGACAAAAACGGAATGCTATCAAAACTTAAGTTTGATATAGATGCATCGGACTTTAGAGAGGGACTTACAGCTGTTATCTCTGTAAAGGTTGCAGAACCCCAGTTTGAGGGACAGACCAAAACAAAACTTGGAAACAGTGAAGTGATGGCTGCGGTAAGCCAGGCTACATCCTCAGCTCTTGAAAACTACTTAGAAGAAAATCCAAAGGATGCCAAAGCCATCATTGATAAAGTTATACTTGCAGCTACAGCGCGTCATGCCGCAAGAAAAGCAAGAGAGTTAGTACAGAGAAAGACGGTTATGTCGGGAAGCGGATTACCCGGCAAACTTGCAGATTGCTCAGACAGAGACCCTGCAAAGTGCGAGATCTTTCTTGTTGAGGGAGACTCTGCAGGCGGAACAGCAAAAACAGGGCGAGACAGGACATTCCAGGCCATCCTTCCGCTAAGGGGTAAAATCCTCAATGTGGAGAAGGCGATGGAGCATAAGATATTCGAGAGCGAACAGATTAGGAACATCTACACAGCTCTTGGAGTTACAGTTGGAACGGAAGAGGATAGTAAAGCTCTTAATCTTAGCAAATTAAGATACCACAAAGTTATCATTATGACAGATGCCGATGTGGATGGAAGCCACATTACAACGCTTATACTAACCTTCTTCTTCAGACACATGGTAGACCTTATAAAGGAGGGGCACGTATACTGCGCAACTCCGCCTCTATATCTAATTAAGAAGGGCAAGAGCGAACAGTACTGCTGGACAGACGAGGAGCGCAAGCAGATAGTTGAGCAGCTTGGAGGCGGAAGTGACAAGGGTATACACATCCAGCGTTACAAAGGTCTTGGTGAGATGAATGCCGAGCAGCTTTGGGAAACGACCATGTCTCCTGAGCACAGGCTGTTAAGACAGGTAACCATAGAGAATGCAGCAGAGGCAGACAGGATATTCTCTATGCTCATGGGAGATGATGTTCCACCAAGGAGGGAGTTTATTGAGGCACATGCAAGATATGCTAACATAGATGCATAATATGCTTCCCGACAATTTTTCCACATTTTTTCCAACAGACAGAAAAAGAAACTAATTAAATACTATTATATATTATGGATATATTTGAAAGAATTAAATTGGACGAGGGCGGTCCGCTTGGACAATACAGAAAAAAGGCTCATGGCTATTTTATGTTTCCAAAACTTGAGGGGGAGATAGCCCCTTACATGACGTTTCACGGACAGAAGGTTCTCGCCTGGACTTTCAACAATTATCTTGGACTTGCCAACGATCCAGAGGTAAGAAAGGTTGATGCCGAGGCTGCTGCAAAATGGGGTCTTGCCTACCCTATGGGTGCACGTATGATGAGCGGTCATACCTCATTGCACGAGCAGTTGGAGAGAGAGTTAGCAGAGTTTGAGAAAAAAGAGGATGCCTATCTGTTCAACTTTGGCTACCAAGGTATGATCTCAACCATAGATGCTCTTGTAACAAGACATGATGTTATCGTATATGATTCAGAGGCACACGCTTGTATAATGGATGGTGTACGTCTGCACATGGGAAGAAGAATTGTTTATCCTCACAATGACCTTGAGCGTTGCGAAAAGGCATTGCAGAGAGCAACAAAGATTACCGAAGAGACAGGTGGCGGAATTCTTCTCATTACAGAGGGTGTTTACGGTATGACAGGAGGTCTCGGACGCTTGGATCTTATTGTCAAACTTAAAGAGAAATACAACTTTAGAATACTTATTGATGATGCTCACGGTTTTGGCGTAATGGGTCCTAACGGAAGAGGAACATCTGAGCATTACGATGTAATGGATAAGGTAGATCTTTACTTTGGAGCTTTCGCAAAATCCATGGCTGCCATAGGTGGTTTCGTTTCCGGTCCTAAAGAGATTATCAACTACTTAAGATATAACCTCAGGTCTCAGATATACGCTAAATCTCTTCCAATGGCTTTTGTTGAAGGTTGCCTTAAGAGATTGGATATGATAAGAAAGGGTGATGACAGACGTAAGAAACTGTTTACCATTACAAGAGCTCTTCAGGATGGTCTTAGAAAGAGAGGCTTTGATATTGGTGTTGCAGAGGCATGTATCACACCTGTATTCTTAAAGGGAAGTCTTGCAGAGGCAACAAATATCCTTGTTGATCTAAGAGAGACATATAAGATCTTCTGTTCAGTTGTTGTATATCCTGTTGTTCCTAAGGGTGTTATAATGTACAGGCTTATTCCTACTGCAATGCACGAGATGGAGCATGTTGAGTACACACTCAATGCTTTTGAGGAGATTAGGAAGAAACTTGAGGCGGGGGTTTATGCCGGATCTACAGAGATTCAGGACAAAGCGATCTACTAAAGGCGTTAGCGTTGGCATAAGCATTGGCTTTAGCTGTCTACCTAGATTTAGGATAACGCTATATTTAATGTTGTCAAATAAAAAAGCAATTTTATTTAACAACATACTGTTTTGAATTAAAATATGGTGGCCAAAATTAACTGGTCACCATATTTTTTATCTTAGGTCTGTTACATCTATACTAGGGTAATCTTTCTTGTTGAAAACAAAGTCAGATCCGCTCAGATTGGCCTTGGCATACTTTGCAATCCTAACCACAATCTCCTTTGGTTGCCCGGACTTGAATCCGGAAATCTTAATCTCTGCCGGCACTTTTGGATTACCACCCGGTGCTGTTCCTTTAAAGGAGAACTTTAGCTCTCCTTGCGGATTGGAAAGGAGAACAAAGGGGTTGGCAAAATCGTTTTGAGCGGCTGAACTCTCATCCAACAATGATACAACAGCCTCTTGCGTGTCTAAATTTATTATCCAAAGCGATTTGCCGTCTGATATAAGTTTCAATCCCTCCTCTGTTAATATATTATAACTTTTTCCAAGTAGTTTTGCCGTTCCGGTTGCCTCAAATGAAAAATTTTGGTTATCATTCCCTGTAACAGAGCAGGAAAAATCCACCTCCGAGCCTGCCATAAGCTCTTTTGCAACGACTTTAACATCTTGAGCATCCATTCTGCAAACAGATGCCATTAGAAAGATGGCACAAAGAACAACAATCCTATTCATATCGTTTAACCTCCATATATATCTCTTATAGATGAGAGCCTTAAATCCAATTCAGAGAGATCTGCCACCAAGACTTGTCTTGCCTTGCTTCCCTCGAACGGGCCGACAATGCCGGCAACCTCAAGCTGGTCCATAATACGCCCTGACCTGTTGTAACCAAGATTCATCTTGCGCTGGATAAGAGATGTTGACCCCTGCTGATGCATTACTACCAACTTGGCCGCATCCTCAAATAGAGGATCCCTTCTGTTAAGGTCTACCTCTCCTACTCCTCCGCCATCCTCTTTCTCTTCGCCGGTATACTCAGGGAGATAGAACGGTGATGAATAGCCCGGTTGTGATGCAATTGAATCTACAATTCTCTCAACCTCCTTAGTATCTATAAAGGCACACTGTACACGCGTAAGATCTCCACCTGTTGATATAAGCATATCTCCGCGACCTATGAGCTGATTGGCCCCTGTCTCATCCAAAATGGTTCTGGAATCGATACTTGAACGAACCATAAATGCAATACGAGCCGGGAAGTTGGCCTTAATATTACCTGTAATTACAGATGTTGTAGGTCGTTGCGTTGCAATGACCAAATGAATGCCAATAGCACGAGCCAATTGCGCCAAACGAGCAATAGGCTCCTCTATCTCCTTGCCTGCTGTCATAAGCAGATCTGCAAACTCATCTATCACAACAACTATGTACGGCATAAACTTATGCCCCTTAAGCGGGTTAAGCCTTCGTTGCAGGAATTTTTCGTTATACTCCTTAACATTTCTTACATGAGCCATCTTAAGAAGGTCGTAACGCGAGTCCATCTCTATACAGAGAGATTTAAGAGTATATATAACCTTCTGAGTATCTGTAATGACAGGCTCATCTGCGTCTGGAAGCTGGGCTAAAAAGTGTTTCTCCAATTTTGAATATAGAGACAACTCCACCTTCTTTGGATCCACAAGTACAAGTTTCAATTCACTCGGGTGCTTTCTGTAAAGCAGAGAGGCCAGTATTGCATTAAGCCCCACAGATTTTCCCTGTCCTGTTGCTCCGGCAACAAGTAGGTGAGGCATCTTTGCCAAATCAAAATGCATTACCTCGTTGGTAATGGTCTTTCCCAATGCAACAGGCAGATCATATTCGGCTGCCTTGAATTTTGCATCATCTAAAACGGAAAGCATAGAAACAGTACTTGGCCTTTCGTTGGCAACCTCTATTCCTATGGCATTTGTCCCTTTAAGCGTTACAACACGCACACCTTTGGCTGCAAGCGACAACTGAATATCCTCCTCCAATCTCTTAATCTGGGCAACTCTAACACCGGGAGCCGGAACTATCTCATAGAGGGTTACTGTTGGTCCTATTCTGGCAGAGATTTTTGAAACACCAATCTTGTAGTTTGAAAGTGTTTTTACAATCTGACGATTATTCTTCTCCAACTCCTCTGGTGATACCTCATACCATTTGTCTCTGTATGATTCCAGGAGTGAGAGTGATGGTGCCTGATAGTTAGGAAGTTCGAGTCTTGGATCAAAAAGTGTCCGGAGCTGCTCCTGGGTATATGCATCCTCAAAGTTTTCCTCATCGCCATTTGTGCTCAGGCCAACATCCTCTTCCTCTTTCAATTGGGGATCTAACAACTCTTCGTCTGTAATATCTTCTGCGTTAGTATTTTCTGCAGGGATAGGTTCCGGCGCAGACAGCACCTCCAATTTAGGGATATTATCATTATCCACTTCACCTTCGCCGACAGGCTCTCTATACTGTTCAAAACCTAATGTCTCAGACTGTTCAAAATCATGCCCCTCCTGCCCTGCAAATATATTCTCTTCCGAATTGTACAGAGTGGCGGATTCTGTCCCTGTTACAACATCCATAACCGGCTCACCCTCGTCATGCTCTGCACTCTCTGTCTGTGCAGATTCACTAAGTGCGGATTCATTGAGTGACGGCTCTGCACTCTCTTGCTGCATCTCTTTTTTTCTCTTCTCCTTTTTTGGTCTTGGGGCCGTTACACGCTCCACCCAATTGTTAAAGTGCGCTACTATCCTGTTATCCACAAATATAAGCCATATTACAATAAGGAGCAAAAGAAGTCCGCCGGTGCCAAACGCACCAAACATTGAGTTTGCCCATTTGATAACATAATACCCGTACGACCCGCCTGCTCCGCCATAGAACAGGGTAAGAGGAATCAATGAAAAAATATACGAGAATGTAAGCGACAGTATTATACAGCCAAATAGTGACAAAAAGGTAAATCTTAGCAGTTTTATCTTTTTAATTTTCAGACAAAATGCCGAAAGTCCAAGGAAAAAGAACGGAATGATAAGTGCACCTAGCCCGAATATCTTGTCAACCAAGAGATGGGCAAGAGCAAGACCAAGCTTTCCGCCCTTGTTTACAACCTCAACATCTGTTGTAAGGTAGTTGTTAGACGATATTACACTTTGATCCGATATCCATGAATGCAGGTACGAAATAAGCGATATAGTGGTAACAGCCGCTATAACAAAAGAGAGAAGCCCGCAAACAAGATATATACTGTCTTTCCGCTTTGGTGCCGCAATCTCGGCTTTCTCTATCTGCCTCTTCTGTTTAGCATCCTCATTATCTGCCTTTTTACCGGATTTATCCTTTTTAGCCATTGTTGTAAGGTTATAAACTATTTATTGTTATTTCTCTGTTTCCACTTCTTTTGGTTACTACTGTTTCCTTTCCCTTTGTTTGATCGGAAGTTACTGCTTCTCATCTGTGTACCTGTGCTTTGTGCAACATTTCTCTGATATGTGCTACCCTCATTCATTCCCATTCCAATATGTATCTCCTCCGGAACCTTTATCCTGCCGTCTGACAGCTTGTATATATCATTGAAAATGGTCTCCTCAGATACAGAGTCTTTGTTCCAGATGAGGTATTGCTGCTTCATGTAAGAGGCCAAGGTCTTTATCATTGCTGTTTTAAGCTCATCATCCTCTCTCTCTGCAATAACATTTATCATATTCTGAATATTGCGTCCATAGCATACCATTTTTATGGGGTCCTTCTCAAGTGGAATAGGATTTGGCTTTGTGCTAAGTGTCTCTCTTGTGGGGGTTGGATATGGTGAATCTATATCTATTTTAAAGTCAGATATAATCTGAACATGATCCCACAACTTGTGTTTAAAATCGTTAAGGTCTCTCAATTGTGGATTGAGTGTGCCCATTACCTGCACTACGGCTTGGATCTGCTCGTTACGTTTTTCTTTGTCGGGAATATTCTTAACATAATTAATCATATCCTGAACATGCCTGCCATACTCCGGCATAAGCAATTTTTCTCTTTGTGTATTATAATCCATATTAAATATTTTTTCGCTTTATTAAGCTACAAAAATACAAAAACTATAGGAAATAGACCATGCAGATAGTAAAAAAGAGGATGACTAAAATAAAAGTCACCCTCTAAGCCTAGAAATTATTTTCGGACAATTTTTAGTTATTCAGCTTACGAAGCTCCTCTATGGCTATCTCCTTTGGCTCAACGGTAACATTCTCTTTAATGAATGCTATTGCCTTATCCTCCTCTGCCTTCTCTATGATTCTTCTGTTCTGCTTCTCATCTGCAAGAAGTTTCTCTGCATACTGAGCCAAATGCTCCTCAGGAACATTGTTTATGCCATACATTGCAAACTGGTATCTTGCAATATTGGTTGCAACCTTAAGAACATCCTCTTTGGTAACTGTAAGGTTGTTATCTTTAAGGATAGCGCCACGAATCAACTGCCATCTAAAATCTTTAAGGAAGAGGTCAAACTCCTTCTCTATCTCCTCCATTGTCACCTTACCCTCGTTCACAACATGAAGCCATCTCTTCATAAACGCCTCAGGTACAGGAATATTAACTTTGTTAAGGAAATACTCTCTTGCATCAAGCATAAAGCGGTACTCGCTCTCCTGTGCATACTCCTCCTCAATTCTCTTAACTAACTTTGCCTTGAACTCATCTGCAGAGTTAACAACGCCCTCTCCAAACATCTTGTTGTAAAGCTCCTGATTCTCCTCTGCATCTACAAAGGTCTTGATCTCCTTAATGGTAAGAGTCCAAAGAGGCTCTATGGTTGCAAGCTCCTCTTTCTTTACTTTTAGCAAAGATGCCCTGTCTGCCTCATTGGTAAAGACATCATTTACATTTATTTCAAAAGAATCGCCGGCCATCTTGCCAAGGAAGATCTTTTTGTTATCATCAGACATCTGCTTAAGGGTAATATATGTGCCCTCAACCTTTGTCTCACCCTGTACAAGGTCTGCAACTATAAAATCTTCATCCTTTACAGCATCTGTATCCTCCAATTTACCATACTGTTTAAGAATATTGGATTTAGCAGCATCTATATCCGCATCTGCAACGGTTGGGTTGTAGTAAACAATCTTGTCATCCTTTGAGATTTCAACTTTAACCTGTGGAGCAAGGGCTACATCGAATACAAACTCGTATACCGTATCGTTATCCCAATCTATCTTCTTCTGAAGCTCGTCATTAGGAAGAGGCTCTCCTAAAACGTTAAGTTTATTCTCCTGAATATAATTATTAAGCTGCTCTGCAATAAGATCGTTTACGGCATCTATCAAAGCAGACATTCCATGCATCTTCTCAATTAGAGACATAGGTGCCATACCCTTACGAAAACCCTTGATCTCTGCTGTCCTTCTATAATTATTCAAAGCTTTTTTACGTTTCTCCAACGCATCTGCCTTCTCAATGGTAACGTTTAATCTAAAAGTCAAATCGTCAACCGGTAGTTTTTCAACTTTCATTATCTTTAAATTTAAAATATATTACTCATCTCAACTGCCAAAACCGCATAGCAGGCTTTAGCTGCAACAAAGCGCGCAAAGGTACACAAAATCCCCATTAAATCCAATAAGAAAAAATCTTCTTCCCTACAAACAATCTTAAAAAAAGGGAGAGAGTGATTTGTCTGGAATAAACAGCTACTACTTGCAAACCATAATATCGAGAATCATTCTGTCTGTCTTCTGCATACCTACAGAGCCAATCTCGCCAAGGTTCTTAATGGTTTTCTCTATGTCGTCCTCAATGATACCGTCGTGAGATGAGATACAGATACCGTCCAATGCCAAAGTCGCAGACTGGATTGATGATGAGACACCGGATGCAACTTTAAGGGCACAACCAACCTTTGCACCGTCACATACCATTCCGGTTATGTTTCCAATCATATTCTTTATTGCAGAGCAGATCTGCTCATATCCGCCGCCGCAAAGATAAACTATACCGCATGAAGAGCCGGTGGAGGCTATAACGCATCCGCAAAGGGCTGAGAGCTTGCCAAGATATCCCTTGATATGAATAGCTGTAAGGTGGCTTATGCACAATGCTCTTGCAAGTTTTTCGTCTGAAACCTCCTTGCCATCTATCTTCATCTTTTCAGCCACTGCAATCACAGGCACCGTTACTGTTATTCCCTGGTTACCACTACCCGAATTACTCATTGCAGGAAGTGTACAACCGGCCATACGGGCATCAGATGCCGCTGCAGTATAGGCCATTGCATGATTAAGGAGTGAGTCTCCAAAGATATCCTTTTTGGTTTTGTCTGCTATCGTCCTTCCAACCCTCAATCCATAGTTTTTACTCAACCCTTCCATTGCAAGGGCTTTGTTCAGAGTTGCGGAATCCAAAATGAATTTTATGTCGTTGTACGGAGCCTCTGTTGCAAACCTGTATATCTCTTTAACGGTAAGATGGTAGTCTAAGGTAGTCTTTTCGTGAGGCTCTTCTCCCGTATCTGAATTTACGTATACGCTTCCCGACAAAACAGATTTTTCCACACCGTCTACAATAACAGAAACTATGCTGTCGTGGTTATCCTTTATTGTGGTTGAAGCTGTGTGCTCTGTGCCGTTTTCATCTGTTCCCCTTACATTTGCCTTTATGTAAAGTTTTATTGGAGTGTCTGCCAAAAGGATCTTAACCACCTTCTTGTCTGTAAGCTCTTTTGCTGCAGCTATGCTTGCATCATTAAGGTCCTTTAACACCTCAAGCCCGTAACAAGATTTGCCACATGTTGCACCAAGGGCAGATGCAATATGCAATCCTATCATACCGGTCCCCGGAATACCTACTCCCATTCCGTTCTTCAATATGTTTGCACTCACTTCAACCTCTATTGAGGTAAATTTAGCTTTCAAAGCGGCAATCTCCTCACAAGAACGCGCCACAGCAAGGGCTACAGCTACCGGTTCTGTACACCCAAGCGCAGGCTTCACCTCCTTATGAATAAGCTCTATGATCTCCGCAACTCTGTTTTTGTCCATTGTTCTATTTAATGTTTTTTAATTAGTTTTCTGTCTGTATAAATACACCGTCCCTCCAAGGCTCTACATAAATTAATAACACACAAAGCCTTGTTACCCTAACATTTTTTGTCAAAAGTAGCACTTTTTATTTAAATGAATATGTAAAATTGACATTTGGCGTTAAATGTACCAGAATGATTCGATTTTTATCAAAAAAATAGGATAGTAACCAAAACAGAAAGGGATGACCACATCACTGCAATCATCCCTAAAGTATGAAAAATTATTTGTCGGGAAGCAAAGACAGATTACTTTTCAAAGAATCTGAATACCTCCTTAAACATTGCCTCAATCTGCAAAGCGTCATCCAAAGACTCTACAGGGAAACCAAGCACAACCCCCTTGCTGTTGTTTGTCTCATTCATAAAGGCAATACCTGCAGAAATATTGTTCTCTGCATAGCGGAAAATGGTAAATGCTCCCGCTCCAACCGGCACTATGGCATCAGCAGCTTCTACCGCATATTTTACAGGATTCATCGCTGTCTCAAAGTTATATTTGCCTGTAAATCCATACGGGTTGGCAACACTCTTAACCTTTCCGTCTGTAGATGCATAATGTGTCATAAATCTGTATTTGAGAACATCTGTTGCAAATTTCTTATCTTGCTCTGTTACATCTACATTGTCAAAGAGATCTCTGCCAACATTTGCTCCCGATATTATGACAGAACCATTCTTTACATTGTTAAGGTAGTCTGTTATTGCATTTTGCAAAGCTATAGGGAACACTGCATATTTGGCCGGCATTGTACCACGCCCCATTTTGGTTTTTGCCTGCTTGCCCATTATAAAATCGACATACCTGTAATTGTTCAATGATGTTTTCCTCGCCATAACAGAACCGGCAGATGCAGATACAAAATCGTATCCCATTGCAAGCAGAGCTGCACCGTGAACTGCAGGATAATCAAAACTGTTGCCGGCAATCACCTTATCCTCATAGTTTGCAAATGAAGCACCAAAACCTGGAGCATCGTCGTCCATCCAAGGTATCTCCCTTCGGAACTCATGCTGAGCCCCAATGAAGGAGTAGTCGTTATGATAAGGCACTCCGGCATCCAACATGTTGTTGAACCCGGCAACCGTTTCATCATCTGATTTGAATGATGCAGGTGCAGATACTCTATCAAAACCGTTTATAATCAATACTATACCCTTTGGTGCCGTTGCTTTTCCAACAGAGAGGATCTCACTTGGGAAACTTGCACCACCATCATTAACTGCAACCACCTTATAGCTTGTAACAACACCTGTCTCTATTGCAGTTGTATAGGTTGAATCGTTTACTACAACACCATTGTCGAAATCGCCATCTGCAACCCTTGTATAAACTACATATCTCTTAGGTGTGGCTGTAGGTTCCAACGGATCGTTTACAGGTGACCATGTAAGGACAACCTTACCATCTTTTAACTCTGCCCCAAAATTCTTTACAGGAAGCGGCTGGATTGTATACTGCCTGTTATTCTGCAGACTGAAGAATTTAACCATTCCCTTGTAGATTGCACGGCTTACCGTAAATCTGAACTCGGGATCTAAGCCATACCGCATATCTGCAAGATTCTGATGTGAAAGAAGTTCCAGTAGCATAGATGGTACCTCGGGGATTCTAGATTCTGCGTATGATCTGTCCCAAAGTCCTCTGCGGCTCCAGTTTGGTTCGTGCAACGCTCTAACATCATTGACTATCTGCGTTTGCACAAGATCTGCCAACTCCCTGTTTGCCATACGGGACAATCCTGTAGAGAACTTATCGTTGTCATTTGAAAACCTTGTATAGATAGACAGGGTTCCCACAATAGAGTCGTTATCAAATGTTCCTGCATCTGAATGGAAAGCAAACGAGAGGTCTACAGGGATATTAAGTCCTGTATGACGGCTGTTTCTCGATGATCCTCCCGATATTGCATTAACCCATTTACCACGGCTCATATAATCATCATTGTAATCGTTAAGATTCTTTGAGTATGAATATACAGTATCTGCAAAGCCGGCCCACTGCAACCAGTATCTTGCCCCCTCTCTTATCCTTGGATAGCCGCTTGTCTCCTCCTCTACAGTGTATGCTATCTTTGCTTGCTGTTGCTCCTTAGTCTCAGAGCTTTTCACATTCTCAACATATCCTTCATCTGCAGGTTTGCGGGCCATATTGCCCATTCCTCCGCCAAACTTAACTGCATCTGCTGTAATTACAGTATTTGACGAGTTGGTAAGGTTAGAAAGGTAAACACCCTCTGTATTGCTCCCTTTTGAGAATTTGAATGTGCCAAGATAGATCCATGTTCCTCCTCCCATCTTTTGGTTTACCTTAAACTTGGTTTCACCACCTGCGTGTTTTACAGTATAATAAACATCCGATGCACTGTTTGGAAGTGTCTTATATGAAACATATACGGCATAGCTTCCGCCATCTTTGGTCATTGGCAACCACGTTGCTGTACTCAAATCCTCATCCTTTGTTGTCTTGGATTTTTTAACACCGTTAATCACTCTGTATGTGCCCATTCTAAACGGATTCTCTCCGTATGAGTATGTTGCTTTGGCATTTGCAAATCCCTCCAAAGTGCCGTCTGCCCAATTCTGTCTGCCGTTTGTTTCTGAATATCTACCGCTGCCTTGCAACTCTCCGGCATTGTCAAAAGCATTTGGATCATTGTCAACTATTATCTCTTCCGGTCTGAAATCCCTCTCCCTTGGGAGCATTACAACAGCTCCGGCATTCTCCAACATTGGAACAAGGAAAGGCACTACATAGCTTTGTGTGTATATATCCTCAACTGTCTGGAAAATTCTGGCTCTCTGCCATTCCCATCTCTGCAAAGATTGTTCGTAGTACCATCCGTGGCTCTGCCACATTGCTATATGCTTGTCTTGCAATCCATCTGTTATCTTGTAAGGCTTTGAAATATTCTCAACTAATTTTCCCTCCGCTGCCAGGCTTTTTACCTTGTCTCTCATCCCTGCATTCTTCCTTCCTTTCTGCAGATTCTTAAGTTCTGTAGATTTTACCTTTTTAAGATTTTTTGTACCAAAAAGAGGATTCTCCTTTAAGTCTGCCACAGAGTAATATGCAGACTGTAACTCCTCTATCTTTGAACCGTTGGTATAAAGCTGTAGCTTTTTGCCGCGATATTGCTCCGGAAGATTGTCGTTTGCTATTTTGTAGATCTCTGCAAGATTCTCCCGCCTGAACGAATAGTCTGCAAGATTTCTTATAAAATAGACATTCACAACTTTTCCTTCTGTCTTTACGGAATCTACCGTAATTGGAACCGCTATTGCCGCAGTTGGACTAAGGTAACTTTTTATGGCCTCTGCCATCTTTTCAAAGTCTTCTGATGCGACTTTTGAATACTTGTCGGGAAGCATATTTGCCGAAAAGGCATTAAAAGAAACTGCCATACCCAACATTAAGCCTATAAGCTTTGTATTAGTTTTCTTCATTATATTGGTTTTATAGTATTCTTTGGGTGCAAAGATACGGCTAAATGATGAATTTTTGCGTAAATTTATTTTCCAATATTTTAGACGACTTATAGATTTATATATCTATGGAGAGAACTATTTTTGTCAATGATGATCCTATAGAAGAGGCAAGGAAATACGTAGCGGAGTATTCGCCATCATTACTAATATAGAAAGGGAAGCAGAGGAGTTGGAACAGAGGCTGATTGTAACCTTCTCATTCAAATACATAGAATACCTCAAGTATATAAGAGAGAGACAGATAGAGAGGGCTGAAAAGATTATTGAGCGCGGAGCGGCAGGTAAAATTAGAACTGATACTCAGATTGTTATTAAGCAAGAAATGAAAAAGATAGTAATATCTGGAGCGGCGTTTTTTGCCTTTTTCCTATCTTTCCAAGTGTCAAAGATTGGAAATGATGAATTATTGCGTAAATTTGTTTTCCAATATTTTGGACGACTTATAATTTATATATCTATGGAGAGAACTATTTTGGCAAACTTGCCAACCAAGATCGTTGAGCTTAAAAAGCTCTCTGCAATGGCAGGTGGCACTGCCCGCATTTTTTTGAAAAGGGACGACCAAACCGGTAGCGAGTTTGGCGGCAACAAGGTTAGAAAACTTGAGTATCTGCTCACAGATGCACAAAACAGAGGATGCAATCTGCTAATCACCTGCGGAGGCATTCAGTCTAACCATTGTAGAGCAACCGTGGCTGTTGCTACTCAAATGGGAATGAAGAGCGCAGTACTTTTAAGAATTTCGGAGCAGCCTCCGGTACGTGGCAACTACTTTTTGGATCTTCTAATGGGAGCTGATGTAAAATTCTGTACCAGAGACGAGTACAGAGACCACAGAAGTGAGATTATGCAAAAGATGGCAGATGAGTATGCTGCACAGGGATACAAACCATACGTAATTCCCGAGGGGGCTTCGAATGAGATTGGAACACTCGGTTATTTTAACTGCATGAACGAGATTACTAAACAGGAGAAGGAGCTTGGGATTACCTTTGATACTGTTGTTGTAGCCACAGGCTCGGGCGGAACAGTTGCCGGGCTGCATTTGGCAAATATGGTCAACGGGCTTGGTAAACGAGTTATAGGAATGGCGGTATGCGATAATGTTGAGTACTTTACAAATATCGCAGACCATATTTCAAAAGGTGCTTTTGCTCTGCTTCCTAACAAAAAATCTGTTGTTCCTATGGAGGAGTGGCGCGGCAGGATTGAGATAAACGACGGCTATGTTGGAATAGGCTATGCCTTGAGCAGACCGGAGGAGTTGGAGTTCATTAAGACAGTTGCACGCACAGAGGGTGTTGTTTTAGATCCGGTATACACAGGAAAAGCAATGTACGGCGTCTGGAATGAACTTAAAGAGGGCGGTAACCTAAGAGGTAAAGCCAAAAACATTCTGTTTATCCACACAGGCGGCATTTTTGGATTGTTCCCGGTAAGCGAGAAGTTTGAGTTCTAAAAGCGGAAAAAGGCAATCCAAACCATTAAGCCATTAGAAAACAGGCGACTCCTATCATAAATGGATTGAATAAAAAGTGCAAATACATACACAGTAGTTGCCTTTTTATTCAATCCATTAATATTTTACGATTATAGTTTTAATACACTCAGATATATCGCGAGCTTTATCCGTGGCATCCTCCAAACTCTGAACAATATTCTTATACTTGGTAAGTTCTATGCCATCCTTTTCTGTTTCAAAAAGATTGCTCATATAATACTCGTAAAGCTCATCAACCTCATGCTCGATCTCCTTGATTCGCTCACACTTTTGTTTAAGGGCCTTTGAATTCTTGCTTATAGAATCTATATCGTTGATTATCTCGTAAACAATTTTAGCGTCATCCCTAATTGACTCAGCAATATCTAACCATATCTTATCTATGGTTCTCGGGTGATATATGACAGTCTTACGCGCCGTATCGTTTATCATATCCAAGAAAGACTCCATTCGAGAGGTAAGTTGCTGCATATCCACCCTGTCAAACGGTGTAAAACTTGTTGCATAAAGCTCGTTAAAGATTCGCCAGGCAACCTTATCTCCCAAACTCTCCACCTCCTTAACATCTCTTGCAAGATCCTTACGTTTATCTATAGATGGTTCTTGCATAATATCAACCAAAAGAGAGGCTGCCCTCTGAATATCCTGAGCCTGCTCTCTAAAAAGAGGGTAAAACTTGTTATTTCTGCACCCCAAAAGGCGCAAGAAAAATCCGAATTTCATACTTTCAAATATTTAATTAAAAAATAATATCCGCCATCCTTTTAGCCACCCCAATTTGCCCTCCACAATAAAAAGATGGACTTAGTAATCTTAAAAAAACTTGGTAATCTTTAATTGTCTTTTCGGTCTATATGTCTTTTCTCAAAAATACTGCTAAATCTTTGCCAACTTATTTTTTAACGCTTACTTAAACATTTATTCGTATAAAGTTTCAAATATAAATCATTTATAATTTCCGCCTAATAAAAACAACAAAATATTACCAAACTCTTAACAAATTAGAAACCTCTTAAAGATAACAGCTAAAGAGCAACAGCTCATTGAAACTGCTTTTTCTTTATAACATTTTCTTTCAACCAAAATAATCCTATTAATAGAATTGATCTTACCGGAAGAAAAGATAATTCTGTATGAAGTAACTTTTTTTTGCATTTTTTGAAAATAGTACTACCTTTGCATCCGCTTCCCCATAAAACGGGGTGCAGGATCGGTCCAGTAGCTCAGTTGGATAGAGCAACAGATTTCTAATCTGTGGGTCGGGGGTTCGAATCCCTCCTGGATCACATAGAGAGGACGCTGAAGAGTTGTCCTCTTTTTGTTGTACATTGTAAAAAAACGGGACAGTTGAACCAAATCAACCATCCCGCATATAATTGGTTATAGGATAACAATTACTCCTCAACAACCTCTTCCTCGCCCTCTGCAGCCTCTTCTTGAGCCTGAGCAGCAGCCTGCTCTGCAGCAATAGCGGCCTCAAACTGAGGGAACATCTGCTCATACTGAGCAACTATAGAAGCCATATCCAATTTTGCAACCTCATAGCATTTAGCAGTAACACCCTCATCTGCAGCAACAGCTTTCTTGTAGCAATCTACAACTTTCTGTGCGTAGTCGTAACGAGTTACGTTGTCCTGAGCTTGGTTAGCCAAATAGTTAAAAGCTATTGAAAGGTCTGCAAAATTACGAGCTTTGCTATCACACGGATTATTGTAAAGTGCATTGGTAAGGTTTGCAACCTCATCAACGTTACCTGCCAACATAGCATCAGCAATCTGTTTGCACTGTTTGTCGCTCTCAGTAGCGCATGAAATCATGCCAAGAGACATAATGGCAACAGCCATCATTAGAAATAATTTTTTCATAATAATTATATTTAATATTAACTAAAGTGATTTTATAATATCTTCCAATTCATTTTGAGACGGCGCCCCAACAGTCACATTCATGGATCCGTTTGAGCAGAAGAACAATGTAGGGATACTTTCAATGCCGTATGCCTGAGCAACCTGAGGTTCTTCATCTATGTCTACTTTGTAAATTATAATCTTATCTGCATATTTTGCAGCCATCTTGTCCAAAATAGGTGACAGTTGTTTACATGGACCGCACCACTCTGCAAAGAAATCCACAATACAAGGTTTGCTGCCTATGTAACTTCCTTTATCTGTTTTATAATCTGCAACAAGCTGCCTGAACTGTTTGGAAGTTATATGAATAACCTTTCCGTCTGAAGCATTAGAAGCATTATCTGAACTTTCGTTACTTGAGGTATCATCCTCCGCGTCTGTATCATCTGACGCAGACGAATTGTCTGAACCGCTGCCATAAAATTCAGATGCCGGTGTCTGCGAAGCATCATAGTTTTCAGTCTGCTCCATATTGTCGCAACACTCATCGTCATCAAAAACAATAACCACAGCCAAAATCAGTAATATTACGGCGCATATACCGCCTGCTAAAAATATAAGAACCTTCTTCATACTATCATAATTTTTAATTTTCTATACTTTATAACTTCACAACCTGCATCTTTTTAAGGCCATTCTGAGCTTCGGCATTATTCGAACTTCTCAACAGTGCAGATTTGAGAGTATTATCCACAACAGACTGCCAGCTTACAGATGAATCGTTCATTGCGCTTATCTCCTTTCTCAAGGATTGTATAAAACTAAGGGTAAACATTCCGCCTGCGGTATCGCACCACGAATACTCACCGGGACTAGCTGCTGTACTCAAAATAGAGCCTTTTGCATTAAAGAAAAGTTCGGCCAAACGCTTTCTTGAGAAATTGTTATTTCCCCGGCTGAACAAAGTATTGCCCTGCAGCGGACGCCTCTCCCCTATTTTGGAATTACAGCAGTCGCTTAATACAATATTCAATCTGGCTCCTTTCTTACAAATGGCATCATATACATCACTAAGTGCAACATAATTGCCCTCCAAAGGCTGGTAATCATTGGTAGTAAACGCCATCATAGGAAACTCATCTTTTTGGTCATCAAATCTGAATCCATGGCCTGTGTACAGGAAGAACACAATATCGTTTTTCGCAGGTTTCAAAGCAGACAGCTGTTTTACCAAATCAGATTTTGAATAGTTGTTACCGGTAACATCATACTCCTTTACCCTAATACCCAACGACTGGGCAACACCTCTCATCTCATTTGTAATATTGTTAAAGTCAACTTTACATGCCTGACCGATATCTGCGACTTGAGTATTTGCAACAAGGAAGAGATGCATTACAGGCTTATCGTTTACATTACAGACAGAACCGCTGTTCTGCAGATTAGTTTTACTTGGATTGGTATTCAAAGTATTGTTGCCGCTACCTTGAGAATTGTTTCTGTTAGTATTGCCGGCAATACTTTGCCCTGTTTGTCCGTAAAGTTCATTCCTTGTCTCTGCCATAACAGCATCAATATCTGTTTCAACCCCTTTAGCCTCTGTTACAGCTGTATACAGCACTCTAAAAATATCTATGCCATCACCAAGTCCTCTTATTATCTCACGCTCACTCTCTATATTCTCCTCATGAGCAGCGCAGATTGCCTCAAAGAGTTCATCGTCATCATCCCCAAAAAAGTTCTCCAAGTAATCCCTCGTAAGTTCTCTTAAAGGGACCTCAAAGAACGATTCGGCCCTTATCCAATCTTCAGGCTCATCATCCTCGTCAAAACAGATATAAGGAACCAACTGCATAGACTCCGTTTCACTCTCATCCCATAACCAGATTAATATAGGTGTGTCATCGTCCTCACATGCCATAATCATATAAGAATCCTCCTCGCCCTCATCTGACTTCTCTGTGAGATAATCGTGAGATGAATAGTATGAGTCTCCATCTACTTGAAAACTAAGTCTAAGGTTACTCGCCTGCCCGTCTACATAATACATAAGGCCGGTAATACTATTGCCATCCAAATCTGTGTACTTAAGCTGATAAAATGTCTGGGCGGAGAGTTTCCCGCAAAACAGCAAAAAACCCAAAACAGACAGAAATAATAAACGCTTCATAGTAATTTTAATGGAATTAGGTTATTCATAATCGTCTGCGACTTTGGCGGAAAGGCTGTCCATAACCTCATCTGCCTTGGCATCCAATCCATTCTTGTATTTTATAATCACGACAAAAGCCCACAACGTATTAAGCCTTACGTATGCACCAACGGCAAGACTTTCATCAGTCCCTTTCATATTTCCCCTTATATATGCACCGGACAGCGATTTACCTGCTACGTAAGTTCCGGTAGATTTTGAAAGTTCAATACCATTCTCTACGGCAAAATCAAGAATATCCTTGCCTAACTGTTCATCACTTTGATTGCTTCTGTCTTCAACATATACGGTAACCATCATATCACTACCGTTTGTAACTCTCACCATTCTCTCAGATTCCTCCTGTATTTCGGATTCAGCATCAAAATCAAACGAGAAACCATAACGTTCAAAAGTCCATGTCTTTTTGGTTTCATCCTCCCTCTCCCGGCAGTCTGCTTTAAAAGGGGTGATATGAAATAGCAGGCACACAAAAAGCAGCGCTGCGGTTTTCCATAAAACTTGCATACAGATTTTTATTAAGTTTAGTAGTACTTTTTTGTGCAAAAGTAAGTTAAATTTAACAAAGTCAGCTATTTTTTTCAACGACATGCAACATTTGTTCTAAGATAAATCTTAAACAATTGTCATTTACGTAAATTACCGCTGCGCCGCAATATATTTTCTTTTTGGGAATTTTATTTATCCGTTTGATTTTGTTTTACATAGCTGCAGCTCTAAGTTTGCGGCTGTTAAACAATTAATAATTATGGTATGTCAAACAGAAAAAGTTCAGCGGTTATGAAATCGTACTATCTACTAACGCTACTGTTGGTATTTACTTCGGGTATACTACCTTTAAAGGCACAGACAACGTTCAGAGAACAGACTCTGGGTATTGCAACAAATATTATAGGTTATGCAAATCTTCTCACACTTAATGCAGAGGCAACATATAAGGTTAAAGATCAAATAAGCATACATGCCGGTGTAAAATATAATCCGTTTACCTTTAACAAAGGTGAAGAGAACCAGATGCAAAACAGGTCATCTATTTTACATATTGGTGTGAGATACTGGACATGGCATACAAATTCGGGATGGTTCGCAGGCGGAGGAGCCGAGTTCGGTTACTTCAACTATGGCGGAATCATATCAAAAGAGACGCACGAGGGGTGGAGAGCCGGTGTAAATATAACAGCAGGATATTCACTTATGCTTTCACGTCACTTTAACTTTGAATTTGGAGCAGGATTGTTTACAGGATACAGAAATTCAAAGAGGTATGCCTGTCCAAGGTGCGGTGCTACTTTAGGCAATGATAAAAAACTTTATGTTGCGCCCAACAACCTGCTTGCTCAGATGGTATATCTTTTTTAAAATCAACGGTTATGGGAAAATTTATAGGGAAGAGGGGAATTATAATAGTCATAGCACTATTGGCAGGAGGATGCAGCTATTACAAAAAGATGTCTTTTCTGCAGCGTGGAGAAGCTAAGGCAACTATAATGCTACCAAGCAGTGAAGTTGTGGCAAAGATTACCAATAAACCGGCGGAGGGGAATAATGGGCATGTTGAGAAGGACAAGATTGTTAAAACAGAATTACAGGGTGAGGCTGTGATAATGAATACGGTGTACGATGAAGAATCTGGAGAGACAGTAATCACAGACAATCTAAAGGAAGTTGTCGTTGAAGCGCCATACAAGAACGTTGCCGAGCGTAACGGAATTATAGAATTGGCTTTTGACCTTATTGTACCGGCCCAAATGCAAGACGCAAAATGGCAGCTGAGGTTCACCCCGCAACTCTTCTACCTTGGAGATTCACTCAATTTAAACAAAATCTTCATAACAGGCAATATGTACAGACAGAAACAGTTAAGGGGTTACGAGCTTTATAACAGATTTTTAGGTTCTATCCTTCCCGACAGTTCATTCATAAAATCTTTCTGCTATGTAAGGCTCATGGAGATTTTTTTAAAACGGAATTTTCCGCTTGTACATAACCTTAAAAGCGACACACTGTTACATGAGGCATCCTATATAGAGGAGCTTCTTGGCGATGACGGCTTGCGTGTAATAGAGCATTACACAAAAAACAGGTTGGTAAAACGTAACAACAGAAGGAAGCTCATGCGGGAGAAGATGTTCAGCAAATATGTTAAGGTACCGTTGGACACAGCAGGCTTGAGATTGGACACAATCATAACAAACGACAACAATACACTTGCATATAGATATCTGCAGTCTTTCAAGACACTGCCTAATCTGAAAAGGATAGACCTTCAATTAAAAGGAGAGGTGTATGAATCTGACAAACAAATATACTCTATGCCCCCTATACCACGGCTTGCATACTATGTAAGCAGCATGTCTTGGTTTGTACGGGACGAGACTCGATACATTGAAAAGATTATTGAGAGGAATGCATATATAAACACTGCGGCATATATAGATTTTCCTGTCGGAAAGTACAATTTGATAGACACCCTCTCAAACAACCTGTTTGAAGCTGGCAGGATTAAGGCCAATTTAAGGGATATTGCCCTAAACAGCGATTTTGTAATGGACTCTGTAATAATAACTGCCGGCTGTTCGCCAGAGGGAAGGTATGCCAACAATGTTACATTAGCAAAAAAACGAGGGGAAAGTATAAAAAGATATTTCTTAGACTATTATAATCATGTAGTGGACAGTATAAACGCGCCTGTATGGCATATAGATTTCGACGGCAAAACGGAGAGATCCGTTAAGATGCCTGCAAAAAATTATAGGGAGAGTGACGGCAGCAACGGTATTACAGACAGATTTAAGGTGAAAACAATACCGGAGAATTGGGATAAACTTTACATACTTCTTGTCAATGACTCCATCTCAAAATCCAATTCCAACCTTCTCTCTCTGTTTGAAATTGAGGATGTGGACCTGCGTGAACGCGAACTAAGCAAGATACCGGATTACAGATATATACGTTCTACGCTATACCCTCTTTTGCGCACAGTTAAGTTTGAATTTTATCTGCACAGGGAGGGTATGATTAAGGATACAGTGCATACAACGGTTGTGGACTCCCTGTATATGAAAGGTGTTGAGGCACTCAAAGAGAGGGACTACAAACTTGCAATAGATTGTCTTAAGGGGTATAAGGACTACAATACCGCCGTTGCATATATATGCATGGACTACAACCACTCTGCACTTGATATTCTCAACTCGCTTCCAAACAACTCCCGGGTATTATACATGCGGGCACTTGTAAATGCAAGATTGGGAAAAGAGAATAAAGCGGCAGAATTGCTTGTAAAAGCTGTTGAAAAGGAACCTTCGCTGAGATTCAGGGTGAATTTAGATCCCGAGATGTCTGTATTAGCATCCAAATACAACCTGCTAAAAGATGATGAAGAGCCTGGGTAAGAAAGATAGCTAATCACTATCTTTCTCCAACGACAATGCTCTCTTCTTATCTGAGATATTAATCTTTTTATGTTTGGCGGCAAACATTGCATGCTCAATGAATATCTTTTGAATATCATGATTTTGTCCCAATCCTTTCATAAAAACAGATACATTATAGCCCTTGCTCTCCAACTCCTCCTTCATATCAACCGCAATATCGTTGTTGGCATGGTCGCCTGCAACAAACATAAACGGCATAAGCAGCACATTCTTTGCAGAATCTGCCTCAAGTTTTGCCAAAACATCATCAAAAGTTGGGTATCCCTCTATTGTAACCACATGATAGCTCTTGTATCCTTTAGCCTGCAACATGTAGTCCATCATAGCATACTGAGCTGTAGCCGGGGTATATGTTCCATGCCCCACAAGAACGGTTGAACCATCCTTTGAGCCGTTCTTGACTATTGCATTAATTACATCCTCATAATCTTTAGGAGAATAGAGCAACGGAGTCCCTATACGTACATCTTTAAACTCCTTCTCGACAGATGCCACATCATTACGCAAAGATTCCATTTCAACGCCATCAATGATATTTGTAGACTGAATAATAATATGGGTATACCCATCTGCCTTTAAACTCTGCAATGCCTCTACAGGGTTCAATTTTTCTATTCCACGGGCCTTAAGTCGGCGAATTACAATCCTTGAGGTATACGCTTCACGCACCTCTATGCCCTTAAAGGTATCTTTTGCCATATTGTTGACTGCATCAATGGTAAGAGCACGAGTATCGTTATAAGTACTACCAAAATGCACCATTAATATGGCAGCCTTATCACCGGGCTGCATAGATGCCAACAGATCACAAGCCATGAAGTTCTCCTCTTCATGAGCTTTACATACAAACGAAAACAAACAAGTCATAAGTAACAAAAAATAACGTTTCATCATAATTATAAAAGGTGAAAATATTCAAAAGTTGTTTTACAGACGCCTCTCACTTAAAGAGGCATACTGTGCCACAAAAATAGGAAAATCATTAATTACGGCAAAACCGTATTTGACAAAAAAAAAGTTCTGAACGAACTCTATCAAATATTTTTAACTTTTTTTTAATTTTAAGGTGTCAAACTACCGGGAGAAGATGATAATAAATGCAAGCAAAAATGTACCTTTGCAGCACGTTCCGTATTTTGACGTACAAAATACGGATGAACGGATAGAGACACTAAGCCAAATGAGAGGGAAAAGCCAACCCCAAAACTCTATTGACACTCCTCTCAGACTGGACAAACATACAGTTTAATAGTATGATTTTATGAACAATGTCATTGTAAATCTGGCACAGTCATCCCAAGTGATTACAGCCAACAGTGACATAAAGTAGATAAGAAAATGACGCAGGTCAGCTCACTTTCTTCTTCTACAGCCAACGTAAATGATATGTATAACAACAAGCGTTTACCAAAGGGCATCCACGTTATTCGGTCTGATGAAAAATCGGCTCGAAAAGTAGAAGGAATGTCCAAGAGCGAAGTAGAAGGAACGCCATGGGGATACCTCTTTATCCAGCATTTTGCGGCAGAAAAATTTGAAAAAACACTTGAAACCGTCAAGTTGGAAGGCGATTTCAAACCTAATTGTTTTATCCATCGTACCATCACTTATAAGCGTAAACCAAATGGCAAAGGCGTTATGAAAGAAGAAAAGCCAAGTGTCAGCGGCCTTGTATTTTTGCAAGGAGAGACAGACAAACTTAAAGTCTTTCTCCAAAAAAACTTTCCACAATACCACCTCGTAAACAATTGTATGGATGGAACCCCAGCTTCCATTAAAGACAGCGTAATGCGCCCCTTTATGCAAGTGATGGAATCAGAACCAGAACGTATTACTTTCTTGCGTGATCCTTTTGTGAAGTTTGCCAAAGACCATGTAAAGCTTCGCGTATTAACAGGAATCATGGCAGGACAAGTAGGCTATGTAGTGCGTATATTGAAAAATCGTCAGCTCGTCATGGACTTAGGTGGCTATGCAGTGGCTATCAATGATGTGCATAATGAGGATTTTGAGATAGCAGAATAATCCACTCACCATTATTTTTCACAAGATGAAAAATGATTTCTTTACGTATTCTCGTCAAAAAATAGAAAAAGACAAAGCAGCTGGCAGATGTGATGTCGCCAATAACCGTGGTGCGGCACTCAAATGCCTGTCCAAATTCTTAGGCAAAGAAGATTTAACATTCGGCGAGCTGTCACCAGAAATGATGACAAGTTAATGGTAAGTTGATAAATCGGAAGGGTTCGGGAGAATATCACAAAAGCCCTGAAACTAATAGCTACACGTTGCAATCTGTCCGTAGTACCCTCCTTGAAAATGACCAAGGACATCTATCTACGTGCGATTGACAATGTAAGTGTGAGCAAAATAATTTAATGTAAAAACACATAATCATATTGAGAAAACTAAATCCAAGAAATATGCGTGATTTTAAAGACATCAAAGTCGCAGTAGCCGGTACTGGCTACGTGGGACTGAGCATGGCTACATTGCTATCTCAGCATCATCATGTAACAGCGGTAGACGTAATTCCTGAAAAGGTGGAAAAACTAAACAATAAGATTTCACCAATTCAAGATGATTATATCGAAAAGTATTTGGCTGAAAAGCCATTGAATCTTGTAGCCACACTTGACGGCAAATCAGCCTATTCAGATGCCGACTTTGTAGTTATCGCAGCACCTACCAATTATGACCCTGTAAAGAACTACTTCGATACTACTCATGTAGAAGAAGTCATAGATTTGGTATTGGAGGTTAATCCTAATGCCATCATGGTCATCAAATCAACCATCCCAGTTGGCTACACGCGCAACCTCTATTTGAAGTATGCCCAGAAAGGTGTTAAGAAGTTCAATCTCCTCTTCTCTCCGGAGTTCCTTCGTGAGAGCAAAGCCCTCTATGACAACCTCTACCCCAGCCGTATCATCGTTGGTTATCCAAAGATTATAAACAAGCCCGAATTTGAGGCTGAGAACAAGGCTATCGAATCTGTAACAGATGTTGATATGTTGATTGAAGCAGCAAAGACTTTCGCTGCACTTTTGCAGGAAGGTGCCATCAAAGAAAATATTGATACTCTCTTTATGGGCATGAAGGAAGCAGAGGCTGTAAAACTCTTTGCTAATACTTACCTTGCCCTTCGTGTAAGCTACTTTAACGAACTCGATACTTATGCAGAAGTAAAAGGTCTTGACTCAAAAGCCATCATTGAGGGTGTAGGTCTTGATCCCCGTATCGGCACACATTATAATAACCCTTCATTCGGCTATGGTGGCTACTGTTTGCCAAAAGATACTAAACAGCTCCTCGCAAACTATCAAGATGTACCTCAGAATATGATGTCTGCCATTGTTGAATCAAATAAGACTCGCAAGGATTATATCGCTGATGCCGTATTGCGCAAAGCTGGCTATTATGCTGAAAATGGTCAATGGGATGCAAGCAAGGAGCATAACTGTGTGATTGGCGTATATCGTTTGACCATGAAGTCAAACAGTGATAATTTCCGTCAGTCTGCCATCCAAGGCATCATGAAACGCATAAAAGCAAAGGGCGCAGAGGTGATTATTTATGAGCCAACACTTGAAGAGGGAACCACTTTCTTTGGCAGCAAGGTAGTTAATAATCTTGATGAGTTCAAGGAACAGAGCAAGGCAATCATTGCAAACCGCTTTGATGACTGTCTGAAGGATGTAGAGGATAAAGTATATACACGAGATATATTTAGAAGAGACTAAGTGATGGTAGAATATAATGTAAACTTAGAAGGCAAGACTGTTCTTGTAACAGGTGCTGCTGGTTTTATTGGCAGTAACCTCGTTAAACGTCTTTTTCACGATGTAAAGAACATTAAAGTGATAGGTATTGATTCTATTACCGATTACTATGATGTCAATATCAAATATGAACGTCTGAAAGAGATTGAGGCTTTGGGGCGGGACTGGACTTTTGTTCATGCTTCAATTGCAGATAAAGATGCTGTTGAGAAAATCTTTACCGAAAATAATATTTCCGTAGTTGTAAACCTCGCTGCCCAAGCAGGTGTACGATATAGTATTACTAATCCCGATGCTTATATCCAGAGCAACCTTATAGGCTTCTACAACATTCTTGAAGCATGTCGTCATCATGAAGTAGAGCATCTTGTGTATGCCTCCTCTTCATCTGTATATGGCAGCAACAAGAAAGTTCCATACTCAACTGACGACAAGGTTGACAACCCTGTGTCTCTTTATGCCGCTACCAAGAAGAGCAACGAGCTTATGGCTCATGCCTATAGCAAACTCTATAATATCCCATCAACAGGCCTCCGCTTCTTTACAGTTTATGGCCCTGCAGGTCGTCCCGATATGGCATACTTCGGATTCACCAATAAGCTTGTTAAAGGAGAAACCATCAAGATATTCAATTATGGCAACTGCAAGCGAGACTTTACTTTTGTTGACGACATTGTAGAAGGGGTTGTACGTATTATGCAGCACGCTCCAGAAAAACAAAATGGTGAGGACGGTCTTCCTATTCCTCCGTACAAAGTATATAACATTGGAAATAACTCTCCAGAAAATCTTCTTGATTTCGTAACCATCCTTCAAGAAGAACTTGTACGTGCAGGAGTACTTCCCAATAACTATGACTTTGAAGCCCACAAGGAACTTGTACCTATGCAACCAGGTGATGTGCCAGTGACTTATGCTGACACAACACCATTAGAGCATGACTTTGGATTCAAACCAAATACAAGCTTGAGAGATGGATTGAGACACTTTGCGGAATGGTATGCAAAGTATTATAAAAACAGACAATAAATAACAGATTAATATTATAAAATTATGAGCATTTTTGCAGGTAAGACCCTTATGATTACTGGTGGAACAGGTTCCTTCGGTAACGCAGTATTGAATCGTTTTCTTCGTACAGATATTGGTGAAATTCGTATCTTCTCACGAGATGAGAAGAAACAGGATGACATGCGCCATGAATATCAGGTAAAATATCCTGATGTGGCCAACAAGATTAAGTTCTTTATTGGTGATGTACGTGATTTACAATCATGCCGTAACGCTATGCCTGGCGTAGATTATATATTCCACGCAGCAGCCTTGAAGCAGGTGCCATCTTGCGAATTCTTCCCAATGGAGGCTGTTAAGACCAATGTAATTGGTACTGACAATGTGCTTACTGCCGCTATTGAGGCTGGTGTAGGCGCTGTTATCTGCCTCTCTACAGACAAGGCTGCTTACCCAATCAATGCTATGGGTATCACCAAGGCTATTGAGGAGAAGATTGCTGTGGCAAAGAGTCGTTACTCAGGCAAGACCAAGATCTGCTGCACACGTTATGGTAACGTAATGTGTTCACGTGGTTCTGTAATACCTTTGTGGATTGATCAGATTCGCAATGGCAACCCTATCACATTGACCGAGCCTAAAATGACACGCTTTATCATGTCATTGGAAGAGGCTGTTGATCTCGTTCTCTTTGCCTTTGAACATGGTCAGAACGGTGATATCCTCGTACAGAAGGCTCCCGCTTGCACCATCCAGACACAGGCAGAGGCCGTATGTGAGCTCTTCGGTGGCAAGAAAGAAGAAATCAAGGTTATCGGTATTCGTCATGGTGAAAAGATGTACGAGACATTGCTCACCAAGGAAGAGTGTGCCAAGGCAGAGGATATGGGCAACTTCTACCGTGTTCCTGCCGACAACCGCGGCTTGAACTACGATAAGTTCTTTAAGGAAGGTGACACCAAGCGTGCCGAAATCGAGGAGTTCAACTCAGACAATACCTATCGTTTGAACCTTGAGGAAACGAAGGCAAAGATTGGCGCTTTGGAGTACATCAAGAAAGAATTGAGTGGAGAGGGTAACTTCGTGCAGTAAACAATACCATTATGAAGATTTTAGTTACAGGGGCCAAAGGTTTTGTTGGTAAAAACCTTTGTGCTCAACTCAATAATATAAAAGACGGCAAGGCACATTGCTACGGTGACTTGCAGATAGAGGAAGTTTTCGAGTACGACCTCGACTCTACGCCAGAGCAGCTTGGCGCATGGTGCAAGGAATGTGACTTCGTGTTCAACCTTGCAGGTGTCAATCGCCCCAAGGACAACGACGAGTTTATGAAGGGCAACTTCGGTTTCGCCTCTACTTTGCTCGACACCCTTAAAGTTCATGGTAACAACTGCCCCGTTATGCTTTCAAGTTCACAGCAAGCATCCTTAACAGGACGTTTCGGTAACAGTGAGTATGGCAGAAGCAAGAAAGCAGGTGAGGATTTGTTCCTTGAATATGGCAAGGAGACAGGAGCCAAAGTATTGGTATATCGCTTCCCCAATCTCTATGGCAAATGGTGTCGTCCCAACTATAACAGTGCCGTAGCCACCTTCTGCAATAACATAGCCAACGACCTCCCCATTACTGTCAACGACCCAAGTGTAGAACTTGAACTGCTTTACATCGACGACCTTGTAGACGAGATGATTCACGCATTAAAGGGTGAGGAGCATCATTGCGAGTTTAAGGGACTTGAAGTACTTCCTTCAACAAAAGGCAAGTACTGCTATTGTCCTGTCACTCACAAGGCTACTCTTGGTGAAATAGTGGACTTGCTCCATAAGTTTGCCGACATGCCCAAGACATTGATGATTCCTGAAATCCCAGCAAACTCATTTGCCAAGCGTCTTTATAGTACGTTTCTTAGCTATCTGCCCAAAGACAAGGCTATCTTTGATTTGAAAATGAATGTAGATGCACGTGGCTCATTCACTGAATTGGTTCATACCCTCAACTGTGGTCAGGTAAGTATCAATATCTCCAAGCCAGGCATCACCAAAGGTGAGCATTGGCATAACACTAAGTGGGAACAGTTTATAGTTGTAGCAGGTCACGGACTTATCCAACTCCGCAAGGAAGGCACAGATGAAGTATTGAACTATGAAGTGAGTGGTGACAAAATACAATCTGTCATCATGCTCCCTGGCTACACCCACAACATCATCAACCTCTCCGACACTGAAGACTTGGTAACGGTAATGTACTGCAATGAGATCTTCGACCCCAATAAGCCAGATACCTATTTTGATAAGGTAGAACAGAAATAAAGATAAGGAACATGGAACTATTGTGCAAACCGAATACAAACAAATGCTTTTGATTTGTTGAGGTGCAGCCAATAGTCGCAGAAAATATCTATTTTATGCAAAAGCAACCCAAATTTGATTATTCAGATATAAAGTTTAAAGATAATGGCAAATTAAAGCTCATTATCGTTGTCGGCACACGTCCCGAGATTATTCGTCTTGCTGCCGTCATCAACAAGTGCCGTCAGTATTTCGACGTAATCCTCGCCCACACAGGCCAGAACTATGACTACAACCTCAACGGCATCTTCTTCCGCGACCTGAAGTTAGCTGAACCAGAAGTTTATATGGATGCAGTAGGTGATGACCTTGGTGCGACATGCGGCAATATCATCAACTGCTCCTACAAACTCTTTGCCCAGACAAAGCCCGACGGAGTATTGGTGTTAGGTGATACAAACTCATGTTTGAGCGTTATCGGAGCCAAGCGCCTCCACATTCCTATTTTCCACATGGAGGCAGGCAACCGCTGCAAAGACGAGTGTCTTCCCGAAGAGACCAACCGCCGTATTGTAGACATCATCAGTGATGTAAACATGGCATACTCAGAGCATGCCCGTCGCTACCTTGCTGACTGCGGTTTGCCTAAGGAGCGCACTTATGTTACAGGCTCACCTATGGCAGAAGTTCTTCATAACAACCTTGCTGAGATTGAGGCAAGTGATGTTCATCAGCGTCTTGGCTTGGAGAAGGGCAAGTATATCCTTCTTTCTGCTCACCGTGAGGAAAACATTGATACAGAGAAGAACTTCCTTTCTCTCTTCAATGCTATCAACCACATGGCAGAAAAGTACGACATGCCTATACTCTACAGCTGTCATCCACGCTCACGCAACCGTCTTGCGGCCTCAGGTTTCAAACTCGACAAACGTGTCATCCAGCACGAGCCACTTGGCTTCCACGACTACAACTGTCTTCAGATGAATGCTTTTGCTGTAGTATCTGATTCTGGAACACTCCCCGAAGAATCAAGTTTCTTCACATCAGTAGGTCATCCATTCCCTGCTATCTGCATCCGTACATCTACAGAGCGTCCTGAGGCTATTGATAAAGGCGACTTTATCATTGCTGGTATCGATGAGAAGTCTTTGCTTCAGGCAGTAGATACTGCAGTAGAGCTTTGCCGTGACGGTCAGCACGGTATTCCTGTGCCTGATTATGTAGACGAGAATGTATCAACTAAGGTTGTGAAGATTGTGCAGTCATACGTCGGCATCGTCAATAAGATGGTTTGGCGTAAAGATTCATAAAATAGGGATAGTACGTGTACAGATAGACGAAAGTCAGAGTTCGATACTCTCACGTACTACTAATAATTAAATGATGAACTTATGAAAGGTATCGTATTAGCAGGTGGTAGTGGTACAAGATTATATCCCATTACCAAAGGTATTAGCAAGCAGTTGATGCCGATTTACGACAAACCAATGGTGTATTACCCTATCAGCGTACTGATGCTTGCAGGTATCAGAGACATTCTGATTATTTCTACACCTTATGATTTGCCTGGTTTTAAACGCCTCTTGGGCGATGGCTCTGACTATGGTGTACATTTAACCTATGCAGAACAACCTTCTCCTGACGGATTGGCACAAGCCTTTACAATCGGGAAAGATTTCATAGGAGATGATAGTGTCTGCCTTGTACTTGGTGATAACATTTTCTATGGAGCTGGATTTACTACAAAACTGAGAGAAGCTGTGCGAACTGCAGAAGATGGGAAAAAAGCTACAGTATTTGGTTATTGGGTAAACGATCCTAAACGTTATGGCGTAGCCGAGTTCGACAAACAAGGCAACTGCTTATCTATTGAAGAAAAGCCCGAACATCCTAAGAGTAATTATGCTGTTGTTGGTCTGTACTTCTACCCTAATAAGGTTGTAGATGTGGCAAGTCAAATTCAACCTTCCGCTCGTGGCGAATATGAAATTACAACAGTTAATCAATGGTTCTTGCGTGATGGTGAATTAAAAGTGCAAACACTGGGTCGTGGTTTTGCATGGCTCGACACAGGTACTCACGACTCACTTTCTGAAGCCTCAACCTATATTGAAGTTTTGGAAAAACGTCAAGGTCTAAAAGTTGCTTGTTTAGAAGCTATTGCTTACAGACAAGGATGGATAGATGAAGAGCGTATGCGAGAATTAGCAAAACCCATGCTCAAAAATCAATATGGACAATATTTGCTAAAGGTTATTGAAGAAAAGAAGATGGAAATTGATTCTGACACCTTTAGAAACTTATAATAAGAAATATATATGGCAAAGAAAAATATAATAATCACTGGTGGTGCTGGCTTCATTGGCTCACATGTGGTAAGATTGTTTGTAAACAAGTACCCCGAGTATAATATTATCAATCTTGACAAATTAACCTATGCGGGTAACCTTGCTAACCTCAAAGATGTTGAGGACAAGCCCAATTACAAGTTTGTCAAGATGGACATTTGCGACTTCGATGCTTTCTATAAGTTGATGCAGGATGAGCATGTAGATGGTATTATCCATCTTGCTGCAGAGAGTCATGTGGACCGCAGTATCAAAGACCCATTCACATTTGCTCGTACAAACGTAATGGGAACCTTGACTCTTCTTCAAGCAGCCAAACTCTATTGGGAGTCACTGCCAGAAAAATATAAAGGTAAGCGTTTTTATCATATCTCAACAGATGAGGTATATGGTGCATTGCAGATGACTCACCCTGAAGGAATAAAGCCTCCTTTTACAACCAAAGCAAGTTCAGAGGAACATCATCTTGCATATGGTGAAGATTTCTTCTACGAGGTGACTAAATACAATCCTCATTCTCCATATTCTGCATCAAAGGCAAGTTCAGACCATTTTGTACGTGCCTTCCATGATACCTATGGCATGCCTACGATTGTAACCAATTGTTCAAACAACTATGGTCCTTATCAATTCCCTGAAAAATTGATACCTCTTTTTATCAACAATATTCGTCAGCGCAAACCTCTTCCAGTCTATGGTAAAGGAGAAAACGTACGTGATTGGTTGTATGTAGAAGATCATGCTCGTGCTATAGATATTATCTTCCATAATGGTAAGATTGCAGAAACTTATAACATTGGTGGATTCAATGAATGGAAAAACATCGATATCATCAAGACTGTTATCAAAACCGTTGACCGTTTGCTTGGACGTGCAGAAGGTGAAGATCTTAATCTTATCACTTACGTAAAAGATCGTCTCGGTCATGATGCTCGATATGCCATAGACTCTACCAAACTTCAAAAAGAGCTTGGTTGGGAACCTTCATTGCAGTTTGAAGAAGGAATAGAGAAGACTGTACTGTGGTATCTTAATAACCAAGAGTGGCTGGATAATATTACTTCAGGTGACTACATGAAGTATTATTCTGACATGTATGATAATCGGTAAATAACATGAAAGGTGTTATCTTATCTGCGTTTGGAGAAGAAAAGTTACTACCACTAACTTTGGGTATTCCAAAACATCTGTAGCCAATATATGATAAGCCTATGGTGTTTTATCCCTTAGATTTAATTTTGAAAGCTAATATCAAGGATATACTAATCATTACAACTAAAGAACAACAAAGTATTTTTAAGAATACTTTAGGAGATGGTGAAAGATTTGGAGCTACATTTTTATATTTAACTCAAGATAAACCTAAAGGTATAGCCTACACAATTTCTATAGCAGAAGATTTTATTGGTAACGATAGTGTATGTATTATAACAGGAGATACAATACTTGTAGGAAGCGATATTAATACATACATAAAAAAAGCAACAAAAGCTTTAAAAAGCAGTGGGAGTGCAACAGTCTTTATGAAGCGTATCTATGATGAAAATCAGTATGGTAAAGTTGTACTAAACAATAAAGGTCAATGTCTTTCTATAGAGGGACTAACAGATGCTTACAATTATGGAGCTATCGTAGGATTGTATATCTTTCCAAGCGATGTTGCAAAGAGAGCAAAATCACTTAATTTATCATACAGAGGAAGAAAGGAAATAACAGATTTATTCTGCATATATCATGATGAGAACAAACTTCAAGTTCTTAATTTGAAAGATGAAATCCTTTGGTTTGATACAAATTCACCAGAAAGTATTTTGCGTTGCAGTAACTATATGTTTACAAATAAGAATAGAATAGAATTATGAATGTTAATGATTGTAGAATCATAGAACTGCCTAAGTTCCTTGATGCAAGAGGCAATCTGTCTTTTGCAGAAAACAATGCTCAGATTCCATTTGAAATAAAGCGTACATATTGGCTTTATGATGTCCCTGGAAATGTTAATCGTGGTGGACATGCTGAAATAAACAATGAAGAGCTAATCATTGCTATGTCAGGAGCTTTCGACATTACTGTTAATGATGGTTGTGAACAGAAAACGTTTACACTAAATCGTTCTTACTATGGGCTATATATTCCCAAAGGCTTATGGCGTGAAATTAAAAATTTCTCAACAAATGCTTTGGCCCTTGAATTTGGCAGTACAATATATGATGTTAATGATTATATTCGCAACTATGAAGATTTTTGTCAGTTTGCAGCTAATATCAATACTGATGAATATCGCAAGCCAACTAAAGATATAATCTGTAATGAAACAATTAAAGCCAAAACATCAAACCTGTATAATGTATTCGATTGCACTATGGTGGAATTAGATAAACATCATAGTGACCGAAAGGGTAACCTAACTGTTGTGGAGAATGGCAAAACGCTTC